>JARKQC010000084.1 GCA_029974985.1 Bacteroidota bacterium | reverse complement strand
AACTCCAATTACATTAACTGGCGATGCAATTCCTACTGGTGGAACATATAGTGGTCTTGGTGTAACTGGCAATACCTTCTATCCATCAGTGGCTGGAGCAGGTACACATACAATAACTTATACATATTCAGATGGCGGTTGCGTTTCAACTGCAACAAAGACAATCGTAGTAGATAAGTTACCAACAATCACTTGGACAGCAAGTTATGGACCATATTGTCAAAATGCTGGTTCAGTAACCTTAACAGCCTCAACAGATGTAGGAACTGGTTCTTATAGTGGTGCTGGTGTAACAGGCAATACATTTAATCCAAGTGCTGCAGGTGCAGGTACTCATACGATTACTTATACCGTAACAAATGGTTCGTGTGCATCTGTAACTGCAACTAAGACAATCGTAGTAGATGAGTTACCAACAATTACATGGTCACAAACATTTAGTTCTGTATGTGAAAATTCAAATGGTGTTCCATTATCAGCTTTAACAAGTGTAGGTAGTGGAGCATTTAGTGGTAATGGCGTTACTGGTAATATGTTCTATCCAAGCGCAGCTGGCGTTGGAACACATACGATTACTTATACAGCAACAAATGGAGCTTGTTCAGTATTTGAAAGCAAGACAATCGTAGTAGATAAGTTACCAACAATCACTTGGACAGCAAGTTATGGACCATATTGTCAAAATGCTGGTTCAGTAACCTTAACAGCGTCAACAGATGTAGGAACTGGTTCTTATAGTGGTGCTGGTGTAACAGGCAGTATATTTTATCCAAATGCTGCTGGTGTAGGTACTCATACAATTACTTATACCGCAACCAATGGAGATTGTTCAGTATTTGCAACTAAGACAATCGTAGTTGACAAGTTACCAACAATCACTTGGACTCAAACATTTAGTTCTGTATGTATTAATGCAAATCCATTACCATTAACAGCGTCAACAGATGTAGGAACTGGTTCTTATAGTGGTGCTGGTGTAAGTGGAAATACATTTAATCCAGGAACCGCAGGTGTAGGAACACATACAATAACTTATACAGCAACAAATGGAGCTTGTTCAGTATTTGCAACTAAGACAATCGTAGTAAATGGATTACCAACAGTATCTGCTGGTACTTATAATCCAGTATGTGTTAATAGTTCAAGCTTTACTTTAACTCAAGGAAGTCCAGCAGGTGGAACATATAGTGGTACTGGAGTAACATCTAATGTATTCAATCCAACATCAGCTGGAGTTGGTGTTCATACATTAACATATACATATACAGATGCTAATGGTTGTACAAATTCAGCAACTACTACAATTACAGTAAATGCTCTTGTTTCGGCTAACGCTGGCAATGACGATGAAGCTGACCTTGATGAATTAAGCTATCAATTAGGTGCTACAAATCCAAGTCCAGCAACTGGTCTTTGGACAAAAGTATCAGGTGATGGTACTGCAACATTTGCAAGTGCAAGTACATTTAATACAAATGTAACTGTTAGTGCTTTCGGAACTTATACATTTAGATGGACAGTAACTAATGGTGCTTGTGTATCTTCTGATGATGTAGTTATAACATTTGTAGAAGGTTCTGCAGTTGCTACGAAACTACACATTATTAATCCAGGTACACAAATCAGTGGTACTGCATTTAATTTAACAGTACAAACTCTTGACCAATATAACAATCCAGTCGCACCGACAGGAACAGTAAACTTCACAATTACAGTTCAAGAAGGTGATGCAACATTCTCAACTACTGTAACAGGTTCAATTACTGCTCCAGCATACTCAACTACATTATCTGTTACACTTAACGCTGGCGATCCATTAGTTGGTGCCGCAGATGTTAATCTCGAAGCAACAGACAATGCTAATGATTTAGCCTCTGGTACAAGTGCTTACTTCAACCTTGTAGCAACTGTTCCAACAGTACAAGCGTCTAATTTATCATTTAGCAACTGGACAACTAACTCTGTTGATTTATCTTGGGCATCAAATGGTGATGGAGATGGTGTAATTGTTATGGGTACAAGAGGTCGTTTAAGTATTCCAGCAACCTACAAATTCACTAATGGCGCTTCTTATACTGCAAATGCAACATTTGGGTCTGGTACTTCAATTGCCGCAAATACTTATACTGTATATCAAGGTACTGGTAGTAGTGTATCGGTAACAAATTTATCAAGTAAGACTCAATATGCATTTAAAGTATGTGCTTATCAAGGTGCTGGTAATTTGAGGTCGTTTAATAATACAAATGCGGCATTGAATTCTAATAACCGTGGTGGTATGACACTTAAAGGTGCATTTGATTCAGAAGACTTACCACTTGTTGGCGACAACGTATTAAGTGCTTCTCATATCTCACCAAACCCAGCTCGTGATTATGTAATGATGACAGTTGATTTAACTCAATCAGCTAACTTGAAGATTGCATTCTTCACTGCTGACGGTAAACAAGTATTGTTACCAGTAAACGGTGCTACTTACAACGCTGGACGTCATAGCTTTAATGTACCTCTTAAAGGCTTAGCAGCTGGAGTATATTCAGTTGTAATTACTGCTGATAACGAGGTTATTATTGATAACGTTGTTGTAATGCCATAATATTGCTTATCAGTTTTTAAAAAAGCTGATTGACAGAAAATTTTGGGCTTTCATTGAAAAATGGAAGCCCATTTTTTTTATAATAAAATTTGAGTAATAATCAAATAAATTACAAATTAAATATTCTTACTATATTTAGATTTACATAGTAAAAAAATAATTTTTATATTTTGATATAATTATAATGAAAAACTTTTTTGTATTTTATTCAATTCTATTTTTCCTAAATTTTAATTGTTTCGCACAAGAGAGTGAAATTGATAAAATAATTGATTTTCAAACACAAAAATTTAAATATATACTCGAAACAGCAGTAAAAAATCACCCTGATTCTCTTGATATAATAAAAATATCGGATAAAGCATTCGAGACATTATTACAATCTATTGATAAAGAATCTTTTTACTATAATAGACCTTCTTTAAAAAAAGTTCAAGAAAATCAAAAAGGAATTGGGTATGGGATTGGTGCGGATTTTGTGAGCATCAGAGATTCTGTATATATTATTCAAATTTACCCTAATACACCCGCAAAAGAAGCCAAGCTAAGCGTTGGCGACCAGCTTATTGCAATTAATGGAAAGCCAACCAAAGGATTATCAAAGCAAGAAGTTGAAGAATTAGTAAGTGGAGATTCTGCTACAAAAGTAAATTTAACTATCAAAGAATGTATTTCCGAGAAAGTAAGAAAAATCGAATTTTCTCGCAAAGATATCCCTAAGCCAAGTTTATCAAGTGCATTCTTTTTTCCATATACTAAAATTGGAGTTTTTGCATTAAATAGATTTTCAGAAACAACAGCAAATGAATTAAGAGAAAAAGTTAATGTATTTTTATCACTTGGAATGACAAAAATATTAATTGATGTTCGTGGTAATCCGGGTGGATATATGAGTATTGTTGATGAAATTCTCGATATGTTCGTTGGTGGAAACTTAATTCTAACAAAAGCTATATCTGGTAATCCCGATTTTAATTCACAATATTATTCAAAAAATGGTGATTTTTTAGAAAAAATTCCAGTAGTAATATTAATTGATGAAAATTCTGCTTCGGGTAGCGAACTTCTATCCGGTGTTATTCAAGATTATGATAGGGGAATAGTTGTTGGTTCGATTTCTTTTGGAAAAGGCTCAATACAAAGAATTTGGACAATGAACGATTCTACGGGATTTAAATTAACTATAGGAAAATATTATACTCCTTCGGGACGTGATATTCAAAAGCATTCTAATAAAGAAATAGTTGAATTAGAAAAACAGATAAAAAATTTAAATAGTATTAGTGAAATTCAGAGTAAAATTGCAGAATTAGGATTAGAAGATAAAGTAAAAACATTTAAATCGAGTTCGGGCAGACCACTTATTTCTATTGGTGGGGTTGTTCCCGATGTTATTGTAAAAGCTGATACATTAACACAATTAACAAATTTACTTATCCGTAGTGGCTTATATTTTGAATGGGCTGTAAGCTATAAAAAACGATTTGGAAACGATTTGCTGAAACGATTTGGAAATGATTATTCAAAATTTAATGTCGAATTTCAGATTGATGATGATATGCTAAAAGAATTTGCGAATTTTGCATTATCAAATAAATTATGGAATATGGATATGTTCAATCAAGATAAATCTTATTTTATAAATTATATGAAAGCAAGCATTGCAAATGTGATGTGGGGCTATGATGCGTTTTCAGAAGTTATTTGTATAGTAGATAATCAAATAATTAAAGCAATTATACAATTCCCACAAGCAGAAAAAATGGTAAATTAGTAATTATAATTTTAAGGAGAATAAAATGACTACGAAAAAATCAATATTTTTGTGGTTTGCCGCAATAGCATTAATGATAATCATTGTGATATATCAAAGAACAACTGGACCAACTTATCCTAAAAAAGGTGAAGTAACGGTAGAAGGCTCTGTTGTTAAATTCAAACTACTAAGGTCGCACGAGATTGGTGCAAATGCACCCGTAGTATTAAATGCGCCAGATAAAAGCATTGTAGCACATATCAAGATGAAAAGATATTTAAGCCACGATGAATGGACTGAGCACGATATGATTCGTCAAGGAGATGAATTAGTAGCTGAATTACCTGCACAGGAACCAGCGGGAAAAGTGATGTATCATATTTCAGTAGGTAAAGACTATCAAAATTTAAAATATATTACAAATGAGCCAATAGTATTAAGATATAAAGGTGTTGTGCCAGATTGGGTGCTATATCCACATATTGCCTTTATGATTTTATCATTTGCTTTTGCTATGCGAGTAGCACTTGAAGCCGCATTTAAAGGTGATAAAGTATTGAATTTTGCATATTGGACTTTTGGATTTTTTGCATTCGGCGGATTAGTGTTAGGTCCATTGGTTCAATGGTACGCTTTCGGAGCATTTTGGACGGGTTGGCCCTTTGGTAAGTCAATTCTCCATTTTGGCGATTTAACAGATAATAAAACGCTTGCTTCTATATTAATTTGGCTTTATACAATTCTCCGTTTGCGTAAACATCCAAATCAAACTTGGTGGGCTTGGATTGCTACTATAGTTATGATTGCAGTTTACTTAATACCTCATAGTATGCTTGGTTCAGAAATTGATTATAGAGAATTGCCGCAGTAAAATATTATTCTTAAATATTAAATAAATTATAGTTTTTAAATATATTTATGATTTAAATATTTAAAAAAATCATTATATTTGAAATAATGAATTATATTATTATTTAAAAAATTATAATTATGAAAAGAATTTACTACTTTTTTATTTTTGTTTTATTGTCATTATTTTTGCTTCTATCTTGTGAGAATAATGATAATAAATTGCCAAAAATTGGGATAATTCAGATATCGGAAGATCCTGTACTCGATATTGCACGCGAAGAATTGATTTCAACGTTAAAAGAAGCGGGCTATGAAGATGGGAAAAATATAGCTATTGATTATAAAAATGCACAAGGCGAAATATCAAATATTCAAATCATTTTGAAATCTTTTAATAATAAAAATTATAAAATGATTATTACAAATGGTACGCCTTGTATGGTCGCGGCTTCGACGAATATTACTGATATTCCTGTTGTATTTACTGTTGCATTTGGTCCAGAACAAGTTGGTATTGTTCCACCCCAAAATTTATATGGAGTATATGATCCGCTTAATATGGATAAACTCGTAGAAATTATTGAGAATTGCGTTCCAAATGTTTCTACAATTGGAATACCATATAATCCATCTGAACAAAATGCAGAATATGCTAAAAATAGATTGACGGAAGTTTGTAATAAAACAAATATTAACGTCATAAGCCAAACAGTAAATAGTCCGAATGATATTTTACCAGCTGTTCAATCATTGCTTGCAAAAAAAGTTGATGTTATTGTTGCGGCGGCTGATAATACTGTATATTTAGGTTTAGATATAATTGCAAATTTAGCCTCAAAAAATAAAATACCATTGTTTGTTAGCGACCCATTACAAGCTAAAAAAGGCGCCGCGATTGGTTATGGGGTAAATTATGAAAGTTGGGGTGCTGAAAGTGGAAAAATAGCTGTTAAATTACTAAATAATGAACAGGTTAGTAATAAAATTATCCCACTTGAAATTAATCAGTTATTGATAAATAAAACTGCTTCGAGCAATCAGGGGATAATAATTCCAGAAGATATTCTAAATATTGCAGATAAAATAATACCCTAAAAAATAATATTTATATTATTATTTGCCAAGTTTTAAAAATCTGAACGAAATAAAAGATTAAATTTATAATTTCTTATTTCGTTCAGTTGTATTATATATATTAAAAAATAGTATTAGCAAAATCATCTAACATAGCAAGCCCATTTTTAGCTTTTACATCACTTGGATCAAGTTCGAGACAGCTTTTATAAGCAATTCTTGCATCGCTTCTTCTATCTAAATTCATATAAGCATCGCCGAGTAGTGCAAAAGCTGATGGACTATCTGGATTATTGTCCACAACTGTTTTTAAACTATCAGCGGCTTCTTGATATAATCCGAGCCTTAAACAAGTAACACCCAAATGGAAAAAAGCAATTAAAAATTTTGGATTTTGAATAGTAACGTGCTTTAAATATTTATAAGCATCGTCTAAATGCCCACAATGATAAGAAAAAATTCCATACCAATAATATGCCATCAAAAAATTCTTATCAAGAGAAATAACTTTTGCAAGATATTTCAACCCTTTTTTGATACTTCCAATTCTATAATAAGCTAATCCTAATTCATATAGTACAGTCGGAAAATCGGGTAATAATTCAGAACTTCGCTCTAAATGTTTTACAGCACTATCCATAATACCGAGACGATAATAAGCATTTCCTAAGTGTTTATGCACAATACCCAAATTAGGATTTTTTTCGAGTGCTTTTAAATAATGGTCAATAGCAGCTTGGTATTGACCGTTAGTTTCATGTTGATAAGCTTCTAATACATCTTGATCATCTGAATCGAATTTTACTTTTAAACTGTGTTCAGATACCATATTTACTCCAAAAATTTTTAAATCTTTTTTAAACTTTAAAATAAGCAAAAAAATTGAATTAATACTATGAAGAATTAAATTGATTTATATTTTTATTAATTTTTTAAAAAATTATTTTTCTAAAATCTCAAATTCTACTCTTCTATTCTTTGCTCTACCTTCTTCGGTATCATTTTTTGCGATTGGTTTTGTTCTTCCGAAAGCTTTAATTTTCAGTCTTTTAGAATCAATTCCGTTCTCAACTAAAAAATTATATACAGATTCGGCACGCTTTTGCGATAATTGTTGATTAAAATTATAATTACCAATATTATCTGTATGCCCTTGAATTTGTATTGTCATCAAAGAGTTCTCTTTCAAAACCTTAACTAATCTATATAATTCAACGTAAGAATCTTGTAAAAGCTCGTGTTTATTATAATCAAAAAATATATTATTTATTCTTATTATCTGACCTTTTTCGATAGGTGCTAATAATAAATCTCTATGAATTTCAGAATATTCATTTATAGATTTTAAATCAATATTTTCATTTATCGAAATATAATCATTTGCAGTAGCTAAAAATCCATATTTCTTACCAGCAGGAAGAATTATACTATATTCGCCCGTTAAAGGATTTGAATTTGCTATCCCAGCCTCTAATCCTTCGGGTAAAGTTTCATAAATAATTTTTGCTTTTACAGGTGAATTTGTTTTTTGATTTAACACGCGACCACTAATAAGAACAACGATTTCTGGTTTGATTTCTTTCGGCAATTCAACTCTAAAAATATCCTCTGTATTTTCAGAATTTATTGATGATACAAAGTAGGCATATTTACCGTCTGCAGTAATACTATAATAAGCGTCCCAGCCTTCTGTATTTATATTCGCTCCTAAATTAATTGGCTCTGACCAATTTGACCAAGTATCATCGAGCCTTTTGCTCATAAACATATCATTACTGCCGTATCCGGGAAATCCAGAGGAAGAAAAATAAAGTGTTTTATTATCACTTGCTAAAAATGGTGAAATTTCCTCTTCGGCAGTATTGATTTGATTTCCAAGATTCTTTGGTTCTGACCAAGTTCCGTCTTCGTTCAAAAAAGAAACATATAAGTCAGTTTTCCCATAGCTGTCTTCTCTTTTTATCGAGCTTATCAGAATTTTCTCGTTGTTGGCAAGCGTTGCGCTACCAGAAGGATATAAATTATAATAATTTTTTATAATTAATGAATCTGGAAATTCCCACTCTACACCATTAAAAATACTAATTGAAAAACCCGTTTTTGATGTTCCATCGGGTAAATATATATTTCCAAGTAGTAAACTATTAGCATTTGTAGAAGTAGAAATTGCATAATTTGCGTATTCATTATTTATTGGGCTACCAAGATTTTTAGCTTTCTGAAAACGACCATTTTCATCAATTTTAGCTATCCAAACATCTTGTTTTTTTAGCGGTCCGATATTTTCGGGATGCCCCTCGCGAGTGAAAACTAAATTCTTACCATCTTGAGAAATTATTGGAGCAAGCTCACGATATCGGCTATTGATATTCGAATCGAGTAGTTCTTTCTTTAATTGCAATGTATCAGTTATTTGATTGATTTTTACCTCGTAATCGCTAATATAATCACTGATGCCAACAGCATCAATTTGATAATTATCTAAATAATTTATAATATTAACTTCGATTTTTAATTCATTTGTTCTAAAATCATTATTTTCAATCGAAAATCTTGAAAATCTTCCCACACTTGCAATCGTTGAAATTAGATTATTTGAATAAACGATATGCCCTTGATTTAAAGAATCATATAAAATGATTTTTACAATAGCGCCCGGATTAAGATTTTCGTTAATTAAAATCTGTTGAACAAAAATTTTTTCTGCAAATTTAACGCGTATCCATTCAATATTATCAGTTGGATGTTTGGGCATCCAAGCTGTTGCAGATTTTCCTTGATATGGCATAATACTCGGTTTTCCAAGAATTTGATATGCCGAATATTCTTTATTTCCTGTTTGAGATGAAAAACCAACAACTTTATCAGCCCAATAAATAGTATCGCTATAAGAATTAATAGTAAAAAATACTATCAAAGATAATAGTATTAAAAAATATGGTTTTATATGTTGATTAAATGATAGCAATTTAATTTTTAATAAAAAAAAATCAAGATTTTAAATTTAAAAATCACCACCACCATTCACTTTTAGACTGTCTTGTCATAAGTGTTTTAATAGCATCGCGAGGTTTTACATTTTCAAATAATATCTTATAAACTTTTTGAGTAATAGGAATTTCAACATTATATTTCTCACCCAGCATTACAGCCGCTTTTGTAGTAAAAACTCCTTCTGCAACCATTTTCATAGTTGAATTAATCTCTTCTAAACTTTGTCCTTTCCCAATGAGTTCGCCTACTTTTCTATTACGGCTATGTTTGCTATTACAAGTAACAAATAAATCGCCTAAGCCCGAAAGTCCAGAGAAAGTCATCTGAATTGCACCCATAGCAAGTCCGAGACGAGAAATTTCAGCTAACCCACGAGTTATTAACGCCGCTTTTGTATTGTCGCCTAAGTCTAATCCATCAATAATCCCAGCGGCAACAGCAATTACATTTTTTAAAGCACCACCAAGCTCGCAACCAATTACATCATTCGATGAATATACTCTAAAATAATCGTTAGAAAAAACTTTTTGAATTTTATGAGTAAAAGTATGATTTTCAGAAGCGGCAACTATCGTTGTCGGAGTTTTTCGCGAAACTTCTTCTGCGTGGCTTGGACCCGTTAATACCGCAAATTTATCTTTTTTAACATCGAATTTCTCAAAAATCTGAGAAATTCGCGATAAAGTAGAAATTTCAATACCTTTAGAACCGTTTATGATATATTTATCATTAAGTTCAATTTTATGATTTTGCAAAGTGTCAAATATATATTGAGTTGGGATTGCATTTACAATCCAATCGCAGCTATTTACAATATTAACATCACTTGTAATAGTGATTTTTTCATCAATTTTTACATTTAGTAAATAATCAGAATTTATTCTATTTTCGTTAATAGAATTTGCAAGCTCCTGGTCGTGAGTCCAAAGTACAGTATCGTAATTATTATTACTCAAAACAAGAGCCAGCGAAGTTCCCCAACCGCCGGCTCCTAAAACACAAATTTTTAAATTATTAGTGTTCAATACTTCCTCAAATATTTTCAGAATTATCTTTCTTTACTTTAAATAACTGAAGTTTAGTAAATTTATTTTCGTTCCCATTTAAAAGTCGTTTAATATTTGCTCTATGAGTGAAAACTACAAGCACCATCAATCCGAGAGCAAAATATACTAAAACACCATAACCCGGAATATTCGCTCCAAAAATATTATATCTAACAATCATTGATGATGGTATCGAAAACGCCGCCATTATCGAGCCGAGTGAAATATAACCCGAGAAAATTAAAGTGATTGCAAATAATGCTAAAGCAATTAATACATCATAAGGAGCAAGACCTATAAGCATCCCCGCCGCAGTATTAACGCCTTTACCACCCTTAAATCCAGCAAACACTGACCAAATATGCCCAATAACAGCAAAAATACCACCTAATAATTTTAAAAGAGTAATATGTTCAAACATAGTAGTATTTGGGAAAATTAGCCCTTGCCCAATTACTCCCGCAATCAATACAACTGCTAAATATCCTTTAAGAATATCAACAATTTGGACAAATAAGCCCCATTTCCAACCTAATATACGAAAAGCATTGGTAGAACCCATATTGCCACTGCCTTTTGTTCTAATATCGAAACCGAAGAATTTTTTACTTATAATAATTGCGGTAGGAATACTGCCGATTAAATAGCTTGCTATTACTATGATAAAAATTTTTACTACAACTTCCATAATTTACTTTATTAAAATTTATTTATAATTATGAAAAAACAAACTACAAATTTAAGACAAAATTTAAGAAAATTAAAATAATAATCAATATAGAGTATTTTTTTAAAATATTATTGTAAAAAATTCTTGAAATGATACATTGTAATACCCGCCGCTATAGCAACATTTAATGATTCTGCACTGCCAATACCTTCGATTTGGAATTTTTTTGTAAGCTTATTAGAAACAAGCTCGCTTATACCTTTTGATTCATTTCCGAAAACAATGCCAAAATTTTTCTTTGTTTTAGTTTTGTGAAGTAAATTTTCTGTATGAATAGTAGCACCAAAAATTTCAAAATTGCTATAATGCTCTTCTAAATATAAATGCAAGTCGGGTGTATAATGTATTGAAGTATTGAAAATTCCGCCCATTGACGAGCGAACTGTTTTGGGATTAAAAGAGTCCGCACAATCTCGTCCTAAAATAATTTGGTCAAAACCAAACCAAGCTGCAGTACGAATTATAGTGCCAACATTTCCGGGGTCAGAAATTCCATCAAGAGCGATAAAAGGTTTGTTAAAATCTGGTCTATTATTTTGAATTCCAACTACTGCTAAAATACTTTGCGGAGATTTAGTATCGGTTAATTGGCTATAAAGATGTTTTTGAGCTGTATATATTGGAATGCCTTTTTCAGAAAAATACTCTATTAATTCGATAACTTCTGGAGAAGGGGAATCTCTAATTACAATTAAATCAGCATTGAAATTGCTTTTAGATAATTCATAAACTAATTTTTCACCCTCAGCAACAAATAGACCGCATTGGTCTCTAAAAGTTTTTTGATGTAAAGATCTAATTAATTTTTTAAGCTTTTGGCTTACTTGCATAGTATAAATCATAGTAGATAATATAATTTTTTGATAAATACCTAAATCATTTTTATAAAAATACGATATTAATATTAAAAATAGTAATATTTTTACTTAAATGTGAATTACAGATTTAAAAATAATGATTATTACAGAAATTTTAAAAAAGAAACGCGACGGATTTGAACTCTCAGAACAAGAAATAAACTTTTTTATTCAAGGATTAAGTAATTTTAACGTTAGCGATATTCAGTCTGCCGCCTTCTTAATGGCTTGTTGTACAAAAGGTTTATCGAAATTAGAAGTAAAATTTCTTACTTTAGCAATGCGTGATTCAGGTAAAAAATTTGATTTTTCATCAATAAAAAAGCCAAAAGTTGATAAACATTCAACGGGTGGAGTTGGAGATAAAATTTCTCTACTTATTACTCCAATCTTAATGTCTTTTGATGTTGCCGTACCTATGATTTCAGGGCGTGGACTTGGTCATACCGGAGGCACTGTTGATAAATTAGAATCAATAGTTGGTTTTAATATGTCTTTAAATTACGAAGAGTATTTAAGATTATTAAATTCCAATGGTGTCTTTATGGCAAGACAAACCGACGATATTGCTCCCGCAGATAAAAAATTATACCATATTAGGGACGTAACTGGAACGGTCGAGTCACTTGGATTAATCACAGCTTCGATATTAAGTAAAAAATTAGTTGAAGACCTCGACGCACTTGTTATAGATATGAAAGTAGGAAATGGTGCATTTATGCAAGATTTTGATTCTGCTCGCCAGCTTGCCCAATCAATGATTGATGTAGCGAGTGAATCGGGTTTAAAAATGAGAGTAATTTTTACTTCAATGGAGCAACCCTTAGGCTACAAAATTGGTAATTGGCTCGAAATTGAGGAAACAATTTCCGCACTAAGTGGAAAGTCTCCAAAAGATATTGAAGAAATTACATTTAAATTATGCGAAGGAATGCTTTTGAGTGCTAATATTTTTGAAAATCAATCAATTGCACAGAATAAAATTAAGGAAGTATGGGAGTCGGGGAGAGCATACAACAATTTCCTAAAAATGATTAAATCACAAGGCGGAGATTTAGATTTAAGTATAGAAAAATATAAAAATTATCCACAATTTACTATTTATTGTGAAAAAAGTGGATATTTACAGCATATTGATACCCTTTACACGGGAATAGTTTGCATAATGATAGGAGCAGGTAGAAAAGATATAAACGATAGAATTGATTATGGTGCGGGTATAATTTTACATAAAAAAATTGGAGATAAAATTGAAAAAGGTGAAAAATTAGCAAGCCTTATTGCAAAAGATAAATCGCTATTTTCACAAGCGGCTGATTTACTTAAATCTTGCATTATTATTGGTGATGATTATCTTGAAGCCCCGAAATTAATACTCGATGAGTGGATTATATGACGCTTGGATTATTTGATATATTAGTAGTACTAGTATATATTCTAATAGTTTTATATATTGGATTCATAGTAGCAAATAAAAAAGAAAAATCTTCTATGGATAAAGAGGATTTTTTACTTGCGGGCAGAAAATTAACATTACCTTTTTTCGTAGCTTCGCTTGTTGCGACATGGTATGGAAGTATATTAGGAATAGGCGAGTTTGTGTATAAATCTGGTATTGTTGCTTGGTTTTGCTTCGGTTTACCATATTATATTGCCGCATTCTTTTTCGCTTATTTTCTTGCTATGAAAATACGAAGATCAAATGTAACTTCGATACCCGAACAAATACAAATAAAATATGGAAAATTAGCTGGAATCGTGGCTTCGCTAATTGTTCTTGTGATTACCATACCCGCCGCATATATTTTAATGCTTGGAATTGTTATTCAATTATTCTCAGGTTGGAGTTTAAATTTATCTATTGTTATAGGTGCTGTAATATCTGTAATTTATTTATTTACAGGTGGTTTTCGAGCCGATATTTATACAAATACAGCCCAATTTATTTTGATGTATTTAGGGTTTTTCGTATTACTTTTTTTTACAATTAATCATTACGGCTCTTTAAGTATGATGTTCAGCCTTTTGCCTGAAAATCATAGAGCTATAAGTGGGGGATATAATTGGCAATTTTTAGTTACTTGGTTTATTATTGCATTTCAGACCTTTGTTGACCCAAGTTTTCATCAGCGATGTTCTGCGGCTAAAACTCCAAAAATTGCTAGAAATGGAATATTTGTAGCAATTATATTATGGGGAATATTTGATTTTATGACACTTACCATTGGCTTATATGCAAAATCATTTATAGTAGTTGATAATCCACTTATGTCCTATCCAATGATTGCCGAAAACGTATTGCCAACATTTTGGAAAGGTATTTTTGTTGTATCATTGCTTGCTACGATAATGTCCACCCTCGATAGCTATGCCTTTATTAGCGCCGTAACAATTGGAAATGATTTGTTATTTTCAATAAAAAAGTTCAAAAAATATTCAGAAAAATATTTAACAAAAATTGGATTATTGATTACAGGATTAAGCGGTATAATTATTGCAATTTTAATACCTTCAGCCGTAGAGATTATTTTTAAAACAGCTTCGATAGCCGTACCCGGATTAATTTTCCCACTTACAATTAGTATGAGCCAAAAATATACATTAAATTCAAAAAATGCTATAATAATTATGTCTGTTTCAAGTTTATTTTCATTATTTTGGACAATTTTAAAATTTTATGATATTATATTTGTTAAAGATTACGAACCAATGCTCGTAGGAATAATTGTTGCATTTTTCTTAACAATTATTTTTCTTAAAAAAGGACAGAATTGAATGAATATATCTAACTTATTAAGTATATTAAGAATAGTATTAGCAATACCAATTGCTTATTTTATATATATTGATAATATTTTAATGGCGATTATTATAGGCATAATTGCTGGGTTAAGTGATTTTTTTGATGGATTTTTAGCAAGAAAATTAAACCAAATAACAGAGCTTGGTAAAATTCTTGACCCCGTTGCTGATAAATTCTTAGTTGCAATTATTGCTTTCGTAATGATTTTTAATGAATTATTGCCATTATGGTTCTTTTTAGCAGTTTTAATTAGAGATATTTTAATTCTATTAGCTGGATCATTTTTAGCAAAAAAATATAATTTGATTTTGCCATCAAACTTTGAAGGGAAAGTTACATTTTTACTAATAATAATCACAATTTTGGGGGTATTATTAAAATTTGATTTTGTTCATATATATGGATATTATTTGTGTACTGCGGCATTAATATATTCATTTATTTCATACTTGCTAAGATTTATAAAAATATTGAAAGAAAATTATTAGATTTTGATATAAATATTTAAAGAACAAGGTAACCTTTCGGTTACCCTAATATCTGATTAAGAAAAAATTTTACAATAAATAGAGATATTATTTTACTGCTCGGGTTGAAAATTATGAATTTCTTTAAGCAATTCACTAACAATATCTTCTTCGGGCACATAACGTAAAGGCACACCTTTTCTAAATAATAATCCCTGCCCTTTTGCAGCCGCAACTCCGATATCAGCCTCACGAGCTTCGCCCGGACCGTTTACAGCACAGCCAAGAATTGATACTGTCATTGGTTTTTTTATATCTTTAACGGCTTCTTCGACTTGCTCAGTAATTTTAAATAAGTCAACATCTAAGCGTCCGCAAGTTGGGCATGAGATAATTTCTACATTTCTTTGAGCATAACCCAATGAACGTAAAATTTCTTTGCCAACCTCGACCTCACGCTCTGGCTCGTCAGTAAGTGATACTCTTATTGTATCACCAATACCTTCGGCTAATAAAGTGCCTATACCTACTGCAGATTTTATAGTTCCTACACGTATTCTACCCGCTTCGGTAACCCCGAGATGCAAAGGAAAAACTGTTCTTTCAGCTATTAATCTATATGCTTCTATCATTAGTGGAACAGAGGTAGATTTTACAGAAATGATTAAATCCTCGAAGCCAAAATCTTGTGCTATACGAGCGTGTTTCATAGCTGATTCGTAAAGCGCTTCGGCTGTTGGATAGCCATATTTATCGAGAATATCCTGCTCTAACGAACCAGAGTTTACACCAATTCTAATTGGAATTCCACGTTCTTTAGCCGCAGAAAGCACTTTTTCAATTCTATCAACCTTACCAATATTTCCGGGATTAATTCTAACTTTTGCAACGCCAGCCTCAATGGATTTCAAAGCATGCATATAATTAAAATGAATATCTGCTACTATTGGAACGTTTACACTTTTTACTATTTCGCCAATAGCCTCAGCCGCTCCTTTATTATTTACTGTAACTCGAACTATATCAACTCCCGCGTCTTCACATCTTTTTATTTGTGCAACGGTTGCCTGAATATCAGAAGTTTTAGTTTTTGTCATCGTTTGAACACTAATTGGTGAACCCGCTCCAATGGGAACATTTCCAATAAAAAGTTTGCGAGAACTACGTCGAGGATAACGCATTTGCGGAAATCTATTTTTATTTTTATGTCCATTCTCATCAATTAAATGAGAATTAGACAATTCGATATCATTATTCATATTAAAATATTAATTTAATTATTATATAAAATTATAATTTTTTACTTAATTCAGTTAAAATATATTTTTCTCTTTCAGTTAAATTTTGATAGCCCGAAGCAGAAATTTTATCAAGAATTATATCTATTTTTACTTGTGTAATTTCCTCACCATCAATAATATATTTTTTTTGATTAGGCTCTGGAGTTTTATAAATTTGTGGTGCTGGCTCAGTTGGTTCGGATTTATACGAAAATTTATAAATATTTACTTTGGATTGTGAGTAATTGCTTGAATATGAATCGTTTCCAAAGCTATTATAATTGGAACTATTGTCGTAATATTGCCCACCCGAAAGCAATTTAACTAATTTTTCAAAACCAATATGTTTTCCATATTTAAGAAGAATAAATCCCGTTAAAGCGCCGCCTAAATGAGCAAAATGCGCCACACCACTAACTCCACTAACACCATTAATAAGTTCTATTCCCGCGAAAATCATAACAAAATACTTAGCGGGAATTGGAATAAAAAGTGGGAACATAAAAATTGGACGATTAGGATAAGTCATTCCAAAAGCTAATAAAATACCATATATCGCCCCCGACGCGCCGACAGTAGGGCGAATCTCACCAAAAAATGGAGTTACAGCCATGTGAATCAATGCCGCACCAATACCTGCGATTAAATAATAAGCGATGAATCGCTGTTTACCCCAATTTTGTTCTAATTCCGAACCAAACATCCATAAAGCAAACATATTCATAAATAAATGCCAAAAATCAGCATGCATAAATTGATATGTTATTAATTGCCAAGGATAAAATTGATAATCACCTTCGAAAGGAAGAATATGTCCGAAATTTATCTGCCACAATGCAAAATACTTGATAAAAACATTTCCGAGCGATGTACCGTTAAAAGTAAGAGTACCAATAAAAAAATGTTGAATTAAAAAAACAACAATATTTGCAATTAATAAACTTTTTATAACTGGCGTGAACATTCCGCCTTTATAAGAATTTCCTATATTTCTCATTTTATTTTATTATTATTTATATTTTTCGAAAGTAAAGACGCAAAATTTGTTTGTGAATTGCTAAAATGAATTTTTAATTAAGTGAGATTTGAATTATACGTTCTTTGTCGAACATTTCGAGAATAATAGTTTTATAATATTTCCAATAATTTGAAAAATTTAACCATTTATTTCTAAAATCATCTGGATATTCATCGGAATAAACAAATGCTACTTGGACTTCTTGAATAGAATTTATAAGTTCATTTTTAAGATTTACTTTATCTAATCTACCCGTTAAAATCTGTGGTAATACAAAAATTAAAGTAGAATAACCGGTAAGTAGATTGTTAATAGCTTCATTAAGTAAATCATCATATTCGATACGTTTTAAATAGAAATCAATTAATTGGCTCGTAGCTTCGATAGTTGATTCGATTAAATTAATGCTAAATAATATGATTTCTTTGTTTTCCATATTTTACTTATACGTAAGTAATTAAATAATATTTATTTAAATATATTGTTTTATTTTTAATATTTAATAATTTTAATTAAAAGTAAATAATACAATTTTTTAGAATAATAATTGTCAAATTATTTTTAAACAAAATTTGGATATCTAATCATAATGCAAATCAAATTAATAACTATTGATTTTTGGAATACTTTATTTGATTCAAGTAATGGAATTAAAAGAAATTCAGTCCGTCAACATACATTTGCCGAAGAAATTTCAAAATTAAATGTACAAATAAGCTCGGAACAATTTCAAGAAGCTGTCCAAGCCTCTTGGGAATTTTTTAATAATATATGGTTAAACGAGCAACGTACCCCCGATACTTTTGAAACAATTAGCTTTTTATGGTCATATTTAAAACTACCCTATTCAGAAGATGCTATAATAGTTGTAGCAAAATCATTTGCTGAATCTATACTCGATTATCCACCAAATTTAATGCCAAGTGTTAAAGATGTTTTAATTTCTTTAAAATCAAAAAATTATAAAATTGGATTAATTTCTGATACTGGATTTACTCCCGGTATAATTCTAAAAAAAGTAATGCAAAATGCTGGTGTGCTTGAATATTTTGATTATTTTAGTTTTAGTGATGAAACTGGCGTATCAAAGCCAAACCCACTTGCTTATAATGCGATTTTAGAAAAAGCTGAAATAAGTCCCGAAAATGCTTTGCACATTGGCGATATTGAAAAAACTGATATTTTAGGTGCTAAGGGTATTGGTATGAAAGCAATTAGATTTAGCCCTGATAATTCAGACGAACAATTTAAAATACTTAATAATAAACATAAAGATAGTATTGCTGACTACGAAATCACTCATTGGAAAGAATTTGAAGATGCACTAAATTATATCGAATCAAAAAGTTAAAATTAATCAATATATAATTATGAAAATATTGTTATGATAATGCAAATTAAACATATTATTGTAACAATAAAATAATATTAATATCTATATATTATAATATTATGTGAATAATAATGCAATAATAAAAATATATTACGTATTTTTGTATATAGATAACTTTTGAAAAATTAAATATTTTTCTAATAAACAATAACATATTCACTTAAAGAAAGGTGTAAAAAATGAAAAAAATAATTGGTAGTGCTTTAATCGTTATAAAAAGCAAAAATGAAGTAGAATCATTAAATAAAATATTAAATGAAAATTCAGAAATGATTTTAGGTCGTCAAGGTTTGTCATTAAAAGAAAGAAATATAAACATAATTTCATTAATTCTCGAAGGTACAAACGAAGAAATACAAAATTTAAATGATAAAATAAACAAACTCAATGGTCTTGAATTAGAAACAATTTTTATGAAAAATATTCAATAATAGGTGAATTAAAATGGTTTATTATCCCGAGAATTATTTAATCGAAGATGAAAAAATGAAACCATTTATTGATTCATCTGAGATTATTAATATATTAAACAATACTAAACCAGACAAATCAAGAGTTAGAGAAATTATCTCTATGTCCTTAGATAAAAAAAGACTTAGTATGCACGAAACAGCTGTTTTAGTTAATACAAACTCACCTGATTTAGTGGAAGAAATAAAAGAAGGCGCCAAAGAGCTTAAACGAAAAATCTATGGTGATAGAATCGTTCTTTTTGCACCCTTATATATCGGTAATTACTGCTCGAATAATTGTTCTTATTGCGGATTTAAAAAGAATAATAAAGATATAATCCGTAAAACTTTGTATGAAAATGAATTAATCAAAGAAGTTCAGACATTAGAAAACCACGGTCATAAAAGATTAGTATTAGTCTATGGTGAGCATCAAGTTTATTCGCCTGAATTTATTGCCGAATCAGTAAAAACAGTTTATTCCGTGAAAGAAAAAAATGGTGAAATTCGTAGAGTAAATATTAACGCGGCACCGCAAGATATCAAAGGCTTTGAGACTATAAAAAATGCAGGTATTGGCACTTATCAAATCTTTCAAGAAACTTATCATAAGGATACATATCATAAAGTACATTTATCAGGTATGAAACGTAATTTTGATTGGAGATTGACTGCTTTGGATAGAGCTATGGAAGCGGGAATTGATGATGTCGGTATAGGTGCTTTATTCGGATTGTATGATTGGAGATTTGAAGTACTTGGATTAGTAAGGCACGTAAATCATTTTGAAGCTGTTTATAATGTAGGTCCGCATACCATTTCATTTCCGAGAATACAATATGCACTCGATATGAATCTTGATATGAAATATATAGTAAATGATTATGATTTCACAAAATTAGTTGCTATACTTAGATTAGCCGTGCCTTATACGGGAATGATACTTACAGCACGCGAGCCAGCCGAATTACGTGATGAAATATTAAAATTTGGAGTTTCACAGATTGACGGCGGTACAAATATAGAGTTAGGTGGATATAGTGATGAAAATCGCCATTTACAAGATATTAATAAAGAGCAATTTACGATTAATGACGACAGACCGCTAAATGAAATTATTCACGAATTACTTTTAAAAGATCATATTCCATCATTTTGCACTGCTTGCTACCGAATGGGAAGAACAGGGGAGCATTTTATGGAATTTGCTGTTCCGGGCTTTGTGAAAAAATTATGTTCACCAAATGCTTTGCTTACATTAGCTGAATATCTCGAAGATTACGCACCAGAAGAAACAAAAACTCTTGGCTATCAAGTAATTGAGAAAAAACTTAATGAATTAGCAGAAAATCAGAATATTAGAATTTTAAAACAAAAATTAGAAAGCGTAAAAAATGGCGAGCGAGACCAATATTTCTAATTAGTTTTTTAATTAAATAAGAAAATAAAAAATGAATAGATAATTAACTTTATTTATTCATTTTTTTTTATAAATTTACTTCGTATTGGTCGAAAAGCCCAACACGCATATTTTCGCAAGTATAAATTTCTTGGTCGTCAACAAAAACCTTTCCATCAGCGATAACCATAGTAAGCTTTAAATTGATAATTCTTTTGATATCAACCTCGTAAGTAACTTTCTTATTTGTTGGCAATACTTGACCAAAGAAATTTAATTTATCACAACCTAAAGCGCGCCCCTTGCCTTTGAAACCCGACCATACTAAGAAAAAACCCGTAAGTTGAAGTAGTGCGTCAAGCCCCAAAGAACCGGGCATAACGCCATCACCCTTAAAATGACAATCAAAAAACCATAAATCGGGATTAATATCAAGTTCAGCAACGACAATACCTTTGCCATAAGCTCCGCCATTATTATCAATATTGGTAATTCTATCCATCATCAGCATATTTGGAAGCGGAAGTTTACCATATTCTTGTCCAAACAAAAGCCCGTGCCCCGACAAAATCAATTCATCATAATTATAAGAGTTTTTTCTTTCCATTGTCATTTATTATTATTAATAAAAAATAATTTTTAAGAAACGATAAACATATAATTATATTTCAATTAATTAATATTCAACTCAATAATTTGATAATAAAAAACCCAACAACCTTTCAGCTATTGGGATTTTTTGGAGTTTATGAAAACATTTATATATATACTAATCTTTTTTTTCTTTTTTCTTAGTTGGGAATACTGCAACTAAGCCCATAAAAGCACCATATAGCGTTGAAATATGCCAATTAGATGTTATTGGGCAAGTGCCAGAACTACATCCAATAAAATAGTAATAAGCATACCCGAGCATCGCTCCAATGCTAACACCAAGCCCTGTTTTAAGATAATTATTCATAATTAATTATTTGTTGCTGGGTCGTTTACACCAAAAATATCTTTAATTGCTTTTTTGTAATCATCTTTACGCATAGCACCAACAGACATTTGCGGTCTTTCACTATTTTTAGGAATAAATAATACAGATGGAATACTACGAATACCGAAAGCACCCGCAAGCTCTTGCTCCTCTTCTGTATCTACTTTAAAAATATTAACTTTACCTTCGTAATCGTTTGCTAATTCATCCATTATTGGAGAAAGCATTTTGCAGGGTCCACACCAATCCGCATAAAAATCAATTATTACAGGGAGTTCACCATTATATTCCCATTCTGTTTTATTTTCGTAATCGAAAATTTGTTCTGTAAATTCTTTTTTTGATAAAAATTTCATATTTTCCTCACTTTTGAAACAATTTAAATGTATAAACGATGCTATAAAAATTATATTGCTAAATAGTAATATAATTTTTTTTTAAAAAAAAATAATTATCTATAATTTTTATTAATTAAATATAAATCTGCTAATGCAATTGCCGCGGCTGCCTCGACAATTACTAAGGCTCTTAATGCTATACAAGCGTCGTGTCGCCCAATAATTTCTAATTTTTTTACTTGTCCCGAATTTATATCAATAGAAATTTGTTCCTTTGGAATTGATGAAGTGGGTTTGAAAGCAACTCTAAACACAATTTCATTTCCATTTGATAAACCGCCATTTATTCCACCTGAAAAATTGGTATTAGTTTTTCCATCAATATTAATTAAACTATCATTATGCTCTGAACCTCGCATAGCGGCACTTCTAAAACCAGAACCAAATTCGATTCCTTTTACAGCTGGAATTGAAAATATAATATGCGAAATTAACGACTCAATAGAATCAAAAAAAGGCTCTCCCAATCCAATTGGAACATTATTTATTCTACACTCAACGATTCCACCAATCGAATCGGCATCGTTTATAGCAGAAGAAACAGCTTGTTCAATATTCGTAAGCCCGCCAGCAGAAATTAATTTAGATTTTATATCAATTTCTGAAATGATTTTTTTTGCGATAACCCCAGCTCCCACCAATCCAATAGTAAGTCTTCCCGAAAAATGCCCTGCTCCACGATAATCATTAAATCCATTATACTTTTTATATGCAACAAAATCAGAATGACCGGGACGAGGAATATTTTTAATTTTTTCGTAACCCTCAGATTTTATATCATTATTTTCAAATTCAATAATTATAGGGGAGCCAGTTGTAAAATCATTAAAAACTCCCGACTTAATAATTGGAATATCTGTTTCAAATCTTGGGCTTGTGCCAAAATCACCAGTTTTTCTTCTTAATAAATCGTTTTCAAAATCATTTTTGTTTAATCTAATACCTTCGGGACAGCCATCAATTATAATTCCAACAGATAAACCATGGCTTTCACCAAAAATTTGTACTGAAAATATGCGTCCATATCTATTCAATTTATTTCAGCTCCTAATAATTTTAAATCGTTCCAAAAATTCGGATAAGATTTATTTACACAATTTGTATCGTCAATTTCTAATTTAGTATCAGAATTTAGCCCTGAAACAGCAAGCGACATAAGTATTCTATGGTCATTATGAGAATTAATTTTTGTGCCTCGGAATTTATCGGGATAAACTATCAAATCATTATCACAATATTCGATTTTTATACCGCATTTTTGATATTCAACAATTAAAGAATTGACTCTATTACTTTCCTTATATTTTAATCTTGAAATATTTTTTAATTTACATATACCATTAGAATTTATAGCTAATGGTAAAATTGCTGGTACTAAATCGGGACAGTTGGAAAAATCATGCTCAAACGCACTAATTTCAGATTTTTTAACAAAAAATTGATTTTTTGAAAATTCATATTGAACATTTGCTTTTTCGAGAATTTTTAAAATATCTTTATCCGCTTGTATGCTTGAATTAGAAAGTCCATTAATCCGAACACCTTTTTCTGAATTAATTACTGCGGCACTAATTAAAAATGCGGCTCCACTCCAATCACTTTCCTCATAATCAGAAATTTGAGAATATTTTTGACCGCCTTTGATAAAATATTCAGAATCAGAATTAACAATTTCAATAGAATAAGTCTTTAAAATATCAATAGTTAAATCAATATATGGCTTACTTGTAAGATTTTTTACAATAATAATGCTATCTTGTTTTTTGTACGGCAAAGCCATCAGTAATCCAGTGAGAATTTGGCTTGTTATTGAACAATCAATAAAATATTCTCCACTTGAAATTTTATTTTTAACACTCAATTCAAAAAAATCATCATATATTTTATTAATTTCTGAATTTAATCCAATATCGTTTAATAAATTCGTAATTGGGCGTTTTGCTAATGATTTATGAATTAAAAATCTATTTTCATCATTAAAAATCGAAGCGATAATTGGCAATACTCTTGCACAGAAACCAGATTGAGCAATATAAATATCTGAATTATTTAATTCTAATATATTCAATGCTTTATGAGTGATTTCAATGTCGTAAGCTAAATTTTGATAATCAATATCTAACAATTTACCAGAAAGAAAAGAAGAAATTAATTTTCTTTGAATTATGCTTTTTGATTTTGGAGCCTCGACTTCTCCAAAAATATTAGAACGCGTTAAGTATTTCATTTTCTAATAAATTAATAGAATTATTAATATTATATGAGTTATCAATTATCAAATCAGAATATTTAAAATAAACATTTTCCCGAGAATTATATAAATTCACATAATTATTTATATCAAATTTTGGCCTCTGAATATTTGAATTTATTATTCTATTTACTAATATATCGAGCTTGCAAAATAGATAAATCACATAAGAATTTTCAAAAATATAGTTTGCTAATTCCGTATTTTCTAATGCTCCACCGCCAATTGAAATGATTTGATTATCGCTATTTATTAATTCCCTGATTGTTATATCTTCAATTTTTCTAAAATAATTCTCACCTTGATTACTAAAAATATTATGGATTTTTGTATTTTCTTTTAATTCGATTGTGTCATCTGAATCAGCATATTTCATATTCAATTTTTGACTTAACTTATTAGCAATCGTGCTTTTTCCAGATGCCATAAATCCAATTAATACAACTTTTTTCTTATTTGAAATATTGTTTTTCATTAAAGAATCAATTTTCTCAAAATCTAATTCTATATTATATGATTTTGTTATTGCTGGAATCGCTTGATAAATTAGCCACTTATATCCCGAAATATAGTTTTTACTAAATTTATTTAGAAATGGATTTTTATAAATTGCATCAATAATCTGAATATTAGGGTTATCAAAAATCATAGAAATATTAATATTTATCTTTGGAACCGTATTTATCAATAATTGGAAAGGTTTCAAACTCTTTAATTCATTAAATAAAATTAGATTTTGATTATTTTTAAAAAAATCATTTTTTACCTTTATTTTATCTCTAACGACAAAATTCAAATTAAAATATCCATAGGAATTTAGAATTTTCGTAATTAGAAAAGCTGTATCACCGGCTCCAAAAATTAAAATTTGGTCTTTTTTATCGAAATTTAAATTACTAAAAATTTTTTGAAATGCAAAATAATCCGTATTATAAGCATTTAAGCGATTATTTTCAAAAATTAAAAAATTTGAATTTTTTGTAATTTCTGAATATTCATCTTTGAAATCTGCACTTTTATAAGATATATTTTTATATGGAGAAGTAATATTAAGCGAGTTAATATTAAGTAATTTAGCTAAATTTAAAATCTCATCAAAAGAATTTCCTGCAAGACGCGTATAATGCGATTTAATTTCATAAAATTTACTAATACTATTAAAAATCAAGGGACTTTGGCTATGCGAAATTGGATTACCTATAACAGCAGACCTAATCATTTTCTAAAAATCCTAATAGATTAGTTAATTGATTATATGTAAATTGTGAATCTTCAGTTTTTGTATTTTCTGAATAAGCAGAATACATAAATTTCGCACCTAACTTTAAAGCTAATAGCCTTGTAATATTTCCGAGATTGCCTAAGTTAAATGCAATTAGATTTTTATATCTTTTATATAAATTCAAACATCTAATATTATCATCATTTGAATTAGCATGGAAGCATAATTTATAAATATTTGGCTCGTAATAGTCCATTTTTTTAATTAAAATATCAATTTCAGAATCGCTTGGCATTTCTAAATAATTATGATATGATAATATTAATTGTGAATTTGATTTTTTAATTTTTGGGGCTAATTCGTAATAAAAATCTATTTGTTTAAAATCTATATCAATGTATCGGACATTTTTATTCAGACCTTTTTCAAAATATGAATAAATTTTTTCAATATTATTAAAATCATCATTTTTATAACATAAGATAATTTTATCATTATAATCTAAAACTTTATCGAATTGCTCACTGGTTAAATTCATTAAATCGAGCCTTAATTCGACTAATTCATAATTATTTAGAATATCAATTAATGTTGAAAATTCAATATTACTTATACTTAATCCAATCATTTAAATAATCCAAATATTCATCAATTGAAAAAGATTGAAATTTATAAGAGCCAATCCCATTTATAAGAATTTCATTTATTTTTTGTTCAGTATTTTTTTTATCAAATAGTATATATTTTTTTAACTTATTTATATTTATTTTCCTTTTGTAAGCTAAATTATACTTTTTTAAAATATTTTGGATTTGAGAATATTCATAATCACTAATTAGATTATTTTCCAATGAAATAAACGAAGAAAAATCAATACCAATCGAAACAGCTTGACCGTGTGAAATAGTATAAACCGATTCTAAAGAATGCGCCAATGTATGTCCAAAATTAAGAATTATTCTAATATTTTTATCAAATAAATCTTGATTTACAATTTCTAATTTTTGATTAATTGATTGAGCAATAATATTTTTAAGTAATATTTCATCTTCTAAATTCAGCTCATTTTTTTCTAATAATTTGAATAAATTTTTATTAGAAATAAGTGATATTTTTATTATTTCCGCAATACCACCGGAAAATTGTTTATTGTTTAATTTTTTTAAAAAATTAGTACAAATTATAGTTTCTTCGGGAAATCTAAATGTTCCAATTAAATTTTTGATTTTATCAAAATTTAGTGCATTTTTCCCACCAATAGCGGCATCAACCTGAGCAAGTAGAGTGGTAGGTATAAAAATTAATTTTGTACCTCTTTTATATGTTGTTGCAACAAATCCTGCGAAATCACATATTAAACCGCCACCTATAGCGATAATAGTAGAATTTTTATCAATATTATATTTTAATAATAAATTTATGCATTCTATATAATTTTCGATTGATTTATTACTTTCTAAAGCATTGAAAACATAAGATGGCAAATTCTCAAATTTTGATTTATATAAATTATAAATATTCCCATCAATAATAAGAAAAATATTTTTCTGCTCAATTAAAGAAAAAATATAATCAATTTCTTTAAAATGAATAATTAAATTCTTATCCTCATAAATAGTCATAATTTCAAATTAATAATTATGATTTATATAATCAATTAATTTTGTAAGTTCCTCTGGTTTAATAGATTGTTTGCCGTCTGAAATAGCAGTTTCGGGTGAGCTATGTGTTTCGAGCATTACACCATCACTACCAAGATTAATCGCAGCGATAGCGGTTGGTATCACATATTTTGAATCGCCGCATGCGTGTGATGGGTCGAAAATAATTTTCAAATTAGTAATATCTTTTAATTCAAGTATCGAAGCTAAATCAGGGGTAAAACGCATTTTAGAATCAATTTGTTCGAAAGTACGAATGCCGCGTAAACATAAAATTACATTTGGATTGCCCAAATTAGTGATATATTGAGCGGCTAAAAGAAATTCGTTTAAAGTAGCATTAAAACTTCTTTTAATTAATACGGGCTTTCGATCTTTGCTTGTTGCTTTTCCAATTTGTTTTAAAAATCCATAAGAAAACATATTTTTGCTACCGATTTGAATAATATCGGCATAGTCATAAAGCTCGTCTAATTGCCTCGAATCAGTAAATTCCGTTATGACAAACATATTGTTTTTTTCAGCCGCATCTTTTAAATATTTTAAACCTTCGTCCTCAAGCCCCTGAAAAGAAAATGGAGAAGTTCTCGGTTTGAAAGCTCCTCCACGTAAAATCCTTATGCCAAGTTTGTTTAAATCCGAAGCAATTTCGTTAATTTGCTCACGGCTTTCGACAGTACAAGGTCCAGCAATAATAAACGGCTTAATATTGATTAAATCAATTATATTGTTAATATTTTGAAAATTACGTTCTAAAAAATCCTTTTTGGAATATAATAAAATTTCGTTTAGAATATTATCAATAAAAATTGGATTAATTAAATGAGAAAATTCATCTTTTAATTTAGATTTAATTTCTATTTCGCGTTGTTTATCATATATTGATAAATTTAATTTATTTTTATACGAAATAACTAAATCAGTAATTTCTTTTCTTTTAATAAATTTATTGAAAATTTCTCTATCAATAGAATCTATTTCAGTTCTGAGACGATTTATCTCATTAATATTCATAAAGCCCGACAAATCAATTAATTGCCAATAATTCTACTTCGAAAATTAAGTCTTTACCTGCTAATTCATGATTTGCATTAATAGTAATATCATCTTCGGATATTTCTATTACTGTAGCAAATAATGAATTTTGATCCTGCATTGGTAATTCGAGTATATCACCAACTTTAATATTTTCAATAGTATCAATTTCATCGCGATTGATAACAAAAACTAAATCCTCTTCATAAGGACCATAAGCTTCATCTGAAAGGATGTTTATAGTTTTAGTTTCACCAACTGACATACCTATAATACCATTGTCAAATCCCGATATTACTTCTCCGACACCCAATGTAAAATTAAATGGATTATCAATATCCGACTCGTCGAAAATCGTACCGTCTGTAAATTTTCCACGATATTTTACAGAAACTAAATCACCACTTTTTGCTTTATTCATCTTAATCCCATTTATTATAAATACAATTTTTAAAAATAATATTCTTCTATACTGAAAAATAACTATTTATTTACATTAAAAAAAATATCAATTAAAAATATGTCAACTATTAATAAGAAATTTAAAACAAAAGCAAGTGCCACAGAAATGAGACACTTCATTGATACAAAAATTTTAATGAATCCTGCATTAAAACCAATGATAGAAAATGTTAATTGGAACGGCGATACACTCAATTTTTCCTCAAAATTAGGCAAAGGCTACATAACGATTTTTGATAATTTACTCGAAATAAATATTGAGCTTAATTTCTTAGGTAGTTTAGCAAGAAATACTATAGAATCAACTATTGATAACGAAATGAAACAATTAAATTCGTAAAATTTACTTTCATTGATGTTTTTATCTAACGATGATGATTTATTTGATAAAAATAATTATTTTTGTATTCTTTTAAAATTATGGAGAGGTGGCAGAGTGGTTGAATGTGGCGGTCTCGAAAACCGTTGTACGGGCAACTGTACCGAGGGTTCGAATCCCTCCCTCTCCGCAGATATTATTAAGATTTAGCGGTTTTTTATTTTGAGTAGTGAGAACTTAAATTTCTATTTGCTTCGAGTACCAATTCGATAGCTTCAAATAGATTTGATTTTACTTCTTCAAATGTAGTTCCTTGTGGTTTGCACCGGGCAACTCATCTACATATCTTATATATCCAGATAGTACTTTTTGGAATTACATAGTTAGTTTTAGATTGATTTTCTCATCTCTTTTTTAGGATTTATTGATGTATTATTTCATCTATCCTTGTTTTACGAAGAATTACTTTTATCTTACCTTATTGATAAAATTTCTACAACAAATCGGTGCCTATCTTTATCATCAAAATCATATTTACTGCCAACTTCATTAGATAAATAAAAAACATTAGAATCACCAACTTCACCATCATCTAAATCTACTGATACAGTATGCTTCTTTCTATACAAAGTTCTTAAATCTCCATTACTTTTATTATTCAACCCAAACATAATTAATAATAAAGTTGTTAATACGCAGATAGTACTTCAATATCTACAGAAAATTTTTCTAAAGGGTTATAACCCCATGAACCAGGCTTTGGCTCTGGCTTTGTTAAAGTAATTTCATTCGCTAAATAAAAAGGTTCACAAGCTACTAATTCGTTTGGATAAATATCAATTTTAATATTATACATTTTTTTATAAACAATTTTATTAGAATGATAATAATCTCTTATTGTTACGAATATTGTTATATCTTTTATGTGAGCAGAAGAAAAATTTTCAAAATAAATTGTCATTTGATTTACTTTATATATGGAAGAACTATTATCCATACCGTCTAATTTAAAATTATCAACTCTAATGAGACTTGCAAGATTACTTTTTCCTATGCTGGACGAATCATAGTTTGTACTACTACTATTACCAGATTTAACAGTTCCATTAGTTGCTAAATAGTTTACTATTTCATCAAAACCATTTTTTTTTGCTAAGCTGAGTGCTGTTTCTCCATTTCTATTTTTTTCCTTTAAATTAGCTCCCTTATTAATAAGGTATTTTACAATATCAAGATGCCCGTTTTGTGCAGCAGCGTGTAAAGGCGTCCAACCTTCGTTGTTAGCTTTATTAATCTCCACGCCTTTGGCAACCAATTCCTTTACAAGATTTAGATTATTATCTTCTATAGCTTTGAAAAACTTTTCATTTAAAACATCATCAGCATAAACATTAGAAATACCAAGTATTAATGGTATTAAAAATAAAATAAAAATGTTCTTTTTCATGATTTTTCACAATTTTGTAAATAGTCAAATAGCAATATATAAAAAAAATCTATTTTTTCCATTCTACATCGGGGACATTCGAAAGAAAATTCGCGTATCTTGCCGCAGTAAATAAATAATCCGAAAGTCTATTTACATATTTAACGATATTTTCGCCAATTTCCACATCTTCGCTTAGTTTTACTATAAGACGCTCTGCACGTCTGCAAACAGTCCTTGCATTATGCAGGTAAGAGGCACACATCGTGCCACCCGGCAAAATAAAATGCCGCAATTTAGGGAGTTGAGCAGTATATTCATCAATTAAATTTTCGAGAAAAGTAATTTCCTCGTCTTTTAGTCTTATTACTCTAAATTTCGGCTCGGGCTTATATGGAGTAGCCAAATCGCTACCAAGATTAAACAAGGTATTTGATATAGATTCCAAATCATTATCAAGTTTTTTATGTTCGCAAGAGGCACGTGCAAGCCCAATAATCGAGTTTAACTCATCAATAGTGCCGTAGCACTCGACGCGTAATGAATATTTTTGCACTCTAACACCATTTAAGAGTCCCGTAGTGCCGTCGTCGCCTGTTTTTGTATAAATTTTCATATTATATTAAGTACTTATGTTTATTTTAATTATTTTTGTATTTTAACTTATTTGTAGAATATTTATTTTAATAATAATAGGATAATAATTTGTTAAACAAAATTAGATTACTATTTATTGGCGATATCGTAGGAAAAGAAAGTCATAAGTTTCTTATTGATAATCTTGATTTCTTAAAATCAAAATATCAAACGAATTTAATTGTTGCTAATGGTGAAAATGTAGATGACGGCAAAGGGATAAACGAAGAGCAGGCAAACGAGCTTTTTAATGCGGGTGTGCATATTATTACAACGGGAAATCATATTTGGGATAATTGGAAATCAAGACCACTTCTTGCAAAAAACGATTCGGTTCTTCGACCATTCAATTATCCACCGGGTAATGTCGGAAAGGGCTTTAAAATAATAAATATTGAAAATATTCCCGTTGCAATTCTGCAATTACAAGGGCGAACTTATATGCAAACAATAGATTGCCCATTTAGAGCGGCCGACTCAGCATTAAAAATGATAGGCGACAAAACAAAAATTATTATAGTAGATTTTCATGCTGATGCGACAGCTGAAAAAGTTGCTTTGGGCTGGCATTTAGATGGCAAAGTATCGTGCGTTTTGGGGACTCATACTCATATTCAAACTACTGACGCTTCACTACTCGAAAATGGCACTGCATATATTTCGGATATTGGAATGACGGGTCCGTATAACTCAGTAGTTGGAATGCGAAAAGATATTGCTCTTAAAAGATTTATATTGCAAACTGCACATAAGTACGAAATGGCAGAGGACGATATAAAAATTGCGGGTGTTGTTGTTGAAATTGATAGTAACACGGGGCAATCTATGAGTATTGAATCATTTATGTATCCAAATTTTATTAAGTCGGTATATGAACAAATTTAAATCGGGAAATAACAAACCAAATATTGGTATTGTAGGAGCAACGGGATTAGTTGGTAGAACATTTTTAAAAGTAATTAAAGAGCGTAAACTCGACTATAATGAATTGTTCTTATTTGCTTCGGAGAAATCAGCGGGAACAATTATAAAATATAATGAAAAACAATATATTATAAACGAAGCTACATCTGAAATTTTTAAAAATCTTGATATAGCATTTTTTTCAGCGGGTAGCGATATTTCTCTAAAACTCGCACCCATAGCCGCGGAAAATAAATGTATTGTGATTGATAATTCGAGTGCTTGGCGAATGAAAAAAGAAATACCGCTCATTGTACCCGAAGTAAATCCAAATGATTTTAATGATGATAATTATATTATCGCAAATCCAAATTGTAGCACTATACAGCTTGTTGCGGCACTAAAACCATTGAGCGATAAATATGGTTTGAAACGTGTTGTATGCTCGACATATCAATCAATAAGCGGAGCAGGGCAGAAGGGGATAGATAAACTTTATCGAGAAATAGAAGGGAATTTTCTCGATAATAAAAAAATCGCATTTAGTACTTTATTTCACTCATTTGATGTAGGAATGGATTTTACAAATGAGGAGATAAAAATGATTAACGAAACTCGTAAAATCTTAAATTTACCTGATTTAGCAATTGCTGTAACCTGCGTAAGAGTGCCGACTCTTGGAGGGCATGGCGAATCAATTAATGTTGAGTTAAAAAATGATTTTGATATTAAAGAAGTTTTTGATTTAATAGCAAATACAAAAGGTTTAGTGCTTATGGATAATCCCGCTGAAGATATTTATCCAACACCAGAAATTTCAAATAATACTGATGAGGTATATATTGGTCGAATTCGCCGAGATAATTCTGTAGAAAATGGATTATATCTTTGGGTTGTTGCTGATAATGTTCGAAAAGGAGCGGCAACAAATGCAATTCAAATCGCTGAATTAATCATAAATAGAAAAAATAATAATTAACTCATATAGTACATTTTAAATCAATAAATATTAAAAAGGAGGCAGTCCCAAAAGGTCTGCTTCTTTTATTTTTAAAACAACAAGATTTAACCATTTTTTTCAAATAAATATACAACAATTTAAAAATTATATAGTAAATTTTTAAAAAGTACCACTAATAAATGGATTGGTAAATTTTTATACTGTTAGTTGAATGTTTTTAGGCAATTTTGGACAATTTTGCTAAATTATGTGCGAGTGATATTAAACCAATTTCGATTTCTACTTTTGATTTGCCCTTTAAATTAAATCTTTTAAATTGTTTATTGTGTTTTATATTTCCAAAAACCGCTTAATTCTGTGTTGATATTGTCAATAGTTTTTTCTATTATACTGAGATAAAATATAGGTGATTTGTAGTTTATCGTTTACATTATTTACAACTCTTACCGGATGATATTTAGGTATTAATTTTTCTAAAAAAGGCGGTAGAATCATTTGTTGATTTTGATTATACTGCT
>JARKQC010000026.1 GCA_029974985.1 Bacteroidota bacterium | reverse complement strand
TTCCGTGAATCTTCCATAGATCATGCCCATCCATGAAACCGCTGCTGTCCGGCCATTAAACGTATTCCGGGAATGTTCCGTAATGGTCTGATATTCGATATTTTGGACAGAATTTCAACTTTTTAAGCTGTATTATAACGTTTTGCGGCTATATGCAGTAAGGGATTGCGGACTTCTTTCCTGTCAGCCAACACTGCAGTTTGAGCGGGACAGAATGTTTGATTTACCATTATCCCCCTTATTGCATATAGCCTTGCTGTTAGCGGTAGTATTCTTTAGTAATTTCGTTTAAATAATTCATAAATTCGTCACTTAATTGAAAACCGTTTTGTTCTTTTGCTGCCTTATTATAAAGTCTGAAAAATTCATAAGGATTATAAAAGGTTATAAGCATCTGTTCTTGATATCCGGCACTAACAATTTTATTAGCCATATAAAATCCAATTGGATGACCTCCAAATTTAACAATTTCTATTATCTCATCTATCATTTTCGTTTCAGTTATTTTATCTTTAGAATAATCTAAGATTACAGATTGAAACCTTTCTAAATCAGTTGGTGCTTGACTATATAGTTTTACAAATATTTCACCCAATTCTGTCAATTCTCCATTTTCAATAAAGTAATTATTATATCCAATTTTCTTGTCAATTAAATCAGCAATTCCTTCGTCTTGTATCATATCTAAAGCACTGTTAAGGTCACTACTATGTATAAAGTCATAATTTCTAAAGTATGCTCGATAATTGTGAAACATTTCATGGGCAATAAAGTCTATTCGTTGTTGTTCAGTTTTTTTATAAATCAAATTAAAATCGACATATATTGCTTCTTCGTTATTTTTCCCATCTGCTGTAATAAATAAAAAATAAACAGGGTTAAGTATTATTGAAGAATCTAACGGTTGCCCAAGGAATGAACCTAATCTTTGCTTAGATTTTTCAACCAAATTATTAAAATCGTAATTTTCTCTAAATGATTTAATTGAGTCGTAATTACTCTTTACACTTAAGTAATTCGTCAAAAGTTCCTTCTTAAACAGCAGTTTTATATCCCTTTCCATGTCCTTTTCTGTAATACTTAAAATACTGTCTAGTTCAGAATTATGACTACTTCCAAATACAATAATAATAGAATTCTTTATCGTATTTATTACAAATTTGTCTTGTCTTTTTGAATAATTTCTGTAACAAGCAGAATTATCAAAATTATCCCACTGAACATTAGATATTTCTTTTCCTTCTTTTAATATTCCTGCAACTTTAAAAAACTCGTCAACGGAAGTAAGGTCATAAGATTGAGCATACAATTCGTTGAGATTTATAATAAATATTACTATTCCGTAAATAAAAATCTTGTTCATGTTTTAAAGATGTTTTCAGTCAATATATTACCGCTAACGGCAAAAATATATTTAGTGCAGACTTGTGATCCAAAGTTACTCAGATTGCTCATTCTTCACACCTGCATTGAATATATTTTTATGTTGTGTGGAGTTTTTTCTTTGTTGTTAAACAATCCTTGAAAA
>JARKQC010000025.1 GCA_029974985.1 Bacteroidota bacterium | reverse complement strand
GGTGCTTAAATTCTTGAGGTTCACATTCATGGTCGAATAGTAGCCGGTTTCGGAATATGGATGTTTCATATGTTGTTTGGAATATTCTTTCAAATGACATACTTTTTTTATAAGTTTTTTTATTTAAAATTATTTTATCCTAGAGTGTATGAAAAGTAATCATAATTATTACTTGTCATGAGCTGTTGGAAGAAAAAAAGATATAATATTATTAACTATATTATTAATTATTCATTATAAAAAAAATAGTAATGATGAGAAAAAGTTTAATTGTAAAAACATTTAAATAATAGATAAAACAAAATAAAAAAGAGTGATTGGGTTTTTTGAGGCTTGAGAATGGTAATAACGGTGTTGTAGCACCTTCCAAACTCGCACCTCTGGTCACTAAAAAATAAATTACCAACGGATTTGATAATATATTGGCAACCAATAATAATTATGTCGAGTATAGTATAAATACTTTACCCTGCTCCCTTAGATTTGCTTTTAAGGGTAGCTGGGGCTATTTTTATTTTATGGTCTATTATATTATCACTTCCTATGGTGTGCTTATTTTTTATGATTGTTGAACAAATATTTTAAAAAGGAAGTGAAATATTTATGAGTAACAAAATAAGAGGTTTTTATTTATTGGATAAAAACAATGAAATTACAAAATCTTTAGAATTATTTGCTGATGGTACTTACAAACTTAAAAAAGAGTCATTTGTAGATGATGAAGAAAAAATTAATTATATTGATGAAGTTTTGGAGAACTCACTAAAAAAATAAAAAAGATAATTAATTATCCTTTAATGTCTTTGGGGTCATCTTTACGGTTGTATGTATTGGATTCTCTGATTTTACCGTCTTTTCCATGAATAATCACTTCCGTATCGCCTTGATTTTTAGCCATTTCAATTGCTCTGTCTATGGCTTCCTTTTGAGTATCATGGCATGTTGATGCCCTTTCAGCATTAGCTTTTTTAGTACACCATCCATCATCATTTTCAACAATATGTATTTGATTCTTTTTACCGCCCACAATCATCACCTCCTACATACTTAGTATGCATATAAAAGATTTGATTGAACTGATATATAA
>JARKQC010000024.1 GCA_029974985.1 Bacteroidota bacterium | reverse complement strand
GAAGGTTTTGAAATAGCTATCCATGATCCTCATGTAGAGGATGAAAATTATTGTAGTTTTGAAGAATGTATTGAAAATGCTAGTATCTGTATTGTATTATCTGACCATGATGAATTTAAGAATCTAGATTATGGTTTGATGAAGGAGAAAATGAGAAACCCTATTATTTTTGATACTAAAAATATTGTTAAAAATAATGAATCAAAGGATTTGATAATTATAAATTATGGGAGTTTGAACAATTTATGAAATCTTATATTATTTGTATAATTTTTCAACTCTTTAATTAAACATCCCATATCTTATAAAAAAATATTTTAATTAAATTATTTTTTGAAATTCTTTATTAATTCTAAGATTTCTTCTGCTCTTTTTTCAAATGTATGATTATTTAGTACAATTTTTCGACCCATTCTAGCTTTTTCTATCCTTTCATCTTCATTTTCAATATAATAATCAATTAACTTTTTCAATTGTTTTTTATCTGAATAAGTTACTAAGAAATCCCCAAATAATTTTTTAGAATCTTCAAATTCGTCGGAGATTATAAAAGCTCCTGAAGCAAGTCCATCAAAAATTCTATTAGAAACAAAACCATTCTTAGCCATGTCTTGCCAATGATCATTTAACAAAATTTTACAAGAGGAATAAAGCTTGTTTAATTCATGGTTAGGTATATAAGTATCAGATATATACTCTTTAGTTATAAATTTTTCCCAATGCTGACCATATAAGCCCAACTCTCTTTTAGTAGGTAAAAGATCTTTTATTATTTTTCTAAAAACCCCCCTACTATTTCCAACAAAAAGCAATTCATGAGCATGATTATTAGATTTCTCAGGGAAAAATAACTTTTCATCGGTACATTGCAATAATGGCTTTATTGGAACTTTTAATTTCTTACCTAATTCTTCAGCCATGAAAATAGAAGAAATAAATATATAATCATAGCTATTATATTCTTCAATACTTACCAATTCAGGATGAGAAATATTCCACATTATATTAAATTGGTTTGGTTTAGTTTCATATTTATGTAAGCCTCTTAGAACTATAACAACATCAGAATAATTTTCTTTATTCCATTCTTTCCTGAAAAATATTCTTGTAGAAAAATTTTTCATTCTAATTTGTTTTTTAAGAGCTAATGCAAAATGATAGTCTCCCCAATGTTTTGCTGATTTTTTGTTAGGTGCTGGTACCATGATAGAAATAGAAGGATTTTTAAAAAATTTTAATTTTTTCTTAATAGCATGCTCAAATATATTTTTTAGTTCTAAAGCTCTCTTTTTATATGTGTGATTTTTTAGAACTATTCTATGTAATTCATTTATTTTAGAGTTTCTTATTTCATCATTTTCTAAATAAAAATGAATTAACTTATTTAACTCCTCTTTTGAGTTAAAAGAAGGTATTAACCCATTGAAGAGTTCATTTGAGCCGATTTCACCATTTGTTATAACTAATTTTTTCGCAGCAATTGCATCAAAAACTCTGCTATTAACTGAACCATATTTTTTCGTTACATGATTGGCATCATCTATAACAATACTCGTAGAAGCATAAATAGTAGGAAGATTAAAGTATTCAAAAAAGCCTTTATTATATTTTTCAAATTTATCTATTTTATCCCAGTTTTTACCAAAAATAGAAAATTTATAATTCAAATCATCAGGATCCAAAAAATCAATTATTTCTCTTTGAACATTCCAATAGCTCCCTGTAAAACAATAGTCACATAAATATTCCTTAGAAGGAGGTATATTATTAAATCTATTAGGGTTAGTAGCAATAGGCAATAAAAAAACTTTTTTATTTAAAATTTTACTTACATAATTACAAGATTTTTTACTTGAAGCAATATAAACATCATAATCATATATTTCTAATTTATTAACCCACTCCTCAAACCAATTTCTCATCCATGCTATTTTTATTATATTTTCTTTTAGATTCAAATTAGAAATATCATAGTTATGTAAAAGATTTATTATTATATCAAAATCAGGATCATTAAGTTTTTCATCTATTGTTATAAATTTAACTTCATATCCTAAGTTAATTAATTCTTTAGAAATTTCTAAAGCTGTAAAAACATCTCCAGCAGTTGAATTAGGACCCATTTCAGTTACAATTATTCCTATATTAAGTGAATCACTTGTTAATAATTTTTCACATTTTAATTTTTCTTCAAGAATTTTTTCAAATAAATAAGATTTCCATATTTTATTTAAATAGAGAAAATTCTCTTTTCTCCTTTTAATGACTTTTTTAATTGAATCCTTTCTTTGAGTAGAGGATTCATGATGAAATAATAATGCAGTTGAACATAAAATATTTTTATACCCTCTTTTAAGAAGTTTAAGAGCTAAATCAACATCTTCATAACCATAAACATATGTTTCATCTAATCCTCCAACTTCCTCATAAACAGATTTTTTAATTAAAATAGCTGCTGCAGTAACTCCTGCAACAGTATCTGTTTTTATACTTTTATCAAATGGATCCATTCCATTTCCAATATTATATGCTCTAAAATTATCACCATCATTTCGAAAAGCTATACCTGCATGCTGAACTTTAAATGATTTTTTTTTATTATTAGAATCATAATACATAGGATAAACTAATTTCGCACCAACTGACCCAATATTATTATTATTTATAATTATACCCATCATTTCATTGAGCCATCCATATGTAGTTTCTATATCATTATTAAGCAAAAGAATATATTCACCATTAGATTCTCTAAATCCTTGATTATTTGCTTCTGAAAAATTTTTATTTTCAGTATTTTTGATTATTTTTAAAGGTAATTCTTTTGATATTTCTTTCAAAAATTGAATGGATGCATCATTAGAACCATTATCAACTACAATAACTTCATAATTAGAGTATACAATATTTTCCTTAAAATTATCAAATAACCTTTTTAAGTTATCGATTCCATTCCTATTAAGTATTATGATAGATACTAATGGCATAGATTCAAAAACAGGACAAGAAAGCGAAACATAATTTTCTTTAATTATTTTATTTTTATTTTTTGTTTCATAGTTGTAGTTAATATGTCTTTTTTCATGAATTCCAAATACACAATAATGGATTAGCGGATTTATATTAGAATTTTTAACATCATTATATTTGGACAAATAAAAGTTAGTATTAAAATTGTGACTTGGATTTCTTCCTTCTTTAGCCCCATAACATAAATAATGAACAAAAGGATCGAATTTGAAGAAGTTTATATCTGTATTATATTTAATATAATAATTATTATTAAAAAATTTACTTTTTTTTGTTATATTATAACCTTTTAGAATAATTAAAAAATTTTTAAAGCCTATATTCTTTAAATTTAATAATAAACAAAATATTGAAAATTTAGAAATAATTCTGTAAATTTTTTTATTTTTCATGAAATCACATTTATTAAATTAAAATATCCAAAAAACTATAAATTAAAGGAAATTTGGATAAGTAAAATTATCTTTTTTATTAATAATTACAATACATATTATAAGATTTAAATATTAATAAAGTTAATACAAAGAAATAAATTTTATATTTATGAGAAAAAATTAAAATTTGGTTTCTAATAGCCCAAAAACTTTTTTATATAATTAATTTCTCAAATTTATTCTTGGGTTAACTTTTTAACAATCTTTTTTCCACAGCTATCATAGTCATCTATTATTATAAAATCATCACTAATATTTTTATTTTGTTTCAATGATCTATTAGTTAGTTTTAATTCTTTATTCATTTGTTTATTAGTTTTTATTTGATTTTCTAGTTTTGATTTTTGTAAAAATTATAACTATTATTTTTCTCTGATAACTTATTAAAAAGTTTAACCATGTTTGTACCATAGATTGTTCATTTATATTCTACAAAATGATTTATAATATTAACTTATTATTAAATTTAACTACATAACTAATTGAAAAATATGTGAAATATTTTTTAACTATAATGGAAAATTTAATAAAAAAGCTAGATATTAATTGTAATTCACTTCTAAAAATTTTTGGCTAGATAAATTAGATTTTATTTTTAAAATAATATAGCATAATATTATAAAGCAAGCAAAAAAAACTAATAAAACTTAAAAATATTAATAATATATAAAATTAAACAAATTATAGTAATATTTATTGATTATATTTCAGTATTTAAGACTGAGTTTTTTAAATATATAGAAAAAATTTATAATTATAAATGATTAAAATATAAAAAGATAATTATAAAATATCATGGTGGATGAGATGCAATTTTTAATAATTTCAAAGAAAGAAGGGTTTAAAAAAGATAATATTAATGAAAAAGCCTTAAATTCCAACTTTGCTCCTTATTTAATTTCAAAAGAATATCTAAAAGTAGAAGTTGGAAATTTTATTATTTTTATATACTTATATAAAGAGATAGATGAAGAAAAAAAAAATTATTCTTATTACTATGATGAAAATAAATTATTGTTAGTAAATGGTATTCTGACAAAATCTAGAAAAATAAGAAACCATAACATACAAACATTTTTTAAAGAATTAAAAGAAGATTCTGAATTATTAGGAGATTATCAATTGGTTTCTATAAATTCCAATGGTGAAGGATTTATTAAAACACCTATTTTTAGTTTGAAACAATTATTCTATTATGAAGACTCTGATTTTAGTGTTTTATCGACTGAAATAAAGTTAATTGTAGATGGGGTTAAAAATTTTCAGAAAAAAAAATTCAAAGAACATTTTGATATGAAATTTATTGAAGATTCAACTCATAGAGAATCAGGAATTAGAAAATTTCCAAGACATACAATATTCAAAGAAATCAAAAGAGTACTACCTCATGATGAAAAAAATTTTAAAAATGGAACTATAAGTATAAATAGAAAATCCATCAAAATTCCTAAATTATTTAAAAAGAAATATCAGATAGATAAAAAAACATTATATGATGAATATTATAAAAATATTAATGAATTTACTGAACAATATTTATCTTACTTAAAACCAAACATAGAAGAATTAAGTATAGGTTTAACAGGAGGTTTTGACTCTAGACTAGCAATTTCAATATTATCTCCTATATGTGAAAAATATGAAATCTCTTTAAAACCATATACTAACGGTGCTGAAGATCATCCAGATGTTATTATAGCTAAAAAATTAGCTAAAAAATTGGATATAGAATACAATAATAATGTCCCCCCATCTGGAAAGGGAATGCATCCTCAAAGCATTATAGAATACAAGGAAAGCTTCTATGTGAATCATGGAGATTTTAATTCTAATAATTACGCAAAAATTAATCGTGAAATTAAAAATTCAAGATTATATCACGCTGGTTTGAGTGCATATAAAAAAAAGAATATGAATCTTATAAATCGTCACAATATATGGTTGGCAAGAGCTATTAATAAATCACATAATTTTTATTTTCCATTGTTTGGGACAGAAATCGAAGTATTTTTTGCATTATTATATAAAGAATTAGGAAATGTAGATTTTAAAGAACTTGTTTATGAAATATTAAAAAGGTCAAATCCAAAATTATTAGAAATCCCTTTTGTAGGTGATAAATTACCCCAAACAAACATTGAACCATTTTCAACAATAAATGAATCAAAGTTTCATGAAAAAATACCTTTTTTATGGGATTATAACTATGTAAAAAGACAACTCAATGAAATATTAACTGAAAATTTCAACGAAAAGGTAGGTATTAAAAGCAAAATTATATTGAAACTGATTGGAATCAACAAATTAGACTTCTTTTTAGACAGAAAAATTAATAAAATCATTTTAGACTATAGAAAAAATAAGATTAATTTAAAAGTTGCTATAAAAAAATTAAAAAAAGAAAAATCGTTTATAAAGTTTATAAAAGCTAAAAAAATGGTAAAGTTTGAAAAAAATGATCCTCACATAAAATTAAAAAGAAAAATGGTGATTCTCATGGATTATGCATCGGTGACAGAGATGCATTCATTTGAAGAAATAGAAAAAAATAAAAATATATAATATCCTCTTATTCAAAATATTTTAAATATTATATATTAATAAAGTTTTTATATGAATTAATATCTTTTTTAGAATTTTATAATCTTTGTATCATAATATTTATATTATACTTAAAAGAAAAAAGAAATATTATATAAAAATTGTATTTATGCGAAGATAGGCCAATGGGACTTTTTACAATAAATATTATAATATCAACACTTTTAAACCATATATTTATCATGAATAAAAAGAAAAAGAACAATTAACAAAAATTTTAAAAAATTATTATTTAAAAAATCTTCCAAATTTTCTAAAGTACTTTGTCATTTTCCAACTATTAGAGGAATAAACAGTGATAAGCTCATTTTGACATTTAGTATTTTTAATACTTAACTTTTTATGTTTTGAATTTAAATTAGCATACTTAGAATTCAAATTTTCATACTTTTTATTTATATTAGTATGTTTATCTTTAAGATTATCATTCAAGTTTTTCAATTTAGTAAGATATTCTGACAATTTTTTGTTATTTTCTCTTAAATTCTCCATTTCCTTTTTCAAATCATGAATATTATTCAAAAGATCAAATTCTTTTGAAGATGATGCATTAAGAATATTTAAATAAGTAGACAACATATAATCATTTAAATTTGATTTAAACTCTTTATCATGAGGATTTTCTTGTTTAGTACTAAAAAAATGCTTTTTCATATTTTCAAAAAATTCCTCTTTATATTTATCTTGAATATTAGTATATCCTAGAAAAAAAATCATTTTCATTATATGATTTAGGAGTGATTCTTTAAACTCACCATATAAACTATTCCTTTTAAAAACATCTAAAATAAGGTTAGTAATAGGTATTACATCAAAATATCTTTTATCTTTGGAAGTAATTATAGAATTATCTCTAAATCTTCGATATAAATAGTATTCATTGTTGAATTTAATCTTTTTAGCATTTATAATTGCATCAAAAAAGAAAGGGTTATCTTCAAATATAAGTCTTTCTGGGAATTTTAGATTATGTTTATCTAAAAAAGATTTTTTATAAATTTTATTATATGCAACAACTGAAATATTAAAAATATCCTCTTTTATATCTTTATATGTTACAAAATCTTCTTTAAATAAGTTTTCCAAACCTAAAAGTTCATAGTCATCTCTTTTAAAAAATTTATCAGAATTTTCATCATAAGGCAAAATTTTAAAAATTAAAATATCAATATTATCCAAAATAATAATATCATATAAATTTTTAAATGCATTATTCTTCAACCAATCATCAGAATCTAAAAAAATAATATATTTTCCTTTAGCATGATCTATCCCTATATTCCTAGCTACTCCTATACCTTCATTTTTTTTGTTTATTATTTTTATCCTATAATCTTTTTTTGCATATTCCTCTAATATTTCTAAAGAATTATCTGTTGAGCCATCATTAATGCAAATAACTTCAATATCTTCCAAAGGTTGGTTTATAACACTATCTAAACATTGTTCAAGGTATTCTTCAACATTATAAACAGGTATTATTACAGATATTTTAGTACACATTTTCTCACAAAGTTTTTATATTATTTGAGAACATTTTTTAAAAATCTCAATGGTTTAGTCAATTTCCAGCTATTAGATAATTCTATATTTTGGATTTTCTTTTTTTGTTTTAAAATTATTTGATTTTGCCTATAAATTTTTTTATTTTTTGATTTAATATCATTAATCTGTTTTTTATATGATAAATTATTTTTTCTAAAACAATTATCAATATTTTGAGAAGTTTTTGATATCAATGAAATATAAAAATTATCATGATTAATAAATAACTTTCTTTCATTATTAACATGACCAGTAAACTTCTTACATTGATTCATCAATTCATTTCTTAATTTTAAATAATCTTTTTTATTTTCAGGAGGATTGTTTATATCAAAAATTTCATAATTGGATATATATTCATCTAAAGATGTATTCCTCAATAAATTATTCAATCCAAAAAAACCTATCTACATCATATGTATAATTATTTATTAATAAAACTGGGGTATCAAAAGCTAAACAAGGCAATGCCACATGAAGTCTGTTTGTAATAACACAACTAGCTCCTTGATATAAATCCAATAAACTGTTTGCTAAAATAAATTTTTCTTTTGAATTATATAATGATATACGTGTTTCATTGGGTTTATTCATATTTAAAGGAGCCATCTGAGTAACATTATATATTTTCTTATTTGTTTTAGTTTTTAAAAAATTTATAACTTCTTTTGGCACATCAACAGTTACTATATATTCTTGTTTTTTAATATTTGGATTTTTATCAAGTGTTAATGTTAAACATCCTGAAAAATAAGAAGGAATGTTATTATCTTTCAAAAAGTTTAATGTAGATATGTCCCTTGCACCAAT
>JARKQC010000004.1 GCA_029974985.1 Bacteroidota bacterium | reverse complement strand
ATATTTATTGGGTATGCCCCTACTACCTATTATAGCTACTTTTGGTTTTAAATTCGAGTTTGAATCCATTTTTTTTCCTCAGATATAATAATATGGAGGTCCTATTCCTTGATTTTAAGATCGTTATTTGAATGCAAATTTCTGGTAAAATATTTTGATGTTTCAAGCTTTACTTTTGTTATTAATAACCTTTAATACTTTGGATAAAAACCGAAATTCGTGAATAATATCACAAAAAAGTGGTGGATGTATAAGTTGTTGTTAAAAAAACATATATAGTCCATGTGTCCGCTTGAAAAGTCATGGTTTTTGTGAATGAAAATAAGAACATAATTATGATTAAACTAAAAATAAGAATAATTGTTATTATTTTATGAGTCAAATTGTTTGGATTCAACCGGTAACGTTGATCCATAAATACAGATAGCGATATGTGTTGGCATTATCAGGGAGTTTGTATAAGAAAAATTCCATTTTTCTTATTCCCGGGTCGCCGGCGGTGAAGTTGAAGGGTATTTCCATCTTCTGTTTTCCATTTAAGGTAAAAACTTCATCAAATAGAACCTCTCCATTTGAGGTTACAAACAGGCGGTATGATTTCTGTTTGTTCTCATTATTAACAACGCCTATGATCAGATTACCTTCCTGTCCCGGAGACATGGTGGTTGGAAAATTGTTGATCTTACCATCCGGGCCCAATATATATAATTGAGAATATGATTCATTTTGTTTAGGCATAACTATAACATATGCTGTGGATGATAATGATAAAACAATTGAAATTGCCACAATTACCGATAGGATCTTACCTGTCTTTGATTCCTGGAAAAAACCAAGTTTCATCCTTCTAAAGAAATTGCCAAGATCAAGCCGTAAATGTTCCTCGTATGGTATGCGGCTTCTTCTCCAGAACGTCGCAACACATAAAACCAGAGTAATCACCACTAGTGGTGTTAAAATTGTTATTACGTGAATACCCCATGGTGTGTAATTTAAAACCATACCGGTTAATACTGTAATAGTCATGCTTAAAATTACAGTTAACGCCAGTCGTTCAATAGTACTCAAATCACTTTTTCTGGGGAATAAAAATGCAATAACTACGTAACCC
>JARKQC010000003.1 GCA_029974985.1 Bacteroidota bacterium | reverse complement strand
CACAAATCATTGGATACCCTTTACAGAATACGAAGTTGATTCTCGTGAAAAATTCGATAGTCAATTTATGAGTAAATTTATTCAAGGAAAAATTAAACCAGAAGAAGATGCTAAAATGTTTGATAAAGCTGTTTTTCATTCAGAACCATTAGTTTTTTCTCAAGAAGCAATAGCAGTTTTTAATGCTGGGCTTGAGCTTTGGAAATACTATCACAAACAAAAGGATTGCAATGTAAATGCGTCGCTTTATGATATTCGCGAGTATTTTCAAGGACGAAATGAAAAAGGACGTATGAATAGCAAAAGCGATGATGAAACTTACACAAAATTGATTAATAAATTAAGAAAAAAACTACAATTTTTAGCTGATAAAATTGAACCAAAAGTTTACGAATATGGTTTTTTGAAAAAATAGAAAAGTAATAATTTGATATGACTAATTAAAAACTTCCAAATCTAACTATTAGATTTAAAGAAAAGCCATTGATATCATTAGAACTTATTTTATATATAGCTTCGTTATCTTTATTTATTAACTCTGGAATTTCATATTCAAAATTTGGATAAAATTTATATGAAATCCCAATTACAATTCGGTAAAAATCTTTAAAATTTAGATTAATATTAGCACTTGGTTGCAGTATTAAAGTATTTTTTCCATTTAAGTAATTAGGAAAATAATCATATTTATAATCGGCCTCATCATTTACTATACTAAAATATATGTTTGAATTTCCTGCAAAAACTCCAAGCGATAAATGTATAGCATCTTCTGGGAAAAAATAATATTCTAAATCTAAACCATAATGATTAATTTCAAAAATTGGAATTGATTTTATATATATATCATAAGCATTAATTTTATGTTTAAAAAGCGTATTACTACTAATAGCAAGTCCAAGATAATAATTATTTTTATAATTTATTCCTAATTTTCCACCAGAAATTAGTGCAAAATCATTATCAATAAATGTGGGCTGAATAGATACACCGATATTTATACCAAAATCTTTAGCATTTGATATATAAATGCTTGAAACAAAAATTAATATTATAGCAATCAAATTTTTCAATTTAATTTAAATTTGTTCTTAGAGTAATCGAAAAAATTGTCCCGTTTAAATCAAAATCTTTTTTCAATTTTGAATCAATTTTTGAAGTAATTCTATAGCCAGCGTCTAAATCAATCCATAATTTATCACTCAGATTAATACTAATTCCAAGAGCGGGCTCTGTTAAAAACAGCCAATTACCATCTAAATCGCTTAAAACATCAAAATTTGTGCTCTGACTATATCCAGAGAATCCAAATCCTATAAGAATTTTTGTATTAATCGAAAAATGAGAGAATTTAAAAAGAAATTTTGGTTCGAGTCCGCCATAAGTAAGTTGCAAAAAATATGGTTCATCAGGTAATATCTGTATATTATGCGTCAGTAGATAATAAAATGCTCCGCCAAGAGAGAAATGCTCGGACAAAAATCCCCCAATTTGAATTCCCGCATCTAATCCCCAATTATCGAGTGATTTAGCTCCTTTTGCCGCGATACAAATATAATATAAATCAGATAAATCATCAGAGTTCTTTTTTGGCTTCACTGAATTTGATTTTACATCTCCGGGAAGTAGTTGCGAATAAATACTTCCATAAGAAATAATAAAACTAATAAAAATAACAATTAATTTATTCATTTTTATAGAATTTTTTAAACTTAAAAAATTATGAGATTAAATTTCGGCATTAGTTTAATTTCTAATGCCGAAATTAACAATATTTTTTATGGAGTAATGCGATAAATCATTCTTGGAAACGGTATAGTTTCACGAATATGTGCGGCACCGGTAATCCATTTAATAACGCGTTCAGCACCGAGTCCGAAACCACTATGAGTAACGCTTCCATATCTACGTAAATCGAGATACCATTTATATTCTTCTTCTGATAGATTTTCTTTTTTAATTCGCTCTAAAAGTAAGTCGAAATCGTCTTCACGCTGGCTTCCACCGATGATTTCGCCAGCTTTTTCAGGTCCGAGCATATCCATAGCAAGAACAACTTTTGGATTTTCAGGGTCACGTTTCATATAGAATGCTTTAATATCAGTAGGATATCTATGAATAATTAATGGTTTATCAAATTGTTCCATAATAGCTTCTTCTTGAACAGTACCAAAATCTTCACCCCAAGGAAAAGGTCTAATTTCAGTTGCAACGCCATCAATATTTTTAATCAAAGGAATATCATTAGCAACTAACCATTCCACAGCTTCGGTATAACTCATTCTATAAAAAGGTCTTTTAACTTTTTCGAGTGGTCTTGTATCGCGTTCTAAAGTTGCAAGTTCTTTTTGGCAAGTTTTGAGAACATACTGAACTATATATTCAACTAAATCTTCAGCTAAATCCATATCATCGTTAATATCAAAAAATGCCATTTCTGGCTCGACCATCCAAAATTCAGTTAAATGTTTACGCGTTTTTGAGCGTTCAGCACGAAAAGCTGGTCCGAAAGTATAAACGCGTCCAAGAGCGAGTGCAGTAGCTTCTGCATATAACTGACCTGATTGAGATAAATATGCCTTTCCTAAATCAAAATATTCTGTTTCGAAGAGTGTAGATGTACCTTCACAAGCATTAGGAGTTAATATTGGTGAATCAATTAATTTAAAGCCATTGCCATCGAAGAAATCACGTATAGCCTTCATAACTGCAGAGCGAACTCTCATTATTGCCATTTGACGGGAAGAACGTAGCCATAAATGACGATGTTCGATTAAAAAAGCGTCACCGTGTTCTTTTGGAGTGATAGGATAATCATTTGATAAAGATAAAATATTAATATTAGTAACATCAATTTCATATCCGCCGGGAGCTTTTTCAGAAGCAACTACTTTTCCCGTAATCTCGACGGAGGATTCTTGAGTAAGTGTTTTACAATTGTCAAACACTTCTTCGCCAACATTATTTTTGAATACAACGCATTGAGCAATACCAGTGCCATCTCTTAACATCACGAATTGCAATTTACCTTTGCCCGTGATATTATAAACCCAGCCTTTTAATGTTATTGTTTCTCCAACTAATGATTGTAATTGCTCAATATATCGGAATGATTTATAACGCGATTCCATTTAATAACCTAAGAAATAATATTTACAAATAATAATTTTCAAAAATACGAATTATATATGATTATATTTAAAAAATTTAATTAAGTATTTTTTTGTTCATCTACTTGTTATTTAAAAACAATTAATTTACATACATTTATAAATAAAAAAAATGTGTATTATTCAAATTCGTTAATAAAAATATTAAGCGACAAATTTAAAATATTTTTTTAAAATCTAAATCTATAATAATTATGCAAGCTAATGAAAAAATTGTAATTCTCGATTTTGGCTCTCAATATACTCAGCTTATTGCTCGTAAAATTCGTGAAAGTGGCGTATTTGCCGAAATATATCCTTATAATATAGAAAAATCAAAAATTGATGTAATCCGGCCGAAAGGTCTCATTCTTTCTGGTGGTCCTTCGAGTGTATATGCAGAGGGCGCTCCACATCCTGTATTTAATGTTTTTGAACTTGGGATTCCAGTTTTAGGAATTTGCTATGGATTGCAATATATTGCCCATAAACTTGGTGGCGAAGTTGATAAAGCGGCTCATAGAGAATTCGGACGTGCAGAGCTTATTATTGACAAACATAATTTGTTATTCAAGGATATACCCGATAATTCTATTGTTTGGATGAGTCATGGCGATTCATTAACTAAAATTCCCGATGGCTTTGAAATCACTGCACATACAAAGAATGCTCCAATATGTGCAATACGCTCTTTAGAAAAGAAAATTTGGGGTGTTCAATTTCATCCCGAAGTTCACCATTCGGAAGATGGAACACAGATTTTGAAAAATTTTGTTAGAGAAATTTGTGGTTGTAAAGAAAATTGGGATACTCACTCCTTTGTTGAAAATGCAATTGAAGAAATAAAAGAAAAAGTTGGTGATAAAGAGGTTATTTGTGCTTTGTCTGGTGGAGTTGATTCTACTGTTCTTGCTGTATTATTACACAAAGCTATTGGAGATAAACTTCACTGTATTCATATAGATACTGGTCTTATGCGGCTTAATGAAAGCGAGGAATTAATTAGGTTGTTTAAAGAAAGTTTTAACATTTCAATTGAATTAATTGATGGTTCTGAATATTTTTTAAATGGATTAAAAAATGTTACAGACCCCGAGCAAAAAAGGAAAATAATAGGAAAATCTTTTATTCATTTATTCGAAATTGCCGCTAAAAGATTTAACAATGCTGAGTGGCTTGCTCAAGGCACTTTATATCCAGATGTGATTGAGTCGGTTTCTGTTAAAGGTCCATCGGTAGTTATCAAAACTCACCATAATGTAGGTGGATTACCAGAAAAAATGGGATTAAAACTTATTGAGCCTTTCCGCGAATTATTTAAAGATGAGGTAAGAGCCGTTGGCAGGGAGCTTGGTGTTCCCGAATGGTTTGTAAATCGCCATCCATTCCCTGGACCCGGTTTAGGTATTCGTATATTAGGAGAAATTTCAGTTGAAAAAATTCAAACTTTGCAAAAAGCTGACGCAATTTACACAGAAGAAATCAGAAAAGCGGGTATGTATGATAAAATTTGGCAAGCGTTCGTTGCATTACTACCAGTGAAATCTGTTGGTGTAATGGGCGATGAGCGAACTTATGAAAATGCCTGCGTGCTTCGAGCAGTATCAAGTGTTGATGGAATGACAGCAGATTGGTATCCAATGCCTTATGATCTTCTTGCAAAAGTAAGCAATAGAATAATAAATGAGGTACCCGGTATAAATCGAGTAGTATTTGATATTACGAGCAAGCCACCGGGAACTATCGAGTGGGAATAATAACAAAACATATATTAAGTATTTGAAAAATTAAGTTATAACAATTTCTGAAAAATGTTAATGGTACTGAAAAGATAGATAGGATAGAAGACAAAAGAAAGTGAGTTAAAACATTGTTAATGCAGTAAATACAAGATATAAAGATAGATAAAGAATTTAAGAGAGTTATTCAGTTTCGTCATAGAAAATATGAAACGATAATATTATTTTGAAATATATCCAAAAGCATTAGAATTTTTTGTATCTCATTATAAAGAAATGTGGTATAATAAATTAAAAAAATAAAATTACTAAATATTTAATGTTGTTATATGAACTCTGAACTTCAAAATATTATCAAAAGAATTGACCAGTTGCGGACTGAAGTTGATTCTTACAGACCATTAAAACCAGAACAGGAACAAAGATTGTTGCAAAAGATTCGGCTTGACTGGAATTTTCATTCAAGTCATATCGAAGGTAATAGTCTTACATATAGTGAGACCAAGAGTTTTTTGCTATGGCATATCACTGCTGACGGTAAACCGTTCAGAGACTACATAGAAATGAAAGGACACAATGAAGCTGTTGAATATCTTTTGGACATTCTTAAAGGAACAGAAATTGATTTGACAGAACATTTAATTAGACATTTACATCAAACAATTCTGCAAGAAGAATTTGAAGCCGATGCAATTACTCCAGATGGTAAACCAAGCAAAAGAAAAATTATACCTGGTCAATACAAAACAGTTCCGAACCATGTAAAAACCAAATCGGGTGAAATATCTTATTTTGCTTCACCAGAAGACACTCCAGCTCAAATGATGGATTTAATGAAATGGTATAATAAAGAACTTACTGAAAATAAAAGACATCCACTTATAATTTCTTCTTTATTCCATTATAAATTTGTCAGGATACACCCATTTGATGATGGTAACGGAAGAATGGCAAGAATTCTTATGAATTTGATTCTAATGAAATTTAGCTATCCGCCAATAATTATTCCTTTTGGAATTAAAGATGACTATTACAATGCTCTTCAGTTTGCAGTTGCCGAAGATTTCGATAAATTCATAATTTTTATTGGTGAAAGACTTATTGAATCACTCAATTTAGTTTTAAAGGTTGGTAAAAATGAACCTATTGAAGAAGCAGATGATATAGATAAAATGGTGAAAATGCTTGAACAACAAATAGCTGACATAGATGAAGATAAAACACTACAAAAGGAATTAACATTTGAATCATTTAATGATACATTTGAGAAATCAATAAAACCTCTTCTAATCAAGTTATTTGAAAAAATAGGATTATTTACTAATTTCTTCAATGATTATCAAATAATTTATAATTTCGGTGGCGTTGAGCAAACTCTAAAAACACAAAAATCACAATACATAAAAGAGTTTCTTGACTTCTGTTATGATATTATTAAAAAGAAAGAGATAATTAAATATTTTGAAATTTATTTCAAATTTGATGGTTTCAGGAAATCAGGTACAAATACATTTGGAACTGGTGTTAGAATTACCGTATTCTTTACACAATATCTTTATTTAATTAACTCACCTTCAATTACAGAACTCGAAGTCAAAAAAATGTATCATCAAATTCTAAAAGATGATGAAATTAGTTTTATAACTGTAGAACTTGCAAAGTACATCAACGATCAAATTGCACCATACATTGAGAATTTGAAAAATGATAAATAACAATCTATGGAAATAAATTAGTTTAAGAAATTATGTTTATTTGAATACTATGATTTTGAATGATTATAATGCTCCCAGAAATTAAGTTACTATAATGTAGGATAAGTAAGTATTGTATAGACTGTGTTGGGTAATTCTTCAATTTGAGTATAAGTAGAATGTACAAAAATCAGCACCAATACAGCTAAGTTATTTATTAGATAGAGTTTTGGTGGTTATACACTTTCTCAAGTGCCTTTAAAATTTACAATATGTAATATATCGAGTGGGAATAATTTTTATTAAATAATGTAAATAAAAAAATGGATTAACTTTTATGGGAGTTAATCCATTTTTTTTAGAGTTTTAAAAATTTCTTTAAATATTAAATGTTTACCATTTAAGCACATTTACTTCATCTACATAAATTGTTTGTTTAGCTCTAAATAAAGCAAGAATAATAGCTAAACCGATTGCGGCTTCTGCGGCGGCAACACTCATCACAAAGAAAACAAAAATTTGTCCAGCGGTATTTCCTAAATATGTAGAAAAAGAAACAAGTGTAAGGTTTACAGCATTAAGCATAAGCTCTATTGACATAAAAATAATTATCGCGTTTCGGCGAGTCATAACGCCAATAGCTCCGATAATAAAAATTACTGCTGATACAATTAAATAATATTCTAATGGTAATGATTCTAACATAATTTCCTCAATTTAATTTACGTTTAGCTAAAATAATTGCACCAACTATTGCCGCAGTTAGCAATAATCCAATAGCTTGAATTGCAAAAATATAATTTGTATATAGTTCTTTACCTAATGCTTGTGCTGTGCCGTTCTGAATTGCTATTTCCGGATTATATCCAGCTCCAGAAATATTAGTAGCAAAAATTGTTCCAAGCATAACAAGGAATGCACCCCCTAAAAATATACCCATAATTTGTTTGGGATCAATTTTATATTTTAGCTTTTCTTCATCGCCAAGATTAAGAAGCATTATAACAAATATTACAAGCACCATAATTGCCCCCGCATAAACAAGCACTTGTAGTGCGGCGATAAATTGGGCGCTAAGAGTAAGATAAAGCCCAGCAAGCATAAAGAAATGAAACACTAATCCCATAGCTGAACGAATAGGATGTTTACTTAGTATTGTTACCAAAGCTGATGCAATGGCAAGTGCCGCTAATATTCCGAATAAAGTTATTGTTAGTGTCACGATAATTTATTTTATATGTTACAAACTATATATAGCAAAAATAAACAAAATAAATATAAACATCAATTTAATTTTTTAAAATTTCAATTTCTTTTATACCATCTACTTTATTTAAGTTTTCCAAAAGTATTTCAATATATGATTTCTTTTCAAAATTTAGTAAAAAAGATTCAATTAATACGGGTTCATTCTCATTAATATTTATTTCTAAAATTTCGATTTCGGGCATAGAAAGTACGACTGTATTAATTTGGTCTATTATATGTTGTTTATTTAAAGCTGTAATATTAATTTTTAAATCAAAAGAACCGTCTTCATTTATAATTAAATCATCAGGTATTTTACTATATTTATTGTTATCAGTAGAATTAAATATTTTTAGATTATCTTTATTATTATTTTCTCGTTCTTTTGATTCATAATTGCTTCTAATACCAGTTTTTATCTTTATTTTTAGAAATTCAAAGATTTTATCAAGAGTAAATTGATGTTTTGCTAATGCGATGAAAAAATTCTCAGCTGAATCAAACTTCATAGATTTAATTAAAGTTTCAAATTCACTTTCGCTTAAATTAATATTATTTTCTTTACATTTTAAATTCCAAATTGAGCGCCCCTCATCTTCGAGCATTTTATCTTTTTCTTTTAAAAATTTAAGAATATATTGCTTTGCTCGTGCAGAGGTTGCATATTTTAGCCATTCTTCATTTGGCATTTGTTTTTTAGAGGTTAAAATTTCGATTTGATCGCCACTTTGTAATTTATAATCTATCGTTACAAGTTTTCCGTGAACTTTTGCACCAATAAAATGATTTCCAATTTCAGAATGTATATCATAAGCAAAATCAAGCGGAGTTGAGTTTTTGGGTAATGTCCTAAATTCATTTGTTGGTGTATAGACATAAATTTCATCAAAAAATAGTTGATTATGAAAATTCTCAACAAGCTCCTCGTTTGAACGCGATTTTACATTCTCAAAAATTTCTCTTACTTCGCTTATCCAATTTAATATTTGCTGCTTTTCGAGTATTGATTGCTGGTCAATTCGCCCTCCTTTATATCTAAAATGTGCGGCAAAGCCTTGCTCGGCAAGTTGATGCATTTGGATAGTACGAATTTGAAGTTCAACAATTTTTTTATCATTTCCTACTATTGCACAATGTATGGAGCGGTATCCATTTTTTTTAGGAGTATTGATATAATCTTTAAAAGTCTCGGGAACAGGCTGAAAAAGTCCCGCTACTATTCCATAAACATAAAAACATATATTATCCTCAACTGTATCAAGTAGTATTCTTATTGCAAATAAATCATAAAGCTCGTTCATTGGTTTATTACGAGCTATCATTTTATTAAAAATTGAATAAATATGTTTTGCACGTCCATTTATTTCAAATTTTACTTTAAGTTTTTTTAATATTTCATCTTTAGCAAGTCTTTCTTCTATTGGGCTAATAATATCAGCAACATATTTTTCGCGCTCCTCTCGTGTTGATTTAAGAGCTGATTTTATTTCATAATACGCTTCTTTATTCAAATGTTTAAATGCTAAATCTTCGAGTTCCCATTTAATATTTCGCAAACCAAATCTATTTGCAAATGGAGCGTATATATCAAGGGTTTCACGGGATAATTTTAGTCGGCTCGGCTCTGATAAAAACTCGACAGTTCGCATATTATGCAATCTATCGGCAAGTTTAATCAGTATAATTCTAATATCTTTAAATAAGGATAATAGTAATTTTCGATAATTCTCGGCTTGGTCTGCAATAGAAGAATTTCGATTTTCGATATGCTCAATTTTATGAATTCCTTCTACAATATCTGCAATATCGTTACCAAACTCTAAACGTATATCTTTTACACTAAAATGGTCGCCTTCGTCAAGAACATCGTGAAGCAATGCAGAAATTACAGAAATATCATCAAGTGGGATTTCGTTCATTACTATGCGAGCAACTTCAAGTGGGTGAGTATAAAAAGGCAAACCAGATTTTCTTAATTTATTTGTATGTGCATCGAGGCACAACATAAAAGCACGACGAATTTTTTGTTCGTTATATACTTTTAAATAAATTTTGCATTCTTTTAGTAGTAGTTCTAAATCTTTTTCAGGGTCTAAGCCTAATTGAACGCTTACATCTTCCGCTTTATCTTTATTTAATATTTTTGTATTTAGAAAATTTAGCATAACTATAATTTTGTATCAATAATATATTTTAATAATTTAATCCAAGAGTCATAATTATGACCATAGCTTTCATCTCGAACTTCTAAATGATGCTGAATGCCCTTTGAATTAAGTACATCAGATAATTTATATGTTTCCTGTGGGTTTTCTCCATCGCCTTGCCCCGTAATTAAATAAATATGTTTTCTTAAATATAAATGAGATAGCCAATAAGTATCTGTTAAATTAGGCAAATAATGTATTGGTGAATTATAATAACAATTATCATCAAAATAATCACAAGATAATTTTATTATATCATAAAAGCCGCTTAATCCGATTGTTCCATAAAACAAATCGGGTCTTCTAAAAAATGTATTTACTGCAAAATATGCACCAATAGAAGCTCCAGCCGTAATTATTGGGACAGGTCCACCACACTGCGAAAAAATATATGGCACTAATTCTTCTTCAATAAAATTATTATAATTAAAGTGTAAAAAAGACTTTTCTTTTGATTCAAGTGTGTTTTGTTGCCAAATACTGTTTTCTATTCCATCTATAGCAAAAATTTTACATTTCCCCATTTTTATCAAATATTGAATTGCATCGAAAACACCAGAATCTTCAAATTCTTCGCTACTATTTGTTAAAGCGGGAAAAATCAATATCGTTAATCCATAATGTCCATAAATTTTTACACCAAGTTCTTTATTCAGATGTGTGCTAAAAATTTTATCAATCTTTGTTTCCATAAATATTAATCTAAAACATTTTTAAAAAATAATTTTTTACAAATTTATAAAAAAATCGGACTTTTGGGTACTTTTGAATCGAAAAAAAGTAAAAAAGAACCATTATGTAATATAATTTTTACAATATCAGTCTTTGCGCAATTTCTAGCTCCTTCGGACTTCCCCATTTCGAGTAAATAATTATCAAGTTCCCATTTAAGATTTTCCGAGCTTAATACAGCACTTGGCTGAGGAATTATTGATATAATTTCACCAATATATGAACTAAACTCAATACTTTTATTTATTGCAACTGCGTATCTATTATTATCATAAATACATAAATTCATTTTTTTACTATATCGCATAAATATACTCCAATTATTTAGAGTATGTTCCAAATCTCCGCCGTGTATTCCCGTAATTAGAAGTTTTAGTTTATTTTGGCTAATACACCAATTTAAAATTTTTTCAAAATCATTAGTTGATTGGTCGGGATTTTTAATAATTAATGTTTTCTCAAAAAAATTATTAAAATTTTCACTTTTTATATCAAATGAATCTAAATCACCAATTATTATATCGGATTTAATATTTTTTTTGAATAATTTTTGTGCCGCACCATCAGCGCTTATAATTTTTATATTTTTAAAATTTTCAAAAAATGAATTTTCAGGTAAATTTGCATTCAAACATATTATAAAATCAAATTTTGATTCAATGAATTTTAATTGCGTTATTTTATTTTGCATAATTTGCTTTATTTTTTAGATTATATCATCTAAGCATTTTGACAATTCAATAGTAATATTATCACTAATAAAATATCCTTTGTTTGATAGACGCAAAACATTATTTTTTATGAATAATAAATTATTATCAATCATTTGTTTTATGCTTTTTTGATTTTCTTTATATAAATCAATTGAATATTTTTTTTTAAATTCGATTAAATCAATTCCAAGCGAACGCAAGCCTAAATATATTGATTCAAATGCTTTTTGTTTTATAGTTAATTTTTCACTTGACTCGATTGCTAATTGATTATATTGTAATAATTTAAAGTATTTATCATTGCTTCTATAATTCCAAAATCTAATGCCGTTTATGTAACTATGCGCAGATGGTCCAAATCCAAAATATTCGCCCGAATTCCAATAATTCAAATTATGTTTGCATTGAAAATTATCTTTCGCATAATTTGAAATTTCATATTGTTTAAATCCGTTTTCGCTCAATATGTCATTTGTTAAATAATATAATTCTGCGTCTTTGTCCTCGTCTTGGGGACTAATTTTGCCACTAATATATTCATCATAAAGCGGTGTACCGGGTTCGTAAATCAGACTATATGCCGAAATATGCTGAATATCTAGTTCGACTGCTTTTTCTAAATTATATTTCCAATCTTCTATTGATTGATTGGGCAAAGCAAACATTAAATCAATGCTAATATTTTTAAATCCAAGTGATTTTGATTTTTTAATTGATTTATAAATATCTTCTGTTGAATGTATTCTCTCTAAAAATTTTAAATCTTTTTCTAAAAATGACTGCACACCAAAGCTAATTCTATTTATTCCAAGCGTTAAATAATAATCTAAATTTTTAATATCAATTGCACCGGGATTGCATTCGATAGTCATTTCTGAATTTTTATCAAAATCAATGAATTGCTGTAAGGCAGAAAAAATTTTCGTAATATGTTGAGTTTTCATTAACGAAGGAGTTCCACCACCAAAAAATAGTGAATTTGCTGGAATTTTTTCCCCAAAATTATATGCTCTAATTTCAATTTCTTTGCAAAGCATTTCTACAAATTTATTTCGAGTATTGAGATTTTCTATCGAGTAAAAATCGCAATAAGAGCATTTATGAATACAATATGGAAAATGTATATATATTCCGTACATCTAATTTTTTACCTTTTTTACTAAAAATAAAAAAGTCCTATTCGTAAATATATAGGACTTATTTATTAACAACTTTATTTTTAATATATTTTAATCATATCTTTCGAAATGTATTTGTTGGCGTTTAAAACCCATTTCGAGTAGATTATTTCTTGTTTCTGTAACCATATCACGCCAGCCACAGATATAAAAATTAGCATCGGGTTTGTTTGCAAAAATTTCTTTGTAAGAATTATGTAAATAACCACGTTTACCATGCCAAGCGTCAGATGTTTCTCGTGATAATACGGGAATAAATGTAAAATCACTACGTTTCGAGAGTGCCTCCATTTCTTCAACATAAATTAGGTCGCTCATAAATCTTGTTCCAAAAATTAAATAAATATGTTTATTTTTAACATTTCTATTTAATATATCAAGATATATAGAACGTAACGGTGCCAAACCAACTCCCGTACAAATCATACATACATCAGTTTCTACTTCTTGAGGTGCTAAAAAATTTCCACGAGGCTCAGATACTTTTAGCACCGAACCAATCTTTACTTCGTTAAACAAATAATTTGTTGCAACACCATCGGGATTTAAAACAATTAATAATTCAAAAATATTTGTGCCATCGGGTGAATTGGCTATTGAATATTGACGATAATTTTTTTTCGAATCAATAGGAAATAATACTTTCACATATTGACCTGCTTTAAAATCATAGACATCAAGCTCGGGAACTTGAATATAAAATCTTCTAATATTTGGAGTTTCTTTTATAATATCAACAACAACACCGTCATAATAATCTAAATTTGACATATTTTATAATATTTTATATTAGACAAATAAATAATTTATTTATGACGTTACATAATATTAGTTATTATTAATTTACTAAAATGAAAATTTTTATATGTTAATATGATATAAAAATTAGTTAATTACTCTATAACCAACATTTTCAATTCTTGTTTTTATTTCATTCAAATCAAAATTTCCTTTGATATAGGCGCTATTTTCATTTAATTTCACTTCGACAGATTCTACTCCATCAATCCTATTAATTGTTTTAGTAACCGTATCAACGCAATGATTACAAGTCATTCCTTCGATATTAACTTTTATTCTACCATCAGCCAAAACATTTTCCTTATTTTTTGTAAAATATTTACTTAAATATATTCTATACAATGAAAACATCAGCATAATAAAAAATACTATACCAAGGAAAATTTTAAATTCGTAATTAAGAAACATATCATCGTGATTATGGCTTGAATGATTATGCCAAATATACTGCGAACCACCCATCGAAACAGCAAAATCAAGCATATACCCCATTATAATTGATATTACAGAAATTGTAAGTAAATAAATTGCAGTAATTTTTTTCCCAAGTGATTTTGATATAATCATTATTGTTGCGGCATTTGTTGCGGGACCCACTGCTAAAAATACAAATGCAACGCCGGGCGTAAATCCTTTCATCATTAGTGTCATAGCTATTGGAATTGAAGCAGTAGCACAAACATACATCGGAGCGCCAATTAATATCATAAGTAGCATACCGCCAATTCCCGAATTTAATCCTGAATCAGCAAAAAAATCATTTGGTATCGAATATGCAATAATTCCAGAAATAAGTACACCAATTAAAAATTGTACAGAAATATCATCAAGAAACTCAATAAATGAATATCTTAATGTTTTAACAATTTTCTCTTTTGTAGTTTCAGGCTTTGGAATAACTGCTTTTTTTATACTCGAAATTTGATTTAATCCAATAAATTTTGGTTTTTCTTCCTTTTTTTCTTCTACATTGAAGATTTTAACGGCTAAACCTCCAAAAATTCCAGTAATAAATGCTGAAAGCGGTCTGAAAATAGCAAAAAGCGGACCCATCATACCATAAGTTGCTATTAATGAATCTATACCCGTTTGAGGAGTAGAAATTAAAAAAGATACTGTTGCACTATTCGACGCACCGCTTTTGGACATATAAACTGCCGTTGGCACAACTCCGCAAGAGCATAAAGGCAAAGGCACTCCAAAAATTGCGGCTTTTAAAATTGAAAGAAAACTATTATCACCAATATGTTTTGTTATAAGGTCTTTATTTACAAAATAATTTAATAAAGCTACGAAAATCAATCCAAGTATCATATATGGCGACATTTCTAATAACATCGCAATACTTTCTTTTATCACATTATAAATAATATCAAGCATTTTAAATTTTTCCATTAATCAAATTTAATATTTATTAATGACGTTTATTTATAATGATAATTGAATATTTTAGGCATTTCAAATAAATATAGTTTGTATGTATATATATTATCTTTATTGAAACGAATAATTTTATCAATTAAAGAATCTGTATTGGCGAGATATGGCAAGCAAGATGCTTATACTACCCACGATTTCTACAGCTGTCCTACACTTTTGAAAGTGTAGTACAGCTTAATTATTACCTCACCCAAACCCGCTCCGAAAGAGAGGGCTTATCTTTTTTTTCCTCCCCATCTCCATTGGAAAATAGGCTGGGGGTTTAGGTAATTTTGGACAAGCAAGATGCTTATACTACACAAATATTAATCTATTAAAAAAGGCAACGGAGCATGCCACGTTGCCCCAGCCTTTTTAGTTA
>JARKQC010000361.1 GCA_029974985.1 Bacteroidota bacterium | reverse complement strand
ATTGGTGTATTATTAATTTTATTTCTCAGGTTATTAAAAAATAACTCTGAATTTCTGGTTTCAGGGTTTGCTTCTAATGGTAATGCAATAACAAAACTATTTTCTAATTCCTTACATGTAAATTTATTAGGATTAATTCGTTCACAACAAGCTACTCCAATCTGCCCTGCCATAATTGGAAAAACTCTTTTATTAATTTCAATATCGTCAACCTTATAAGTGCGTCTTGATCCATCTAGAAAATATTTAAACAATGGTTCTGAGTTAAATAATTGCTTTGCTTTTTTAGTTAAATCTTTTGTCTGTTTCAGGGATGTATCTGTTTCACCATACCTATCTTTCAATAATGTAAATGATTGAGTTTCCTCATAATTAATCGTTGGAATTTTTAATTCTTCGTCTGCACAGTATCTGTATGAATCATAGCAGATTCCATTTGTTGCATCTTCAAGTATTTTTCTAATATTTTTCATTCTAATTATAAAACTCAAAGTTAGTATTTTTCTCTTGATGCAGTGGCGAAAATTGCACTCTTTGACAAAGCTTTGGTAGCAGCGTAAGCTTGTGGGGCTTTGGCAATGTGTGCAATGTGTGTTGGCAATTGTTTTAAAAAATGTGCGTTGGCAAAAAAATAAAAAACATCGGGTAGGCTTGAGTGACGGCTTTCTTGTCTTGTCAATATTTTACTATTCTGTCCTTTCACAATGGTTTACATTTCAATTTTAGGTCTGTCTTCTGTCTTTTACACTTGGCGGTAACGGTCGGCGGTATGAAACGTTGCGCATTTTGAAACACAAACCTATCAGCACACTAAATCGTTGATTAAATGTTGTTTCGTTCAAATATAGCACTATCTGCGCAATGTTTTATGACCGCGTGTTGGCTGTAGTATTTTTTAATTTTCTCTTTCAAATATAAATTCCATAAATTCATCACTTAACTGAAATGAATTACTTTTTCTAGCTGCCTTATTGTATAATTTATAAAATTCAAATGGGTCATAGAATGATTCTGTCATTTGCTTTCTATACCCTGCATTTACGATTTTGTTTGCCATATAAAATCCGATTGGATGCCCGTTAAATTTTACAATTTCTATTATACCATCCACCATAGATTCTTTTGAGATATTATTTAGCGAATACTCTATTACCAAATCGTGGAATCTCTGTAAGTCCTTTTCTGCAGAATTATACAATTCAACCATTATAGTTGACAAATCAGACTCATAAAAATCATTTGAATAATATTTTTCATAACCTTCTGTTTTGTCAATCATATCGGCAATGCCTTCATTTTGAATCATATCAATCATATAATTTAAATCGCATTTATAATTGAAGTCGTGATTTTCAAATCGCTCTCTATAATTGTGAAAATATTCGTGGGCAATTAATTCAATACGCTGCTCTTCTGATTGTCTATAAATTAAGTTCAAATCAGCAATAATTGCATCTTCTTTATCTGCAGCATCAGCACTAGCAAAAAAGAAGTATAAAGACTTAAGTCCAGTTAGAGAATCAATGGGATGTCCAAGAAAAGAACTCAACTTTAATTTTGATTCATTTACCAAACCTTCAAAGTCATATGAATTTCTAAAGAAAATAATGTCTTCATATTTATCATTTATTTTAATATAATTATCTACAAAAAGTTTTTTCACAAGTAATTCTTTATTTTGTGTCATTTCTTCTTTTGAGATGTATAGTATACTATCAATATTCGAAGTTTCTGTTTCGCCAAAAACAAGTTGTATCGATTCTTTTATAGTGTTAATAATGAATTTATCTTCTCGGTTTGAATATTGCTTATATACTGTTGAATTATCAAAATTCGACCATTGGTCATTTGAAACCTCTTTACCTGATTTTAAAGATGATGTTACATCAAAGAAGGCATCGACAGAAGATAAGTCAACTGATTGTGCTTTCAACAGATGAGGAATTATAAAGAGAATTATAATCAATTTAAGTTTGTTCATTTTGCTGATTGTTTATGTAGCGTGTTTTAATATTACAGCCAACGGCTGGTGCAAGTGTAGTGCGGGATTTCAAAGCACTTCACTTTCAAGCCCGCAAGTAGCCAATTCGTTTATTCAAAATTTCATTTTTACCGTCAATCGTCAAAGACGAATTGGCGGCGTTGCAACGGAGAACTGCGGTTGATTTACCCACCGTCGCCCGCATTACATTTGCACATTGTTATGGGCTGGTTTTCATTTTGTCTTTGTCTACCAGTAGTACAGAATCACAATTTATTAAGTTGATTAATTCTGTTTAGTTTTGCGTCTTGAACACTTGTTATAAAGTCCTCAATTTTGCTGTCAGACATTCCTTTAACAAGAATATTAAGGGAACTTCCACCGTTAGAGGCAATTGAAACAATATGCTTTCTACTAAACCACCATATAGCTACAAAAATTCCTCCGATAACTAAACCTCCAATTGATGATTCTCCACCTCCTTGACTTGACATTACAAGACCAGCCAATGCCAAAAGAATACCGATTATCAAAAACACAATATTACTCTTAAAATGAACTTCGATAGAACTAATATCTTCCAAAAAGATTGATATTTTGTAAGATTTACCCCAAATTTCGTCTCGCTTTGTAATGCGATAATTAGTCAAAATCATCCTGTCTTCGTCTGATGTAATTAATTTTTCTTCGTTTTGTAAAAGTTTCATTTGATTTAGTTTTAATTTCTTACTCATTTGGCTTTTCAGTTCCGCCCCGTTTTTTTTTGTGGTTTCTGGTCTCCGCTTTTTTAATAGGTAGAATTTTGTTTTCAGTCAAAGAACTTTCAAGATGTGTCAAAACTTAGCGGTTCACTTGATTGTATCATTTCGTTGTGTCTTTTTTTAAACTTGCCCATAACGGTTAGTATATGGCAAGTAGGCGGTTGCGGGCTTCAAACCTTTCAAATTACACGAAAGTTGAAGCGGGCTACAACCGTTGAATTTACTTCTATCCCGCCTATTTGCTATATACATTGTTAGCGGCTGGCATTAATTAAAATCTACCTTTTTCATCTTCCAGGTTCCAAATCTCATGCTCTAATTTGAATTTTACAAACATTTCCTTTGCTTCCTGCATTGTCCATTTTTTCCAGTCAACATTTAGATGCTTGCCATACCATGCTTTTGAAAATTCCCAAATTTTTGAGATTGGTTGTATGTCCCCTTTGGAAATGTTATGTTTCTTAACCCATTCGTCAATTTGTTTTTCATTTTTGAATACAAGCATTGTACTACATGTATAAATAACATTGTCCCACGCATTTTTCATTGGAATAGGAAAATGAATGTATAAATCTTGTTCTAAAATTTTTCCATCTTTTATGTGAATCTCAACTTTATCTCCATGTGCACCATAACTTGTTGTGATTGTTAAGTCTTCATTTAGAAGGGCGGCTACCCCCAAAGAACACCAGGCGCAATTTCCCCACCATTCTCCCTTTTCTGACTTAACTAAAAAATTTGTCGGTGCTAGTGAAAAAGGATGTATTACCCAAATCTTCGGTTCATTTGGATGAAGAACGACTCCATGGTATTCTTGCAATTCATAAAGTCCATTCTCAATAGTTGATTTGTCGCTATTTAAAAGTTTTGACAATGTGTCATTATCAGGGGCAAAACCATTATCAATAATATATTTGATTATCGTGTAATGTAAATTTGAATTTGTCACCATAATTATTTATAAATTTTTTGTTAATCCTAAATTTTACTTCTCTGTCTGTTTTGCTTGCCGCTAACGGCAAAAATATATTTAGTGCAGACTTGTGATCCAAAGTTACTCAGATTGCTCATTCTTCACACCTGCATTGAATATATTTTTATGTTGTGTGGAGTTTTTTCTTTGTTGTTAAACAATCCTTGAAAAAACTGAA
>JARKQC010000348.1 GCA_029974985.1 Bacteroidota bacterium | reverse complement strand
GGTGTGTAATAGTGCATCGGTACATTGATGAGTAATTGTATCCATTTCTTTTTCGAGTTTTTTTATCTTTATATTTGATTCTTCAAATCTACTAAAATCATCTGATAAAAGTAAAAACTCGTTGGATACCTCGATACATAGTTTTATATGATTTTCAAAATAATCATAAAAATTGTATTCTTTAGGTAAAAAATTTCTAAGCATTAATTTTCCAAAATTAAAAAAACATTTATGTAATTATACATTATTCAAAAATAAAATCAATTTTTTAATTAATTTACTTTTATTTTTAATTACTTAAAATTATTTTTGTAAAGTTATTATTTTGAAAATGCTAATTTCTTATTTTTTAAATATTTATATCATCGAGGTAGGTATCTTTTTATTAATTTTTTAAAATTATTATATAGTGAAACTATTTTAACGTTTTATTAAACAATCATCAAAATATATTGAAATACATTATTTATAAAATATTTAAGATATTAAAATCCGGGATGGAAATATTGAACTATCCAAAAACATAATGCAGCAGCCAAAGCTGAAAATGGAATAGTAACAAACCAAGCTATAACAATTTTTCCTGCTATACTCCATTTTATTCCAGCTAAACTTGTAGTAGCACCAACACCAACTATAGAACCTGAAATTGTGTGTGTAGTTGATACGGGAATACCAAGTGTAGTTGCCAGAAAAAGTGTTAATGCTCCTGATGTTTCTGCTACAAAACCGTGTATAGGTTTCAATTTAGTTATTTTTAATCCCATAGTTTTAACAATTCGCCAGCCACCAAAAATAGTTCCAATTCCCATAGCTAAATGGCATGAAAATATTATCCACGAAGTAGAAAAATCTGTTAAACTCAAAACAACATCTTTTGAATAATATCCAGTAGAAACTAATATTGCTATTATTATACCCATTGTTTTTTGGGCATCATTTCCACCGTGTCCAAGAGAATATAATGCGGCAGATACTAATTGACCTTTTCGAAATAATTTGTCCACTTTGTAAGGCTTCCATCGTCTAAAAATCCAATATAATGCTATCATAAAAATAAATCCACCAACTGCT
>JARKQC010000215.1 GCA_029974985.1 Bacteroidota bacterium | reverse complement strand
TCTAATATTTTTATTAATTTCAGAAGAAATCTCTTTTTATTTACTCTAGCTGCTTTTTCTTGTTCATATAACTCTTTTCTCTTAGCTTTTATTTCGGATTTAGTAGCTAAAACTACTTTTGAAGCTGAATCATGACTTTTTAAGCTATTCTTTTTATTTTTATCTTTCTTTTCTAGTTTTTTATTAAGCATTTTATCTAAGCCTGCCTAACAAACAATTATAAATATAATAAAAAATAGAATATTATTTGCAGATTGAAGATTATTGGCTAGTAATTTTTATTAGTCAATAACTTCTATTAATATTACTTTTTTTATACATTTTAATACTTGTTCATTTTTATTTTATTTACTAAAAAAATATTTTCTCAATTTTCAAATTCTGTGAAAATGCAAAAGATGGGCATATATGAGCATCTTTGATATGATTGTGGCCATATATTGCTATTTCTTCAACAAAAATGAAAAATTATCTTTTTCCAGTACTATATTATTGTATAGCCTGTTATATAAATCTATCTATTGATTTAATGCCATATTATTCTTATTAAAATTAAACAAAGTTATAAAATAGAATAAATTGAAGATATTGCAACATATTACAAATATATTGCTACATAACAATGTTATGTTAACACTATCAGTTAACAATATGCCAATTGTGGACGAGTAGTGAAAATTCTAAAAATGAACAATTGCATAAAAAAAACTTTAAAAAAATGAAATAAATACAAAATTTAATCAAAAATGTTATATGCTAACTTGAAAAACAAATAATTTAAAACATTAAGTTTAAAAAAATTTTATATATTAAAAAATTGAGCATTATTTAGCTAAACTTTATTTAATATATCTTCTATTTTATTTTCATTAATTCCTTGCTGATTTAATAAATTTCTCAATTTATCATGCTTTAGTTTTTCATACTCTAACTCATTTTCTAATTCTAAGTATTCTTTTGATTTAATATTATGTATTTCAGTATCTCTAATACTTAGATGAGGAATTAGTTGGCAATAAAATTCTTTCATTACGCTTTTTCTTATTTCTTCGTATGCTATTTCTAATCTTGTAACAGCATGCCCTGATAAAACTTTAGACTTCTTATAATCACTAGTATAATGTTTTACTGTTGAAATAAAGAATTTCCTTAATGCATGTGCATGAAAGAATCTTTTGCCTTCATCATTACGATAGAACCATCTATCATTAATTTCACTAAATAACCAAATAACACCATGTTGAGTTAAAGCTTTTTTATACTGAGATAAGAATAAAGGTTCGTCTTCTTTTATATTATCTCTGGTTTTTAGGTAGTTTATTAGGTATTCGGTTGCTTCTGGTGTGTTGAATGTCATGCATATATTATTAGTTTTTTTAGTTTTAATGGGTACAAAATCCCAACAAGGAATAACATTCTTATACTTCCCATCTAACAAATCCTCTATACTATCTCCGTTATGATAGTCAATAGTAGCATTAGTAAAATCAGAAATCTTAAAGTT
>JARKQC010000211.1 GCA_029974985.1 Bacteroidota bacterium | reverse complement strand
AGGTGCTTTATTTAATAGCTTGCATGTGTAAGTACTATTATTATGAGTTGGAAGTAGTTGAAATATTAAAGTAGTATGTAAACTTGAAAAGTTGCTCTTGAGTAATATATATTAACAAAATCCGATTAGCTAAAATGGGTTACCCTGAAAAAAAGTTCTTGAAAGAAGCCCACAGAAAGCTTATTTGTATTTTTTGCAATTTTGGATAAACTAATTTATTGATATGTAACACAGTACTATTTGTTAAAATAGCTACAAATGGAACGAATAAAGAAACAACAAAGATATTAAATAGACAAGACCTATACAGCTAAAAAATCGTATGAAAGAATAAACCTAAATATTAAACTATATTAAACCTTAAATTGAACACTAATCCAATAGCTATATTGGATATAACCGAATTTAAACGATTATTTGAAATTAGTTTTTTTGAAATGTAAATATGAATTAATTATAGGATTTATAAATATCTCTATGAGATTGAAAGTATTTTTTTAATATTTTATTTTATTGTTTAATATGATACGAACTTTTATATATCTTCAGGTCATAGATATTAGTTAGTTATAGGATAAATAGAGAAGTTTAATCTAATTTAATTTTCTAATTTAATAGTGTAAAAACTAAAGATTGTACGATCTTATTAAAAATTTAAGAAGTTATATATGTTAGATTTTACAGATGAATAGTAATAGAGTGTGGTACTAAAAATATTTACAATATGGCAACTGCACCGTTACCCAGTTATTAGATAAATATTTGATGTGGCAATAATAACAAAAAGCCCACCTTATTAGCAAGATATAAATAATACAGCTCACAAACATTAAATCATATTTAAAAAATACATGAAAACACATGAAACAGAGGTTAAACATGAAAAATAGAAAAATCTACCCATATAAAATAAATTTAAGAATAAAACAAGATGAATTAGAAAAAATACAAAACCTAATGCAAGAATTAGAAATACAAAATAGATCTGAAATAATTAGAATGGCAATAAATAAATATCAGAGCAATAAAGCAACAGCTTAACAGATTAATTTTCATAAAATAGTCAGATAAATAAGGATTGGAGGTTGAAACAATCTGAAAATAGATAAAAAATAGTATTGTTAAAAAAGCAATATAAAATTAGTCAAATTAATTCTAAAGCCCTACGAAAAACTTTAGAATTAACAAAGAAGACTAACCAAACAAATAAACTATCCGAAAATAGTTTAAGAAACAAGTAACCACACTTGTTTCTTATTCTCTTTTTGATAGTATTTAAAAGTTACCTCTTAAGTGAGCTAATGTTTATTTTTTATTTGTTTGTATGGTCTTCTTTTTATAATATTATACTGTTTATTGTTTCTTTAAATAGTATGACTAATTTTTATATCAGTATACTGAATTTAATACGATAATAATATCAAAATTATAAAAAGAGGAATGAAAATATGATAATTCCAGATAAATATAAATACAAAACTTTTATTACAGTAAGATTAAACGAAAAACAATTTGAAAAATTAAACGAAATAAAAGGAACATTAGATACTAAAAATACTTCCTGTGCTATAAGAAAAGCACTTGAACATTATGCTAAAGAGGTGTTATAAATGTCTATTAAATATAACGAACACCTCAAAAGAGCATCATTAAATAGAACAGAGATTATAAAGGGTTTCTTAAATAGAACTAATATACAAGCCAATAGACAAGCATTAGCTACACTTATTGCAATAGATAAGGTTGTGTTAAGGTCTAAAAATCATGAAACTGCTTTTCTTTACAATCCTAAAAGTAAAGAATTGGAAACCGATAATCTGAAAGATTTTATCGACACTTATATATTTCCTGCTATATCTAATAAACAAGATGTTAAAGCAATAGGTAGCTATTTTAAGGAAGTAAAAAGGTGCGATGTTAGAAACTATAATCTGAAAATAAGAGGCAAAACAGCTTATAAAAGGAAGCTAATTCATGAACAAGTTTTATTAGAAAGTTATAATAAAATATACCCTCTTATTAAAGATTTGGAGCATAAACAAGATACATTAATAAAGGTTTATAATGTAATTGGTTTTAATCTTAAAAAGGGTAATGATGAAGGGATTAAGGAGGTGGTATAATACCCCCCCTATCTACCACTTTAAAAGATTATAATAACTCTAATACTGACTTAGAACATATAAATATCTCTTTCACTAAAACAGAGATGAAAGAATTAGAAAAATTAAGAAAAGCTTTTATCAAATCTAATAACAAGCCAATATCTTACGACAAGCTTATTAAATTCTTAATACTTGGAATGTTCAAGCAAGAGGTGGTTTAAATGTTATTTGATAAACCATTAGAAACAGATACAGACAAGAAAATAAAACAATTAGATAAAATTAATGAAAAACTCACTAAGGATATAAATGAAGACAAAATAATATTTCAAGATAAATACTTATTAGAAATGAATAAGCATAAAAGACAATACCAGTATCATTGGAAAGATGCAGAAACAGATCAATTATTGACTTTAGGAGTAGAGGGGAAATATTTAACAAGTAATCATGAAAAAAGAGATGAAGAGATAGCTAAATTATTAACCAAAGTAAATAGTGAAATAAAAGAAAGTGAAGTATTAGAATTTTTAGAAAAAGAAGCATTAAAACAAGCTAATATTGAAATTAAAGAGATTGAAGAGGAAAATAGTTTATGGAGGCAATTGAAAAACAACCCTGAAAAGAAAGCTTTACATATAGATGTAGCTACTGAAATTGAAGAGGTTTACACTATAAAAAAAGTAATAGACAAAAACAAACCCACTTATTATTATTTTAATAAATCAGAGAAGAGTTATGAAAGATTAAACTCGAATAATTTAGGAATTATAATTAAAAACGATTATGGTTATTCTTATCCAGATAATACTCTGAAAAGTATATTATCATGTATTCAAAACGAAAACACATTGGATAATGCATTATGGGAATTTGATAACTGCATTTTCAATTCTGAAAAGTATGAAATGATGAAAGATGATAAAAAAGATTTATTCACAGTTAAAAAAATAGGTGTTAAAAATAAAGATGGAAGTATTGAAAAATTAACATTCAATAAAAATGTTGATTTATTTAATGATAAAGAGAGTTTAGTTGAAAAAACACTAAAGGAAATATTAATCCCTAAAGACAACCCTAATAAAACAGAGTTGTTTAAGGATTATTTACAAAGGTTAGGAGCTTGTCTAATTGAAGATAACCCTTATAAATCAACTCCAGTTTATACTGGCAAAGGAAATAATGGAAAATCAATATTAAACTTCATAAACAAGTTAATATTTAATGAATATCATGTAACGATAAACCCTGCTATGTTGAAAGATGCCTTTTCTGATGGAGTAATAGGAGGCACTTCTTTAATAACCTTTGATGAACTACAAGAAGACAGTTTCATGAATGTTATTGATGTTGTAAAGAAATTAACTGGTGGAGTTATATCTAATACATCAAGAATAATGTTCTCTCAGGATAAATCAGAAATAACTGATTTTGGTATGGTTTGGATTTTTACTAATGTAATCCCTGCACTTCCATTAACAGACAAGGCAATTTACATAAGATTAAATGTTTTTGAATTACCTAACCAGTTTGTTATTAAAAATGAATTGAATAGAAGCCCTAATAATTATCTTATAGATACTGATATAAATAATAAACTTAAACAAGATAAGAAAGGTTTGTCTTGGTTAATAAGTGCAAGTATCAAAGCATATAAAGAAATGATTGATAATAATGCAACTTTCTTATGTGAGCAAACCCCTGCTAATACAATGGCAATAATAAACAAAACAGACCCTTTAAGCACCTATTTAACAACATATACAGAAATATCCGAGTTCGGCACAGTAACCAACAAAGAAATATTAATCGGATTTCAAGACTACATATTAGATAATAACATAGAATATCATGAATTAGATGAAATTACAATATCTAAGAAAATAGGACATACATTAAAAACTATTTACAAGGATAATTTAAAGAAAATCCCTGCTCGGCAAGGTGCAAAGTATAATTTAAAATTAATTTCCAAGACACAAATCGACAATAAATATAAATATGCTTATGAAATAGAAGAGTATGACTTAGAAACCTTAAAACAAGTAGAATATTTAAGTGGTGATGAATTGATAGTTTATAATGAGATAAAAAAGGGTAATAATACAATTAATAGTATACTGAATGAACATAATAATATAGAAGTGATGAAACAAGTTATAAGCTTAGAAAACAAGGGTTTAATACATAATACTCATAATATGGTGTTAGTTCCTTGAATAAGCATTATATGATGTTTAGTGATGTTTTGTGATGTTTAGTTATGTTTTGTTAGGATATGTATGTTTATTATTAAAAATAAAAATAAAATGATTTTAATGTTTAAGTTACATTAATCTCTAATGAGCCGAGAGTTTCAAAATAAACATCACATCATAACACTGAACATTCACTATGTACTTGGAATATTGATATTTTTTTAGTTTTTT
>JARKQC010000267.1 GCA_029974985.1 Bacteroidota bacterium | reverse complement strand
ATGGTTTCCCCATTGCCATGTCAAGAGAAAATTATTCTGTTTATATTCAGAATCCAATATACTGAATTGCTTTGTAACTGTGCCACTTGTGCGTGGGATTGAAAAATATAAAGCGTCAGGTTCAATATTTTGTGAGTATAGTGATAAACTAAAACCTATTAGAAACGCGATTGTTAAAAGTAATTTTTTCATTTTTCACCTCACTTATTTACGATTATTTTAATTGTAGAAATATTGCCGTTTGCTGTAATTTTAGCAAAGTAAGTGCCCGAAGGAACGCTTGATGTATTCCAGATAAAATCCTTAATTCCCGCATCAAGAAAACCGTTATGCATCTCGGCAATTTCCTTTGAATTAATATCAAAAATACCGATGATGACTTCCATAGATCTGATTAAATTAAATCTGATATTTGCTGTATTATTCGTTGGATTTGGGAAAACAGTAGGTTCAGTTATTTGAACTGGATTTTCCTGAACTGATGTCGGATTCCATTTGGCGTTAAGCATGTAAAGACCAAATGCTCCACCAACTGCAATATAATTCATGTTGTTATTAATGTCAATAGTTTTTGAAATATCACTATTGCTGTAAAGGTAACGGTTATTATATGAATAAATTGATTTACCGTTTGTAAAATCATAAATATCTGTAGTTAGTTTACCAAATAATCCACCTCCAGCAACAACATATTTACTATCTGGTGAAAAAGCTATAGCACGCGAATCACCTTCCTTTCCAAACTCATTAAACACTTTCCAGTCTGTAGTATTCCAAACTTTATTTGGAGAATTGGAAATTGCTCCTGCGAGATATTCGTTGGAAAAAGAAAATGAAAGATTATTACATGCTAAATATTCCTTTTTTTCAATATTTGCAATATAATTTAAATTAGGGACACTAAAAACATCAATACGACCTTCTTTGTTCTCATCATCAATATCACTATAATGACTTGCTCGAACGATGTATTGATTATCTTTACTAAATTTCAAGTCATATGAACCACGTTTCAGGTCAATCCTCTTTACTAATTCCCCACTTTCAAGATTGTAAATACTAATTCCAGAAGTTGTAACTGTGTTGCCGCGTGATGTGGCAAGTAATTTTCCTTCACTGCTAAAAGTAACATTAGTACTTGGTTCTAATTTAAAGAGAATTTGGTAATTTGATAGGTCATAAACAAAAACACCACCATCAACTGGACTTGCAACAGCCATCAAATTATTCACAATATCAATATCTGTTATTGTAAAATTTTGATTTGGAAATTCATGAACCAATTCACCTGTTTCAGCATTCCAGAGCCTCGGCACTCCGTCGTCGCCTCCAGAAGCAAGATATTTACCGTCTGGTGTGAATTTTACTGCGTTAACTGCATTTGGATAAGTAAATTTTGTCCATACAGTATCGGGCAATTCCTCAGTTTGAGCAAAAGCAAATTGTACAAATAGTTGCATCAAAACCGTTAACGTGACAAACATTTTGCGTTTCATTGTGAAACCTCCGTAAGATAATTTGAAAAAAAGAGTATAGAACTATTCTACACTTATCACAAAAAACACAATATTTTTTGTGATAAATATAAAGTAATTTTATTTTAAAGAACTTGTAAATAATATTTCAATTCTCTATCATTAGGCATAATAGATATATCAGGATTTATATATTTAAAGCCAAATATAGGATTTGTACTGTCGCCAAGGCGGGTTTTAAACTCTCCTTCTGTTTCGATTTTTAAAGTAGGTTCAAATACCATCATCATTGAATTTAAGGGTGCGGCAGACGTGCCGCTTGCCGTGATATTCTTTAAATTTACTATTAAATCTGTTGAATCCTTAAAGAAACTTGCGGGAACGCCTGCACTATGAACAATAGCTTCAGTATGAGCGCTTGTAAAACTTAATGCTTCGCTCATCTTTTTTCCATAAGCCCAATGCCAGCCGCGATGAAAACGACTAAATTGAAAAAGTGGGTCATGTGCATCTAACAAACGAGATGAACCAAAATAATTAAATGACTGCTGAGCAGGTTCTCTATCCTGTGATTTTAAAGTAAAATTTGTAATGAATAAAATCACTATTATTATTAATATCTTTTTCATAACTTACCTTTCTAATATAATTTGATATGAAAGAACTGTATTTAAATTTGAAAGTTGTAGATAGTAAATACCTGTCATTAAGCCATTTAGACTTAGTATTAAGTTTTGACCTTGATAAATTAATTCATGTTGCAAAAATGATTTTACTAATTTACCTGAACTATCAAGTAATTGAGCTGCTCTTATTAAGCCAAAGTGTTCTGGAATACCTATTGTAATGTTATTTGTAGTTGGATTTGGATAAATTACAGATTTAAACTCATGTTCGTGATCTTTAACAGAAACGGCATCTTTTTTTAGTTTTAGCACTACTAAATTTCTCGGTGTTCCACATACAAGGTAAGTATCTTCACGATTTATATCTAAATCATTAAAACTAGTCATATTTGGATAAATTAATGCTCGCTTATTATTAGAAAAATTTGTTACAACTGTAGAACCACCTTTTGTATCATCAATATAAAACCCACCACAACTAACTATTGTTGCATTATCGTGTCCAAATGACAATGAAACTTGGGGGCCGCCTCCGCTCGTTGTTTCAGTCGGTATTGTTGGCGAATATTCTTTAAAAAGTTTTCTATTATCTAAATCCCAAATCTGCAATGCTCTTGTACCAAAATTAGTCGCTGCATATTTGCCATTGTATGAGATTTTGATGTCGCCTCCTTCAAATCCAGCATTTTCCTCTTCCCCCAATATTACTACTGTACTTAATGTATTTACGTCTATCATTACTAATTGAACTATCCATTCATTATCATAGTAGCTTGAGGCATCTATAAAATAATCACTATTTGGGCTTGCAAAAAATCTATTTTTATAATACCCAAACCTTTCCTTTATTATCTGCCGCTTAGATATATCATATAAGGCATAACAACCTGATAAATTACCTACCAATAAGATATTTTGATTCTTAGTCTGATAAACAGAACCATAATTGCCAACTTCATATTCTTTCATATCTAAAGATATCTCTACTGGCAAAGTATCTAATATTACTCCAGTATTTACATCTATTATATTAATTTGATTATCGCTTGGGGGCAGAATATATAATTTACTACCATCAAGCGAATAAGAAAATTGATTGAAATAGTAGGTTGCCTTAGTAAATCTCCAAAGTTCCTCTCCTGTATTTGCATCATACATTACTAATTGTCCAATATCATCTGCTCCAACTACCCCTAACTTAGTGCCATCCGGTGAAAACTGTACTTGCTTGATTGTGGGCAAGCCACTTTTTGCCCATAAAGTATCGCCCTCACCAATTAGCTGGGAGTATGATATAGTGCTACACATTAGTAGCACAAAAATTATTAAGTATCGCTTCATTGCGAACTCCTTTTTAATATATTTAATAATTAATTTAATTTAGTAATGCAAATTAAAATAACTTTTTTCAAAATTGCATTTCTACTTACTATAATAACACATGAACTTCGATTTTGTCTCAAACTATTTTCATTTTTAGCATATTATTTATACGTTTTTATCACTTACAGGCTACAAACTACAAAATTATGACAATACCAATATGCTTTTATGCAAAATATGAAAAAATACTTAATTACAATAAGCATTTTTAAAATAATTTAGTATCATTGTACTTTCTTACTAAAAAATTCGATTGTTTTCACACTCCAAACCACCACCCAACAAATAATATACATTTCTATTTGCTCATTGAGGATTTTTTGAGTAGTATAGATTTCACTTTGAACAAATTTTGAGTAGTCTATTCAATTTATTAAACATTTATTGAGTAGGTCTATCAAAAATTAGACTTATTTTGAATAGATTTTAAGCATTTTTTTTGCCCAATCTATATTTTTTAAGTATTTTTTAGCTAAATATTGAATATAAAAAGCTATATTTTGAATATATTTTAAGTATATTTTGGTGAGAAAATTATAATTTAGGGACGTCAAAACCCACCACAATACACATAATATCAATGACTTAGCTACAATCTAAAATGAAAATAAGCTCTTACTATACACTTTATACTTATGATGCACCTCATTTGGTATCTTTGATAGATATTCTTCTAAGATTTTAGCATTGCTGAAGTCGTGTTTCACCATCTTTGATATTTCCTCAACGTATTTGTGTGGTACAAAGTCGGATTTCTCAACTTTACGTAATGTATCCGCAGTCAAGTAACCCAGCCTATAAGCAAAGTCTGATTGGCTGATTTGATTAAACATTCGTATAGCTCGTAATTCTGAACCTGTCATTTTGGATTTCTCCTTATATTTATTAAAAAAAATTATTACATAGATTAATAAAAATTATTATGATTTTATTAAGTTATTTTAGTAGTTTTATAGTTGTTTTTTAATATTTTCTTATAAAGAATTTTAGAGTTTATATAAGCTATTTTTGATTTATGTTACTCAAAAAACACTCAATAAATACTCAATAAAAAAAATTGATATTAATAATAGACCTCTTTTTTTTAGAAATTTACTCATTTTTCGTTATAAGTATATATCATATATAGTAATTATCGTTTCGGGAAAAGTGTAGGATTTCGCAGGAAAACCGTAGGAAAAGTATAGGATTTCGTCGGGAGACCTCGCTTGTCAAAATTTTTTTGAAAAATAACTCCCTGCATTCCCCTAAGTTTTCCTAATTTTTGTGTCTTTATAACTATTTATATTATAATCACTTATGAATATCATAAAAAATAGCTCCCTACGTTTCCCGACGATTTCCCTAAAAATGTATGTTGTGATTTATCAAACAGTTAAGTATCATTTTAGCCCTCTATTATGATGTTTAGTAGTAAAGCCTGCTTTCCTTTTTTCTCTGCTGAATAGCTTTGTTTTGACTTCAATTCTATTCCTCTTTGATGAAAATAATCTCTTATTTGATGTGTGAGTTGGCTCTGACTAATAGGATTATTATTTCCTTTGTCAAGTATTGCCCAATTAGAATTTGAATATTCATCTATCATAAATAATTGATATTCGTTAAACAGCTCGTAAGTGAATGTTCCATCGTTTGTAAGCTCACTATCATATGTTATTTTAAGTGATACAAATTCCTCAAATAATGAAATATCTCCTTTTAGCTTATTTATGTAGTATTCACTTTCTTTTAGCTGTGTAAATTTGCCATTTTCTCGTAATCTTTTTAGTCCTTCTACTGCTAAATTGAATATACCAGATAACTCCTGTAAGATTAAGATCTCTACTTTTGAATTTGGCTCTTTAATTTCATATTCAAATATCAAAAATTCAATTCGTTTGATTACTGGTTCGATACTTTCATTTTTAGGCATCTTTGGTATCTTATTCATTGCAAATATGATTTTAGCATTATTCTGAAAGCTAATAGGGTTACCAAACTTAACATCAGTAGTCTGTTTGTCGCCTCCTGTAAGCTGTTTTAGAATTGCTATGTTTAATAATTTAGTGGGCAAATCACCCGTAGTAGCAAGTCTCTTATTGACAAATCTATGAAGATAAAATCGCTCGCTTAGTTCTTTGCTATCAATACCCGAAATAGTGAAATTATCACCTACTAAATGCTCTAAAACCCTTATACAAGTGCCTTTTCCGTTGCGACCTGTGTTACCTACAAACCAAAACATTTTTTGATATTCAAATGAACCTGTAAGAGTATAGCCCGCTATTTCAAAGAATAAATCAGTCCAATTTCTTATTCCATTTGAATATAGATTTAGAACATCTAAAAATAATGGACACTTGGCATTCTTATCATAATCGTATGGCAATTTGTGAGCGAAATAATCCTTCGGATTAAAGGGTTCTGCTTCGTAAGTATCTAAATTGAAAGTACAATTATTAAGATTTATTTTGTTATGCTTTGAATTGAATAAATCCTCTCTAACAAAAGCACCTTCGACATAGAATATATGATTTATTATATTATCATAAGTTTTAACTTGTCTATCGCTTTCTTTTAGCCAATCTTTAAAGAGTGGAGCAATTTGTTCTTTGCTAATTTCTCGCCAATAGCCATCATCATAAATTAAGAATGTTTTCCTGCCAGAAAATTCAGTAAAGCAAATATTATAACATTCTAAAATCTTATTGACAACGTTTTCCTGTAATATCTTTGGTTTATCTTCCTTTGTATAGATATATTCACGTATAGCTTTAAATTCCTTTTTGTCTATTATGCTTTTAGTCTCAATATTTTGATTAAGATCATTTAAAATACTTTTTGGGGTGTTTCCATTGATTAGAGTGTATAAATCCTCAATAGTATTGCCTAAATTAAGCCAATCGCTTATATCTTGCTTTTCTTCCAAGTTTGGCAAATGGATTATTCTTACACTCTTGGCAAAATCTTTTATATTATCATATACAAGTTTAGAATGCTCGAACCCTGCTTTATCATTATCGGGTATGATATATACATTTGCACCAACGAAATATGGATTATAGTGCTTACGCCATTTATTAGCTCCCATAGGTGAAGTAGTAGCCGAAAGTCCAAGTTTACGAAGATTATCAACGTCCTTTTCACCCTCGACAATAAAAATATCTTTTCCTTGCTTAATATCCTCAATAAGTTCAGGCAATTTATATAGATAAGTTTTCATTCCTTGTAAACCAAACTTAAATTGAGAGTATAAGTAGTTTCCTTGCTTAAAAGATTTGTTCCCGTGATTGTCAATATATCTAATAGTACAATGAATTAAATCTTTTTTTTCATTGTAATAATTGTATCTCGCTATTTCGATGTGTGATTTCGCCGTATGCTTATTATTAAATAAATCTCTTGACAGTAAATCTACTTTGTTTAGAATATCCTCAATCTTACACCCTGCAAAGCAATTTATAAGAATATTGCCGTTAGATTTATCTTGCGTAATAGTAAGGCTCGGATTATGGTCATCGTGAGCAGGACACAAGCAATAATATATTCCTTTTGATGCAGATTTAACCTTAAACTTTTGTAAAATGTAATTGAGATGCATCTTTAATCCTTAAAATTGTCCATTTTGCTGAAATTAAAGTTTCTAAGGCTTGAGTAAATTTCATCTTCATTAAAATATACTCTACGCGACATCTTAATGAAAGGCAATTTACCCTCTTTCATCCATTTGTTTATTGTAACTCGGCTAACACCAAAAATCCCTTGCAGGTCTTTGATTGTTAGTAGCTTGGGTTTGCTTTTCTTGTTGTTTTGTGGTGCTTGTAGCTTTGCGGATTTTGGCTGAAGCTCTTCAATATTTTCTTTTATTGCATTACTTATCGCAGAAGCTAATTCTTTTTTATAAATTAAATATACTTGTTCCATAATTGGAAACCTTTTAAAAAGTTAAACAATTTATGAAAACAAAAGTATAATGAAGTAAAACTTGGGGTATACCTTAGGGTAGGCAGATTTGTTAAACTATTCTAACTTTTTTTGAATAATTTTAATGATTTTGTTAAGATATTCAATAATATTTTTATAATTTTTATCTATATTTTCAGGGTAATCTTCTTCTATATTTTCAAATGCTTTATAAAAGACTTTGCTAATATTATTTCCATTTATATTAAAAAGTATATGTCCAATTGTACCAAGCTGACTTGCATTAAGAGTTGGATTAATAAGTTCATTATCTTGTAATAATTTTAAAAATAAACCTATTTCTCTGGCTGAAATACTTTTAATTTTCCAGTCTGTTTTATTTTGATTTGCTATCCTTAAAAGTTTTTTTCTGTTTTCTCATCTATACTTGAACTTGATAAATTACCAGCAATATTCTTGTATTTATCATATTCTTTTTTTATTTCGGAATGTAATTGTTCAATATCTTTAAAATAATTAATCTTTAATAATGATTCGATTTGTAAATATATCATACTATTACTTCTAATTATGAGTTCTAAAATTGTAAAATAATTCGTTAATAGTTCGATAAGTTTAGCTTTTTTTGTATCTTTACACTCATTAGATATTTTAATACTTAATTCTTTAAAAGAGTTAATATCAAACACTTCAATATGAAAATATTTTGTCATTTGTAAAATTTTAAATTTAAGTTCTTTATCGTGAAAAATTTTATGGATATATTCATATTTTTCGTTTAAATTTGAAAAATTACTTAATTTTTCTTCAATTTTAGGTAAAAAATAGAGTTTTAAGTCTTTTTTTAGCTCTTTTTGATTGTTTTCGGCGCTTTTTTCTAAAGATTTGAAGAATTTTGTAGTATTTTTGATAATAGAAGCGATAGAATTAATATCTTGGTTTTCAATAAAATTTATATTTGGAATTAAAAAAATATCTTTTTCGTTGAAATTTTCAAAATTTAAAGTTTTTGTATTGATAGAAATATCAAAAAAAGACAAATAAAAAAGACTTTCGGTCAGTTCTTTGATTAAATTTTTATTAAAATTATCGAAATTAATTTTTTTCATACATCACCAACATAAAAAATTATTTTTACGAATTAAATAAACTTTTCTTTGAAAAGTGTCGGAAAAGTGTCGGACACTATTTTAATAAGACTTGTAAGCTGCTGATTTTATAGATATATACGATTTTAAATCGTACTCAGAGAGGGACTTGAACCCTCACGAGCATAATGCTCACAGGATTTTAAGTCCTGTGCGTCTACCTGTTCCGCCACCTGAGCAACAAATAAGAATTCAAAAGTAAGAAAATTTTTCGAAATACAAAAACATTTTTTTTCTAATCAAAGATAAATGTAATTTTGTATTAATATAATTTATCATTTTTAAAATTATTATTATGGAAAAGAATATTTTAGATAGAATAAATGATTATTTTGAATATATGAGAGAGTCTTTTGGCGAGAATATATTGCTTGATTTAGACGATATTCAAAGTAGTTCAAAAGAACAAAATGTTAAAAATGTTATGAAAATTGATAATTCAAAAACTATTGAAAGGAATGAATTAGATAAAATAAGTATGGTAAAAGATATTTCAACAGAAAAAAATATAGAATTAACTGTTGCTAATGATTGGCAAAATTCTAATAGCATAGATGAGCTACATCTAAAAATTAATAATTGTATGGAGTGTAAATTAGGTAAAACTCGCAAAAATTTTGTCTTTGGCTCTGGTAATCCTAATGCTGATATTATGGTAATTGGCGAGGCCCCGGGTGCTGATGAAGATGAACAAGGCTTGCCATTTGTTGGTAGGGCTGGTCAACTTCTAACTAAAATACTTGAATCAATTTCACTTTCCAGAGAAGAAGTTTATATTGCAAATATTGCTAAATGCCGTCCACCGAATAATCGCAGACCAGAAAAAGAAGAAACTGATAAATGCGAACCGTATTTATTAAAACAAATTGAGCTTATTAAACCCGAATTTATATTATCTCTTGGGCTAACTTCTGTAGACACATTGCTGAAAAAAACTCATAAAATGGCAGATGTTCGAGGTAAATTATTAGATTACCACGGTACGAAAATGATTGTTACATATCATCCCGCGGCATTATTACGCAATCCAAATTGGAAAAAATTTGTATGGGAAGATGTTAAATTTTTAAGAAGACTTTATGATGAATATTTAGAAAAAAAGGCAAACTAATCAAGTTTACCTTTTTTATTATCTCTATAACCATTAATAAAATCAATAGAACTCATCATTTTTTTATTTTGAGCTTGAAGTTTTAGTATTTCAACCCCGCCATTAAGAGTGCCAATATAAAAATTCTTATCAGTAATAAGATATTCCGATGGTTCTAATTTTATAATATTATTTATCTTAACTTCATAAATTTTAAGGACTTGGGAATTCATCATCGTCCAAGCACTTGGGTATGGACTTAATCCTCGAATGAAATTATGAATCTCAATACTTGTTTTATTCCAATTGATTTTCGTATTATCTTTATTTAATTTAGGAGCAGGTGAGCTTTCTAAATCATTTTGACTAATTGGACTAAAATCACCAGTTAATAGTAAATTGATAGTATCAATAGCAAGTTTAGGCGATTCGTTCATTAAAATTTTGTAAAGTTCGCCGACATTCATATTTTCAGAAATTTCGACTACTTTTTTTAGTAAAATTTTACCTGTATCAACCGTATCATTTAGTATAAATGATGTTATACCCGAAATATTTTCACCATTTATTATTGCCCAATTTATTGGTGCGGCGCCTCGATATTTAGGAAGCAAACTGCCATGAATATTAAATGAAGCAATTTTTGCAAGTGTATAAATTTCTTTTGGTAAAATTCTAAATGCAATAACAACGATAATATCTGGTTCGATAGATTTAATTTGCTCAATAAAATCTTCATTTTTTAATTTTTCGGGTTGTAATATTGGAATATTTAATTCCATTGCTTTAACTTTTACTGGCGATGGAATTACTTTTTGCCCTCGACCTTGTGCTTTATCTGGAATGCTTACAACAAGAGAAATACCATATATTTTATGAATAGCTTCTAAACTTGGTACAGCAAATTCGGGAGTTCCCATAAAAATGATTTTTGGATTTTCAATCATTGTGAAACTCCAGAACTTCCAAAACCGCCCGTAGAACGCTCACTTTCGTTTAATTTATCAACTTCATTCCACTCTATACGTTCATATTTTGCAACAACTAATTGAGCAATCCTATCACCGCGTTTTATTGAAAATGGTTTATTGCTAAAATTTGATAAAATTATACCAATTTCACCCCTATAATCACTATCAATAGTTCCGGGGGAATTTAGTGCAAATATACCCGATTTAAGTGCAAGTCCGCTTCGTGAGCGTACTTGACACTCGTAACCAATAGGTAACTCAATAGCAATTGAGGTTGGTATAAGCTTTGTATCAAATGGTTGAAGAATAACATCGTCATCAATACTTGCATAAATATCCATTCCCGCAGACCCGGAGGTAATATATTGTGGAAGCGGTAAATCAGAAAATTTATTATTTAATCGAATAATATTAACTTTTAACGGCATTAGTAACCCAAATTCATAAATTCAAATTTTTCACCATCAAAAAGCCCTTTATCGCTAAGTTTAATACTTGGTATTACAAGTAAACCCATAAAAGATAAAGTCATAAAAGGAGAGTTAAACTTCGTCCCGAGACTTTTTGCTTTTAAATTCATTTTTTGATATTTTTCTGCAATAATTTTTCCATCTTCATTACTCATTAAACCAGCTATTGGTAATGGCAAAATTGCCTCAAAATGATCAGAAACAAGAGATAAGCCACCTTTATTTTCTATTATAATATTAACAGCTTTCATAATCAACTCATCATTAATTCCAACGGCTATAATATTATGAGAATCATGAGCAACACTCGATGCGATAGCCCCATTTTTTAATCCAAAATTTCTAACAAACGCAAGTGCTGGCTTAGTATCTTCGTAACGATTTATTATTGCAATTTTTAAAATATCATTATCTAAATCAGAGACAATCTCATTGTATTCAATTTTTGCTGGCGATAGTGATTTAATTGTTACAAGTTCGCAATCAAGAGCATTTATTACATTAATAATTTCAATTCCCTTAGCTGAAATTTTAAAATCATCAAGATTTTTATATTTTGTAGAAAAATTATTAATTATTTCAGCTTTTACTGGATTAATGTATGTATTACCATTTTCAGCAACAATTGATCCATTTATATAAGTGCTTTCAACGTCAAAATTAACTAAATCTTTAACTATAATAAAATCTGCAGGATCATTTATTTGTAATAATCCGACATCGAGTTTATAATGTTTAATTGGATTATATGTAGCGGCACGTAATACATTGAATAAATCGTGTCCTTTTTCAATTGCACGTTTTACTAATTTATTAATATGACCAAGCACTAAATCATCTGGATGTTTATCATCACTACATAACATACACATTTCGGGGTGTGTACTTAATAATGAATGAAGAGCTTCAAAATTTTTTGCCGCTGTTCCTTCTCTAATTAAAATTTTCATTCCATAAGAGATTTTTTCAAGAGCTTCATCTATACTATAGCATTCGTGGTCAGTACTTATGCCCGCATTTACATATTTTTTTGCATTTTCTGCTCTTAAACCGGGTGAATGACCATCAATTACTTTTCCTAAATCCTTAGCAATTTTTATTTTTTCCATTACTTCGGGATAATCAAATAGAACTCCCGGAAAATTCATCATTTCGCTAAGATATTTAATATCAGGGTCAGAAAGTAATTCTTTAATATCTTCGGGTGTAATTGTTGCGCCTGCTGTTTCAAAAGTTGTAGCTGGAACGCAAGATGGCGCACCAAAAAAGAATTTAAATGGAACTCGCTTTCCGTTATTAATCATATATTTAACGCCATCCATACCGCAAACATTTGCGATTTCATGCGGGTCGGAAACAGTAGCAATAGTACCGTGCAGAACTGCTAATCTTGCAAATTCAGAAGGTATTAACAAAGAACTTTCAATATGAACGTGAGCATCGATAAAGCCCGGCATTATATAATTATCATATTTTTCATTTGTTTCATTTATAGAATCAATAAATCCGTCAACTATACAAATTTCACCGGGAAAAATCCTTCTATTTACAACATCTACTATATTAGCATTGATAATACTTTTTTTCATTTCATTTTCCATTTTATTATTAAAAAATAATAATATTAAAAACTTATATAAGTTAATAATTATTGAAAGAATTGTTTTATTTTTCTCTTAACTATAAATAAGAAAATTTATTTTAACGAAATTTTCGCGATGTAAAACTTTTCTTTTTATCAAATTTTCCAAATTTCTTTTTATCTGAAAAAGATGAAGAACCAATATCTTTTTTAAACTTATTTGGCGCTCCTTTAGGAGTTCTATCTTTACCGAAAGAGCTTCTGTCATCTCTTTTTTGAAAATCTCTATCTTTACCGAAAGAGCTTCTATCATCTCTTTTTTGAAAATCTCTATCTCTTCTGAAAGAGCTTCTGTCGTCTCTTCTTGGTTTATCTTTTGAATAATTTCTATCTTTAGTACCAGTATTAGATTTTTTGTAACGATTTCCACCAGCAGTTGATGAAAATGGTCTAGTATTATAAGTAGCTTTTCTATTGTCAAAATCGGTTTTTTGATGAGCTTTTACAGGATATTCATAAACTACTGGTTCATCATCGTCATCATCATAAATTTCGTTATCAAAATCTTCATCATTATTTTGTTGTGCTTTAATATTTCTATTTTCTAACCATTCTTTATCGCCTTCCATAACAATAATAAATTCTGATTTAGTTTTTGAATTTTCAAATTTTTTAAATAATTCAGAAAAAGTACCATAATGATGGGATTCATAAACCATAGTAAGATTCATACCAATATAAGCTTTTCTGTTTGGTAAAATTCGTGCTAATGCTTCCAACAAAGAATTTAATCTGTATGGAGTTTCAAAAACAACAACTGTTCGACGTTCACGAGCTAATTTCTGTAATTTTCTATCACGCTCCTCATTTTTACGAGGTAAAAATCCAGCATAAAGAAATTCATATAACTCGAATCCACTTCTAATGATAGCAGTCATTATACTCGAAACTCCCGGTACAACTTCAATATCAATATTATTTGATATTGCTTGTCTAACAAGATATAGTCCGGGGTCTGCAAAAATAGGAGTGCCCGCGTCAGAAATTAATGCAATTTTTTGCCCATTTCTAAGTAAATTAATTATTTCAGAAGTCATCTCTGATTCATTATTTTCATTCAAAGATATCATTTCTTTAGATAGATTTAGGTTTTTGAGAGTTAATGCACCCATTTTTATTTCTTCACAAACAACTATATCACATCTTTTAATAGTATTAATGGCACGTAAAGTTATATCATCTTTATTGCCAATAGGAGTAGAAACAAGGTAAAGTTTACCTTGCGAAGGAGTGGATTCTTGAATATTCATTTAATAAACTATTTTATTTTATGTAAAGTGTACGAATACAAATATAATTAATTATTTTTGCATTATTTTACAAATATTTATCGGAAATTTAAAAATGCTATGTATATATAATAATTCTATTGAACCATATTTTAATATGGCGACAGAAGATTATCTTTTTAATAAATTTGATGAAGATATTTTTATGTTGTGGCGTAATGATAATGCTATTATAGTAGGAAAACATCAAAATACTTTGTCTGAAATTAATGTTGAGTATGTTAAAGAGAAAAATATTAAAGTAGTTAGACGTTTATCTGGCGGTGGAGCAGTATTTCACGATTTAGGAAATCTTAATTTTACTTTTATTATGAATTCAAAAGAAGGATTTCCCGTTGATTTTAGAAAATATACAGAACCAATTTTAGAAGTATTGCAAAAACTCGATATTCCCGCTAAATTCGAAGGACGGAATGATTTAACTATTGATGGTAAAAAATTCTCGGGAAATGCAATGCACGTCGTTAGACAAAGAGTATTACAGCACGGTACTTTGCTTTTTGCTTCCGAAATGAAAGATTTAAGTGCGGCTTTAAATGTAAATCCATTAAAATATCAAGATAAGACCGTTAAATCAGTACGCTCAAGAGTTACAAATATTTCTGAATATCTAAAAACTAATTTATCTTTAAATGAGTTTACAAATATGATAATGGAGCATATTAAAAATAAGTATTCAGATTCTGAATTATATGAATTAAATGAATATGATAAAACAGAAATTCAAAAATTAGCTGAGCAAAAATATAGCACTTGGGAATGGAATTTTGGTTATCAAGCAAAATATAATTTCAATAAATTAGTTAAAACAGAAAGTGGCGGAAGTATTGAAATTAATCTTAATGTAAACGATGGATATATTAGTGAATGTAAAATTTATGGAGATTATTTTAATACATTAGATACCGAGGAGTTTGAAAAAATGTTAATTAGTAAAAAACACGAAGAATCTGCTATAAATGAAGTTTTATCAAAAATTAATATAGATGATTATTTTAAAAATATTAGTAAAAATGAAATTATTAGCTGTATGTTTTAATTTTTTAGAAATAATTATAGTTTATTGAATTGTAAAAAATGTTAAAATAGGAAAATAATGTAATGAGTTTCTTTTCAAAACTTAAAGAAAAATTTGCCGAACAAGCCGACAAAGTTCAAGAAAAAGTTAGCTCCGTTCTTAGTCAGGCAAGCGAAGCGATAAAATATGTTAAAATCAAAGATGGATTACAAAAAACACGTAAATCATTTGTTGATAAATTTCAAGGTTTATTAGGAGTTGGGCGAAAAATTGATGATAAACTGATTGATGAAATCGAAGAAATATTGCTGACTGCTGATATTGGAGTTATTAGCTCCGAAGAAATTATTGAGAAATTAAGATATAGAGTTAAAAAAGAGGGTTTTGAAGAAGCGGAAGATTTATATAAAATTCTAAAAGAAGAAATTTATGAAATATTAATGAAATCAGAATCCTCGCATAATGATAAATTATATGAAATAGATAATAATGATAAACCACACGTTATTATGGTGATTGGTGTAAATGGTGCAGGAAAAACAACAACTATCGGCAAATTAGCATATAATTATAAAAATGCAGGAAAAAATGTAATCATAGGAGCGGCAGATACATTTAGAGCCGCCGCAAATGAACAGCTCGAAGTATGGGCTGAACGCGCTGGCGTTGATATTATCCAGCAATCAAAAGGAGCAGATCCCGGATCGGTCGTTTTCGATACATTAAAATCTGCTATAGCTCATTCAAAAGATGTTGTTATGATTGATACTGCGGGCAGACTTCATAATAAAGTAAATCTAATGCAGGAACTCGAAAAATTAAGTAGAGTGATGAAAAAATTAAAAGCCAATGCACCTAACGAAGTATTTTTAGTACTCGATGCTACTACGGGACAAAATGCAGTTCAACAAGCAAAAGAATTTTCAAAAGTTGCTAATATAACTGGTATTATTCTTACAAAACTCGATGGAACTGCAAAGGGTGGAGTTGTTATCCCAATAGCTAATGAGCTGAAAATACCCGTTAGATTTATTGGTGTAGGTGAAAAAATTGATGATTTACAAGTTTTTGACCCAAGTTTATTCGTAGAAGCATTGTTTGGATTAGATAACGATGAAGACGAAGTTAAGGAGATATCTGAGTAATGCAGATAATTAATAAAATTTCTGATATGCAAAAAATTTCCTTCGAGCAAAAACTTTTAGGAAAAAAAATCGCACTTGTTCCTACGATGGGATATTTACACAAAGGGCATTTAAGCCTTGTAGAAAAAGCTAAAGAAATTTCGGATATTTGTATATTATCATTATTTGTAAATCCAACTCAATTCGCACCAAACGAAGATTATAATAAATATCCACGTGATTTTGATAGAGATTTTGAATTATGTAAAGAATATGGAGTTGATTATATATTTTTTCCAGAAACACTTGATATGTATCCAAAAGGTTTTTCTTCTTCTATTGTGATTTCAAATATTGCAGAGAAGTTTGAAGGTGCTTTTAGACCATCACATTTTCAAGGTGTAGCGACAGTTGTTGCAAAATTATTTAATGCAACAATGCCTCACATCGCAGTATTTGGACAAAAAGATTATCAACAATCATTAGTAATAAAAAGATTAAACCAAGATTTGAATTTTGGAATTGATATAATTGTTGCTCCAACTATTAGAGAAGTAAATGGTTTGGCAATGAGTTCGAGAAATTCATATTTATCAGAAGAAAATCGCACAAAAGCTGGAATTTTGTTCTATTCAATGGAAGAAACCAAAAAATTAATAGCAAAAGGCGAGACTGATAGAAAAAAAATAAATTCAACTATTCATTTCACACTAAGAAGCGTTCCAAATATAAAAATTGATTATGCCTCAATTGCATTAGCTGATACTTTAGAAGAGCCTGATATATTTTTACCCGGCGATGAAGTTGTTATATTATTAGCTGTAATAATTGATAAAACAAGGTTGATAGATAATATGTTGATTAAAATACCTTATCAATTAAATGAAAAAAATTTTATAAGTTCCTAATTTATTCAATCATTTTACTTACTTTTGAAAAATATATATTGTTAAATTAAAAATAGATGGTAAATTATGGCTGGACATAGTAAATGGGCAAATATCAAGCATAGAAAGGGAAAACAAGATGCTATTCGAGGAAGAATTTTTACTCGATTAGCAAAAGAAATTACAGTTTCTGCACGCGAAGGTGGTGGAGATATTACTGCTAATCCACGATTGAGACTTGCAGTTCAAAACGCAAAAGCTGTAAATATGCCAAGTGATAATATTACGCGTGCTATTAAAAAAGGTACGGGCGAAATTGAAGGAGTTCAATATGAAGAAATTACTTATGAAGGATATGCTCCGAGCGGAGTTGCTATAATTCTTGAAACTGTTACAGATAAAAAAATTAGAACAGTTGCAGAAATCCGCGCCTTATTTGGTAAATTAGGTGGAAATATGGGTGAAACTAATTCCGTAGCTTGGAATTTTGAACGCAAAGGCGTAATTTCTATCAAAACTAATGGAAAATCAGAAGAAGAGTTCCTCGAGTACCTTCTCGAAGCTGGTGCTGATGATATAGAGTGGGATGAAGAAAGTTCAAGAATTATTTGTCAAATGACTGAATTTGGTAACGCAATGAAATATTTTGAAGAGAGTAATTTTGAAATTGAAGAAGGTAAATTAGAATATGTTCCAAAAGATACTATAAAAATCACAAATCTTGATGATGCTAAGAAAATATTGAAATTTATTGATGCTTTCGAAGAACACGACGATGTTCAGAATGTTTATCACAATATGGAAATTGATGATAATATTGCAGACCAGTTAGACTAAAAAATAATGCTTAATTAAAATGTTATTATGCGAGTATTAGGAATAGATCCGGGTTCGATTATTTGTGGTTATGGTGTTATTGATTTCGAGAATAATAAACTAAAATTAGTCGAATATGGTGTTATTAAAGCCGCAAAAAAGGAAGAAACTTTCCCTTTGCGGCTTAAACATATATTTGAACGATTGACCACTGTTTTAGAACGAACTTTACCAGATGAAAGCTCTTTTGAATCAATCTTTTATGGAAAAAATGTTCAATCAATGATGAAATTATCTCACGCAAGAGCCGCCGCAATGCTTGCAGTTACACTTAAAGAAGTTCCAATAAAAGAATATTCTCCAAAAGAAGTTAAAAAATCAGTTACGGGCTTGGGAAGTGCAAGTAAAGAGCAAGTTCGATATATGGTTAAAAAATTATTAAATATTAATGAGACTTATGAATTTTTTGACGCTACAGACGCTTTGTCTATTGCAATTTGCCATACTCTTCGAATTAATACAATTAGCTCAAATAGCTCTGATTGGAAAAATTTTATAAAAAATAATCCAAAAAGAATTATTCGTTAAAAATTGATATGTATATATCAATATAAATTATCATATATAGAATATTACATATAATTAATTATATTTTAAAACGTTGATTATAACTAAATCAAATATTAACATTTTCAAAAATATACACAATTTATTAAATATATGATTAGTGAAAAATTTAAAGAAGTATTAAAATACGAAGGCGTTGTTGCTATTGCAAGTCAAGGTGAAAATGATTTTCATATATCAAATACTTGGAATAGTTATTTAAGAATTACTGATGATAATAGAATATTATTGCCAGTCGGAGGTATGAAAAAAACTGAATCGAATATTAATTACAATAATAAAGTTCTTTTGACTTTAGGGAGTAGAGAAGTTATGGGATTTAATTCAAAAGGAACGGGCTTTCTTATTCGAGCTTGTGCAAAATTTCAATATTCGGGATCAGAATATGAAATTATTAAAAAAGATTACCCTTGGGCAAGAGCAGTATTAGAAATTAAACCAGAATCAATTACTCAAACTTTATAATTGTATTTCCAAATGAAATTATTAATTTTTTATTCATAAATTTATAGAATATAATGGAATTAAAAGAAGTTATTTTAAAAAGAAGAACAGCACGGAAATTCTTATCAAAAGCAATTTCAGAAGATATATTATTCGAAATTTTAGAAGCTGGAACTTGGGCGCCGTCTCACGGAAATAATCAACCTTGGGAATTTATATTAATTGGTCCAGAAACAAGACAAAAATTAGCTGAAATGTATCAAAATTATATGGAGGCTGGACCGTTAAAAAATCCAGAATTACCCGAAGAAAGAAAGCAATTTATAAGATATTTTGCAAAAAATTTTGGTGATGCTCCCGTTTTACTTGCTGTTTCAAGTATTCCTGCAACAAGCGATTTAGATAAATATGATTTTCCGATGTCCACAGCGGCGGCTATTCAAAATATATTTTTATCGGCTTGGGAAAAGGATATTGCAGGGGTTTGGCTATCTTTCGGTATTAACACTCAAACTCATTCTTTACTTGGAATACCAGAAAATGGAAAAATATCGGGCATTATTGCACTCGGTTATCCCGAAATTATACCACCTGCACAAGAGCGAATTCCCGTATCAGAAAAATTAAGAAAATTGCCTTAGTGTTTATTTTTATATACTAAAAAAAGTCATTCAGAAAATTGTCCGAATGACTTTTTTAATAAAATTTTAAATTAATAGAATTACTTACTTAATTTAGCACCTTCTAAAACCCACTGCCTCATACCTCTAATATGATTTTCAGTAATATTTGAGCGTTCATAATAGGTAAAATGTGGCTTACGCTCTTCAATAATCTGATTTAGCAGGCTTCCATCGGGATCGCCTGGAATAACCAAACCCGGTTTACTAATTATCTGAAAATAATCATTTAATATTATTCCATTAGTTGATGTATTTCCATGACAACTCGAAAAAGCACAAGTTAAATTTAAAAACGGTTCCACCTGACTTGTATAATTTATATTTGTTTCAGGAAAAATAATATCTTTCGGACTTGAAATTGAATCAGGACAAGCCGTTAGAGTAAATCCAATTACAATTATAAATATCCCAAAAACGAATTTATTCATTAATATGATTCCGATTTATTTGGAAAATTATTACTTCTTACATCATCACCATATGATTTTACAGCATTAAGAATTAATTCATTCAAATTTAAATAATGCCTTACAAAACGTGGATTAAAATCAGTTGTCAGCCCAAGCATATCAGTCCAAACAAGAATTTGACCATCGCAGTAAGGACCAGCTCCAATTCCTATTGTAGAAATTGATAATGACTCGCTAATTCTCTTTCCGAGTTCTGCCGGGATTTTCTCTAAAACAACAGCAAAAGCACCCGCTTCTTGCAATAAGTGAGCATCGTGAAAAATTCTTTCAGCCTCATCTTGATTTGTTCCTCTTGCACGATAAGAGCCAAATTGATTTATACTCTGTGGCGTGAGACCAAGATGCCCCAATACTGGAATTCCCGTTTCAGTCATTTTCCTTATAGCTTCGATAACTACCGGAGAACTTCCCTCGACTTTAACTGCACTACAGCCAGTTTCTTTCATAATTTGACCAGCATTTGTCAAAGCTTCGTTTGCAGTAACTTGATACGTCATAAAAGGCATATCTGCAACAATCAAAGGGTGGTCAGAGCCTCTAACGACAGCTTTTGTGTGATAAATGATTTGTTTAAGTGTAACAGATAAAGTAGTTTCTAATCCTTGGAAAACATTTCCGAGTGAATCGCCTACTAATATTAAATCTACATCAGCTTCGGAAAAAACCCTACCCATCATTGCATCATAAGCAGTTAGACAAACTATTTTTCTGCCTATTCTTTTCATTTCTTTAATGCTAAGAGTAGTAATTTTCTTTTTATTTTTATCGTCTTGTATTGCTAAACTCATATTATTTCCATTAGAAAAATTTATATAACGTAAAAGTAAGATTAATTATTTAGATTTCCTTCAATAAAAATGAAGAATCGCCATAACTTAAAAATCTATAATCATTTTTTAAAGCATTTTCATATATTTCCAACCATTTGTTTTTATCTAAAAAAGCAGATATTAATAATAATAATGTTGATTTAGGTAAATGAAAATTTGTGATAATACCGTTTATAAATTGAAATTTATATGATGGTACAATAAATAATTTTGTTTTTCCATATATTATATTCAAATTTTTTTCTGACATATAATTCAAAATGACGTTTATTGATTCTAATGGAGTAATTAAATTATATTTCGAACTTAAAAAATATGGTATATCTTGCTCAAAATAAAAATTTTGTAAATTAAAATCATTATTAATATATAATTGAAATCCAAGCCAATATAAAGTTTCGATTGTCCTAACACTTGTTGTACCTACAGTAATTATACTATGATTATTCTCCAAATTATATTTAATGGCTAATATTGTACTTTTATTTATTATAGCTAATTCTTCATGCATTGTATGTAGGCGAATATCATCATTAGATACGGGAACAAATGTACCTGGACCTACGTGTAAAATAATATTTTGGATATTTATATTATTTTTTTCTAATTTCTTTAAAATTTCATCAGTAAAATGTAATCCCGCAGTTGGTGCAGCAATCGAACCGTCAAAATTAGCATAAATGGTTTGGTATCTATCTTTATCAATTTGATTACTTTCTCTATCTATATACGGAGGTAAAGGTATTTTTCCAATTTCACTAATTACTTCGGAGAATGAAAATATATAATCCCAATTAAATTCAATTTTTGCATAATTGTGTTCTTTTTCTAATATAATTGCAGAGAAATTAAATTTATTATCAATTAATAAAGATAATGTCATATCAATTTTAATATTTCTACCACCAATCATACATTTCCAAACACATTTTTCTTTACTCGACATTATTAAAGCAGGGTCTTGATTAGGTAATAATGGCTCAATAAGTAATATCTCACATTTTCCACCACTTGGTTTTTTCATAAAAATTCTTGCGGATATTACTTTTGTTGAATTTAGAATTAATAAACTTTTTTTGGGAATTAAATTAGTAATATCATTAAATTGCTTATGTAGAATTGTATCATTATTAATATTATAGAATAGTAATTTACTTAAATCTCTTTTTTCTGTTGGGAATAAAGCGATTTTATCCTTAGTCAAATAATAATCAAAATCTGAAATGTTTATTTGTGGCAAATAAGACATAAAATATTATAAATAAAATTAATTGAATTGCTAATATTATGCAAAAATACTAATTTTAGCCAATATAAAATTGAACAATAATAAATAAAATTAAAATATAATTCTTTGATAATGAATATTTGTAATCAACATAAGTATATATTATTCAATATAGTTATGATATATAATACAATATAATATGATAGCAAAAAAAAAGAAAAAAAATCTATTGGCATATAACTTGATAAAAATGGACTATAAGTTGTTTTTATTAATCGAACTTAATTTTTTAAAATTTATATATAATTTATTTATAACGTCACATGGAGGTTGACTATGCCTTTTGCAATAGGCGGTAATGCAAGGATTCGCACAAATATTTCTGCTGAGAATGCTTACAATTCTCTCGAAGTATCAAATCGAAATATTTCTTTGCGTCAATTAAGATTATCTACGGGTAAAAGAATTAATAGTGCGGCTGATGATGTTGCGGGATATATTACTTCTCGCGCTTTAATAGCAAGAAATACATCATTAAAATCAGCTGTAAATATGGTTGGCGATGCAAAGAATTTAGCTAATATTATTATGGATTCACTTGAAAATATTGGAGACCAACTTCAAAAAATCAAAGAATCAGTTTTAAATGCCTCATCTGGTGCTGTTGGTACTGATGAAAAAGTTGCTTTAGCAAAAGCGGCATATCGAATTGCCCAACAAATCGGTGCTGTTGTTGATTCTACTGTATTTGGTAGCAGACAATTACTCGATGGTACTTTTTCAACTGATTTTTTAATTGGTACTAAAGGAAATAATGATTTATTGAAAATCGAAATTAATATGAAAAAGAATAATTTCGAAGATTATAATATTCAAAGTGGAAAAGATTTTTTGCTTAATACTACTGCTTCCGATTTTGCTGGAATTACAGGATTAAATTTATCTCAATTAAATTCAGTTAGTTCTTCTGATTTAGGAGTATTTGGATTTAAAAACATTACTGCGACTCTCACAAGTATTTCTAATGCAATCAATAATTTAAGTAAAGCGGCTTCTTATGTAGGTGGAATCGTAGGACGTTTAGACTCACAAGAAGATTTATTGAAAAATCAAATTGTAAATTATAATGCGGCAATTTCTCGTATTGAAGATGCTGATGTAGCAAAAGAACAGCTCGAGCTTATTAAGTCTCAGTTCTTACAACAAACGTCTTTAATATCATTAGGACAAGCTAATACTAACCCTCAATCATTTTTACAATTGATTCAAGGTAGATAATTTTTTAAAAATATATAGTGATAAGATTGTTAATGAGCTTCGAACCAGTTAGTGCCGATTCCAGTCTCTACAACTATCGGAACTTCGCCTAATGGTAAAGCATTAATCATAATATTTACTACATTTTCACGTAAAAATTCAAGTTCATCTTTATGAGCTTCGAATACTAATTCGTCGTGAACTTGTAATAGCATTTTACTTTTTAGATTATTTGATTTTATAAATCTATTTATTTTAATCATTGCAAGTTTCAGCATATCCGATGCTGTTCCTTGTATAGGCATATTTATTGCGGCACGTTCAGCGGCGGCGCGCAGATTTGCATTTTTTTCATTTATATCTATAAAATATCTTCGGCGACCTAATAAAGTTTCTGCATAAGTTTTCTCTTTTGTGGACTTTATCGTGTTTTCCATATAACTACTTATACCGGGATATTTTTTGAAATAATTTTCGATAATTTCTTTTGCAGACTTTCTTGGAATGCCTAATCTTTGCGACAATCCATAAGAACCAAGCCCATACATAATACCGAAATTTACTGTTTTAGCAACTCTTCTCATATCTTGATTTACTTCAGAAATATCAATACCATTGAGAATTGCCGCCGTAGATGAATGAACATCTAAACCATTTTTAAAAGCATTTATTAATGATGAGTCATTACTAATATATGCCATTATTCTTAGTTCAATTTGAGAATAATCAGCAGCAAAAATTAAATAATCATCAGATTTTGCAACAAAAGCTTTTCTAATTTCTTTTCCTAAATCTGTTCTGATAGGTATATTTTGCAAATTAGGTTCAGTTGATGATAAACGTCCCGTCGAAGCAACGGCTTGATTATAAGTAGTATGAATTCTATTTGTTTTTGGGTTAATTAATTTCGGTAATGATTCTACATAAGTACTTAATAATTTAGTTGCCTGCCTATATTCTAATATGTAGCCCGCAATTGGATAAGAAATTTGTAATTCACTTAGTACTTGAACATCAGTACTAAAACCCGTTTTATTCTTTTTTATAACTGGTATTTGCATTTTTGAAAATAATATTTCAGCTAATTGTTTGGGTGAATCAATATTAAATTCAACTCCCGATTCTTTATAAATGAGAGATTTCAGATTAGAAATTTCTTCTTTTATAATAATTGATATATCGTTTAAAGAATTTGTATCAATACTTATACCTGCTAATTCCATATTTACTAATACTTCAATTAGAGGAAATTCAATATCGTAAGCAATTTTTTCGAGTTTTTCATTTGTTAAGATTGGTTTTAAAGCATTCATTAATTTTAAAGCAATATCAGAGTCCTCGCAAGCATAATTTTTTATTTCTTCGGGAGAAATATTTCTCATAGATATTTGTTGAGATTTTTTTTCACCAATTAATTTTGTAATTGGAATAGTATTATAATTCAAATATTTATTTGCTAAAAAATCTAAATTATGCTTTTGGTCGGGGTCAATAATATATGATGCTATCATCGAATCAAAAGTGAGTGGACTAACTCTTACACCGTGTCTTTCTAAAATATAAGTGTCAAATTTAATATTTTGCCCACATTTTTGGATATTTTCATTAGCAAAAATAAATTTTATTTTTTCTAAAACATCATAAATATTTAGAGATTCTTTCCATTTCGGATTTGATTGATTGTCTTCAATATTAAATAAAGAAAAATCTGAATTTATATTATCAGTATTATAATACTCAACGGGAATATAATATGCTGTATTTTCTTTGCAAGATAGTGAAATACCAACAATTTCGCAAGAATCTCTATCGAGAGAATCGGTTTCTAAATCAAAAGAAAAAATTTGCTCATTTTGTATTTCGTCAATAATATTATCTAATTCATTTAAATTTTTTATTAGGATATAATTTACTTTTTTCTCATTTATCTCATTTTTATTAATTGAATTTTTATCATTATTTTGAGAGTCATTAGTAGTTATTTCATTTGAAAAATTATTTTTCTTTGCTTTTATTCTCCATTTTTCTCTTATTGAATTAAATCCAAGTTCTGCAAAAAAATTATCAATTTCATGATATTTTGGAGTTTTTATTTTGCAATCATCAATATTATAATTTAATGGAACATTAACATCAATAGTTACAAGCACCTTAGAAAGCTCTGCAATATCTTTTGAATCTTCAAATTTACTTTTTAAAGATTGTTTTTCAATTTTGTTTAGATTTTTATATATATTTTCGATATTACCATATTTTTGGATTAGTGGAATTGCCGTTTTTTCACCAACACCTTTAATACCCGGTATATTATCCGAACTATCGCCAATAAGAGCTAACACTTCGATTACTTGATTTGGCTGAACTCCAAATTTTTCGATAACTTGCGGAATATTTATTATTTCAAAATCTTCACCACGCTTTCCGGGCTTCATAAGCGAAATATTTTCATCAACTAACTGATAATAATCTTTATCAGAAGTAAGGCATTTAACTTGCCAATTATTTTTAGAAGCCTGTTTAGCAAGAGTGCCAATAATATCATCAGCCTCGTAGCCAGATAATTCAATTCTTGGAATATTAAGTAAATCAAGTAACTCTTTAATTCTTAATAATTGTGGAACTAATTCTTGTGGAAATTCATCGCGATTTGCTTTATATTCTGGATACATTTTATGACGAAATGTTGGCTCGGGTCGGTCGAAAACAACAGCAATTCTTTGTGGATTAAATCTTTCTAATAATGATGTTATAATATTAGTAAAACCAAAAACTGCTCCAGTAGGCTCGCCATTAGGAGATTTTAAACCCGAAGTGGACATTGCATGATAAGCTCGAAATACGATAGACATTCCATCAATTAAATATAATTTATTTACTTCATTTTCCATTTCAATTTTCTCAAAATTTCATTATTAAAAATATTAGCGACGTTTAAATTATTTTTAATTTTTAACATCAATTATTAATATTATTTGTAAGTTTGAAATAATTTATTTATACTTTTATAAAAATTAATTAGGGGCATTGCTATGGAATTATTGATATATTTAGTAATCTTAGTTGGGTTTATTCTTTTTTCTACTATTAAAGTGATTAGAGAATATGAAAGAGCTGTTGTTTTCCGACTTGGACGACTTATTGGGTTTAAAGGACCAGGATTAATCATTTTAGTACCATTTATTGATAAAATGGTGCGTGTTAGTCTAAGAACTGTTACATTAGACGTTGCACCTCAAGATGTAATCACAAAAGATAATGTTTCGATAAAAGTAAATGCTGTGGTTTATTTTAGAGTCGTTTATCCAGATAAAGCAATTGTTGCAATCGAAAATTATTTATATGCAACAGACCAAATTGCCCAAACAACATTACGCAGTATTCTTGGGCAATCTGATTTAGATGATTTACTTGCAGAACGCGATAAAATTAATATTCAACTTCAGCAAATAATTGATGAGCATACCGAGCCTTGGGGAATTAAAGTTACTGCTGTCGAGGTAAAACAAATTGATTTGCCCCTTGAAATGCAACGTGCTATGGCTAAACAAGCCCAAGCCGAGCGTGAGCGTCGTGCAAAAATCATTAATGCAGAAGGTGAATTACAAGCGGCGGCAAAACTTCGAGAAGCCGCAGAACAAATTGCTGTTGAACCAGTTGCACTACAATTAAGATTTTTACAAACTGTTGCTGATATAGCAACTGAGAAAAATTCAACTATCTTATTTCCAATTCCAATTGATTTATTAACACCTTTATTAAAAAATAATAGTAGTTTTGATGAGAATAAAATTGAAGAAGTAAAAAAAATTATTAGTAGTTTTAAACAAAAAGATAGTTAATAATTATATTAATAAGTAATTTATAAAAAATTGCTTAAATAAACTGCTTTTTAGTGAATAAATTTGTTTATAAAATGAATTATAATTAATTTTGAGTTTATTTTTGTGTAACAAATGAAAAAGAATAATGAGACCATTTAAAGTATTAGGAATTCAACAAATTGCTATTGGCGGTTTAGATAAAGCAAAATTATCAAATTTTTGGGTTGATATTATGGGTTTGACAAAAATCCATACATTCACAAGTATTTCTGAAAATGTTGATGAAGATATTCTCAGAATTGGTGAAGGACCATATTCAGTAGAAGTTGATTTAATGCAACCACTCGATGCAGAAAAAAAGCCAAAAGTACACGAGCCTCAATTAAATCATATTGGTTTATGGATTGACGACCTCAAAGCTTGTGTAGAATGGTTAAGTTCTAATGGAGTGAGATTTACTCCCGGTGGTATTCGCAAAGGTGCTTCTGGATATGATATTTGCTTTATTCATCCGAAAGGAAATGAGGAATTTCCACTTTCTTCTCAAGGAGTTCTCGTTGAGCTTGTTCAGGCTCCAGAAGATGTTATTAAAGCATTAAGCTAATTATTTAATTATTAATAATATTTACGACTTGACTGTTTTTTAAATAATGAAAAGCAGTCAAGTTTTTTTATATAAAACTATGATTATTTATTTTGTAAACCAAGATTTTGATAAGTTTCCATCAATGCTTCGTGATTATCTGTAATAATCAATAATTTATCTGAATTTTTTAATACTGTCTTGCCCGTAGGCACAAAAAATTTATCGTAACGTTTAACCATTACAGCCAAAGTTTTATCTGGCAAACCTAAATCCATTAGTCTATTTCCGTTTGATAATACCTCATTAGTTATAAGAATTTCACAAGTAACTGATTTTATTTCATCAGAAAAATCAACATCGAAATCTTGTAATTTGCTCGGAGCTTTTGATTTCTCAGCTAATCCAAGCCATTCTGCAATTACTGTAACAGTCGTTCCTTGTAATAATAGAGAAACTAATGTACAAAAAAATACAATATTAAATATTAATCTTGCATAAGGAATATCTTCTGCTAAAGGAAAAATTGCAAAAATAATTGGTACTGCACCACGAAGTCCAACCCAAGAAACATAAGTTTTATCAGCTAACTTCATTTTGCTAAACGGAACCAAGCTTAAAAATACAGACAAAGGTCTTGTAATAAAAATCATTACTAAACTAATTATTAATCCCGGTATTATGATTGGAATTAATTCTGTTGGATTTACAAATAAGCCCAATGCCAAAAACATCACTAATTGGAATAACCAAGCCAAAGCATCGAAAAAGTTCAATGAAGAACGTTTATGAATGAATTTTGAGTTCCCAATTACTAATCCCCCAATATATACTGCAAGGTAACTATTTCCATTAATAAAATATGTAGATGAGAATATTAAAATACAAAATGTAAAAAGTAGTATTGGGTATAAAGAATCATTTCCTATTTTTATTCTATTAATAATAAATACAGATAATTTACCAAGTAAATATCCGCTACTTGCTCCTACGAGTAATTGTAAGATTAATAAAGCACCAACTGACCAATAATTTGGATTTGCATCCATTTTTATAATTTCAATTAATGTAATTACAAGAATATATGCCATTGGGTCATTACTTCCACTTTCGAGTTCGAGCATTGGACGCAAATTATTCTTAAGATTTAAACTTTTTGAGCGCAAAATAGAAAATACCGAAGCAGAATCAGTAGAAGACATTGTTGAAGCAAGTAATAAAGAAGTTGTGAAGCCAACCCCAGCTGATTTCATAGTCATTCCGAATATCCACCATACTATTAGCCCCGTAGTCAATGCAGTTAAAACAACCCCAAAAGTTGCTAAAATAACTCCTTGTGATAATATAGGGCGGATTTCATTAAATTTAGTATCTAAACCGCCAGAAAAAAGGATAATACATAGTGCAATAGTTCCAATAACTTGAGCAATATGATAATTTTGAAAATTTATTCCTAAACCATCACTACCGCTTAGCATACCAACTGTTAAAAAAAGTAATAAAGCAGGTACGCCAAATCTTGAACTTGCTTTTCCAGCCAATATACTAAAAAAGAATAGTATTGAAAAAATTAAGAGTACTATTTCAATTTGTAAATTAATACTTATTTCCTCGATAAAATATAATAAATATGATGTTTAAAAAAATAGAAGCGTAGAAAATAAAAAAAAAATCATTTTTTATACAGCCATTTTATTTTGCAAAAAAAATAAATTAAAATTTAATTTCCAAATTTTAATTATTATAAAAATAATTATGCTCGTGGATGAAACGTTCTATGAACTTCTTTTATAAATTCTCTATCTATATGAGTATAAATTTGAGTTGTTGATATATCAGAATGCCCAAGCATTTCTTGAACAATTCTTAAATCAGCTCCACCCTCAAGTAAATGTGTAGCGAAGGAATGTCTAAATATATGAGGATAAACGTCTTTTTCAATTTTTGCCATTATTGAATATTTCTTCAAAATTTTCCAAAAACCCATTCTAGTTAATGGCTTGCCTCTTTGATTTAAAAATAAAATATCATCAGTTAAATAAGCGCCTAAAAATTTTGAGCGTACTGAATTCTGATATTTTAAAATTGAATTTAAGGCAGAACTCCCAATAGGAACAATTCTTTCTTTATTTCCTTTACCGATGATTCTTATAATTTCATTATCATATAAAATATCACGTTGTCTAAGATTTAAAAGTTCAGAAATTCGTAATCCAGAAGCATAAAGAGTTTCAAGCATTGCTTTATCTCTAATTCCAGCGTCTGTATTTATATCAATCTGCAAAATAATCAAATCTATTTCATTTATACTAAGACATTCGGGTAGTTTCCTATGAAATTTTGGCATTTCAATGTTTTCACTTGGATTTTTTTCACATTTCCCCGTAGAAAATAAGAATAGATGTAATCCTTTAATTGCAGATAAATATCTCATTCTGCTTGTTATACTAAGCCCCAATTCAGCTAATTCTTCTATAAATTTAATAATAGTTTCAAAATTTACAGTATTAAATGATTCAATTTTTTGAGTATCTAAAAATTCAATATAAACTTTAATATCGTGTAAATAAGAATAAAAAGTATTATTAGATAAACCTTTTTCAAGTCTAATATAATTAATATAGTTATTCAAATCTTTTTGAAAAGATTTTGGAATATTTTTTAATATTTCTTTATAATTAGTCAATCAAATTCAAAATTATTAATTTGGATTTTTTGGGATTTCTTTATAAGCTACTCTTTTATGCGACATACCAATAATATTTTTTGCAATCGTTTTCTTAATTATAGATAAATCATTTAATGTAATATCGCACTCATCAAATTGCCCATCGGTAACTCTATCGTGAATATTTTTCTCAATAATTTCTTCTATTTCCTCGATAGTTTTATCCTCTAATCGCGATATAGCTTCAGCAAAATCACAAATCATTAATATTGCTGATTCTTTGGTTCGAGGTTTTGGCCCAGGATACCTAAAATCAGCTTGCGAAACAGAGTTTTTATTTTCAGCACTTTCTAATGCTTTTGCATAAAAATGCTTAACCAAAGTTGTGCCGTGATGCATAGGAATAAAATCAATAATGCGTTGAGGTAAATGATATTCATTAGCTAGAACGATACCTTCTGCAACATGGTCAATTATTATTTTTGCACTTTTTTTAGGGGCGATTAAATCATGTTTATTTTCGATACCAATTTGATTTTCTGTAAAATATTCGCTTTTTGTGATTTTTCCTAAATCGTGAAAATAAGTACCGACTTTTGTAAGAAGAGGATTCGCATTAATTTCTCGGGCGCACCTTTCGGCAAGAATAGCAACCGATAATGTATGTTGATAAGTTCCAGGTGCTTTTTCTGCAATCATACGTAAAAGTGGGTGGTCAAGATTGTCATATTCTTTAATTTTTAAATCAGTTGATATGTTTGAATATCTTTCAATAATAAATAACAAGCCAAAAGTAAGTAGTGGTGCCATTAAGGAGTTAATAAATCCAGTAATAATATTTTTAACAATATCTTCTATTTTAAGAGATGTTTCTGCACCAAAAATTAAAATTGTAAGTAAAAATCCAATAAAAATATAAAAAAACGATTGATACATTTGTGTACGGCTTTGAATATCTCTAACTGTATATGCCGCAATACTACCAGTAAATATCATAATCGTACCAGTAATATAATCATTTCCTCTGATACCAGAAATTAACAATGCCATAGTAATAGTAACGTAAAATGCAGTTCTCGAATCAAAAACAATAGCAACAAGCATAGCAAAAGACGGAATCGTAATAAGTAATTCTAATGGATATTGTGAATGTATTTGTGATGTGATCCAAGCAAATGCAGAAATTACAACTAAAATTATCATAATTATTAATAGTTGAGCGTTATCAGCAAATATCCTTTTTCTAATAAGCATTAAATATAATAAGAGTATTGATAAAATTATAGTTGAATGCCCAAATCCACCAATATAATATAATATACTTGTAGAAGAATCACCTAGAATATATGATGAACTATGATATGAATTGATTTTGAGAATTATCTCATTTGTTAGTTTTTCTCCATTTTGAACAATGATTTCACCCTTTTTTACATATCCAATAGTTCGAGGTACGTTATGCATATTCAATTCGATTGCTTTATCGGTTAATTCCTTGCTAAAAAGTAAATTAGGTGTGTTAAGCTTCGTAATAATTTCTAAAACAAGCGGTTGATAAATACTTGGAATATTCGAATTTATCATTTTTTCTGCATTAATTAAAAATGAATTTTTATCTGTTAAATTAATTATTGGGATAATTTTAAATTCATTATTTTCAGTATTGACCGAAATATCTTCAACAAGCATTTTTTCTTTAGATATATTAATAAATCCTTTAGAATATACATTTTGTAAATATTGAGCTAATATCTTTTCTAATTTTTTTAATTCAACAAGTTTTTGTGATTTATTTAATGATAAAATAGGACTAATAATTTTTTCTGGAAATGAAAAATCCAATTTATCGTTCATATTTTCATTTATTTCTGCAAGTACAGTAATATAATTATCTAATTTATTAAGCATTGCTTCTTCAACACTTTCATCATAAATAAAAACTGGTAAAGTATTATCAGCCGCTTTTTGCCTATCATCGAGAAAATCAGACTGTTGCTTGTAAATAGGAAAACTAAAGTCAGCTACAAGTTGCGAACCTTCCCAAATATTACCGGGTATAATTCTATAATCGGGCGCATCATAAGGTTTATCGTCAATATTTATCACAAAAAATAAACCTATAACTAAAACTGAAATTAAAATTATAAGAATTCTTAAAGAAAAAGATTTATTTTTATTTTGTTCAACACTATCAGAAAACCGTTGATTAGAAACAAATTTTTTAAATACATTTTGATTAGAATTTGCCATTTTGTTTTCCAAATATTTTGTTTTTTTGCTATTTCTTAACTAATTTTGAATAATTTTTTTTAAAAATACATAAATTATTCTATTTAACAAACTAATTATAAGAAAATTTTATGGAATGTTTCTATGCTGAACATATTGATAGTTCGATGAATGAAATATATTTATCACTTGAAGAAAGTAAACATACTAAATCTTTACGGATAAATATTGATGATGAATTATTAGTTACAAATGGAAAAGGTTTGACAGCAAAATGCAAATTGTCAAAAATTTCTAAAGAAGGGAATTTACTTTCAATAATTGAGTTTTATGAGAATTTTAATGAACTAAATCATCATATAACATTAGCAATCGGTATGATTGATAATAACGATAGATTTGAATTTATTATTGAGAAAGCAACAGAGCTTGGCGTGGTAGAAATCGTGCCAATAATTACTCATTACTCATCAAAAACAAAAATAAGACATGATAGAATGTTGGCAAAGTCAATTGCGGCTATGAAACAATCCAAAAGAAGCGTTTTGCCAGATTTTACCGAACCTATAAAATTATCACATATTGTAGAAAAAATTTCAAATTTTGATACCGTGATACTTGCTGATGAAAATGGTAAAAATTGTATTAATGTAAAAGATAAAAAAAATATTTTAATTCTTTGTGGACCCGAAGGTGGATTTTCTCTTGATGAAATTGGAGAAATAAATAATAATCAAAATGTACAAAATATTAAATTATCAAAAACAAGATTGAGAACAGAAACTGCTGCAATTTCAGCTATTTCACTTATTGTTTCAAAATTAATTTAATTAATATTTTTAAAAATCAAATATGTTAATAAAATTTTTCAAATAATTTATATTAAAAATCGAATTTATAATTTTGTCTAACTAAATATTTATTTTCTGAATGAATACACTTGGAATTGATGAGAATTTTTTAGCTATTGAAGATGAATTTTCAAATTATGAAAATTCAAAAATTGTGATATTATCTGCACCTTATGAACATTCTGTTACTTATGGAAAAGGTGCAGGTTTAGGTCCTAATGGAATAATCGAAGCGTCTCATTATGTTGAGTTCTATGATGATGAAACTGACAAAGAATTATGTTTTGATTTGGGAATAGCAACTTTAGAACCTATAGAATTTGATGATTTAGTTGATAAAGATGCCATAGATTTAATTGAAAAAAATGTTGCTAAAGTTATTGAAAATAATAAATTTGTTGTTACTTTGGGTGGCGAACATACTATTTCGACCGCACCAATAAAAGCACATTATAAAAAATATCCTAATATGAGCGTCTTGCATTTTGATGCTCATTCTGATTTAAGAGAATCTTATTTAGATTCAAAATATTCTCACGCATCGTTTATGGCAAGGGTAGCTGAATTTTTTCCACCAAGTAAAATTGTTCAAGTCGGAATTAGGGCACAATGTATAGAAGAAGCAATCTTTATTAAAGAAAACGGAGTAAAAACATTCTATGCTTCAGCAATTAGAAGAGGACTTCACGGAGTTGATTGGCAACAAAAAATTGTAAACGAACTTTCCCGAGAAATATATTGTACTTTTGATGTTGATTATTTTGATCCCGCCATTATGGCGGCTACTGGCACTCCCGAACCAGATGGATTTTTGTATAATGAGACAATCGAAATATTTAGAAAATTAAGAAATGCTGGAAAAAAATTAGTTGGTCTTGATGTAGTTGAACTTGCTCCGAACGAAAATATGAGTCATTGTGATTTAACGACAGCGAGATTAATTTATAAAATATTAAATCTAAATTTCTATTAAAATAATGTAGATAATAATAATTAATGGTGTTTAATATGAATAAAATTTTGACTTATTTTGTTGTATTAATTTTATACTCAACAATACTAATATCTGCTCCATACGTATCATATATTATTCCAGATATAGGTGCGCCCGGTATGAATATATATGTTGAATTTATTGCTCCATATAATCAAAAAGGCACTTTCGGAACTGATGGATTTTATTTGAATAATTCTAAAAGTCAAATTCGAGTATTTCCACAAAATAATGAGGATAAAGAGAAAATCAAAGTTGGACCAATAGTTGTAAGCTGGGAGGGAAGGCTTATATCTACACAAATTTTTATTCGTCCAGATTTAAAACCAAATTCTTACGACGCATTAGTATTAAATAATGAATTTAGAATACCATTAGTTGTTAGTGTTAATGGTGATATATCTAATGTTCAAACATTTTATATAGTCAAATCAAGACCATTTTTTGATGGAACAAAAAATCCTAATGATACAATTTTTGGCGAAGGCATTTTAGGATTAAGATCGCCACGTGGAGCTATGATTTTTGATTCAATAAGATTAGGAAATCATAGATATTTAGTTTCTTCACAAGATTGTGATGGAAATACCAACGGAAATCAAGCATATTTGCCATTTAATTTATTAGTCAAAGGTAAGATAGAAGGTTCTACTAATTCAATAATTGACGTTAGTGCGATTAGGAAAAATGGTGGACCCGGTGGAGGTGGAGGAGGAGGTAGATTTTATGATGCTTTCCTTACTGCGTTAAGTGATATTGGTGATGATGGTGGCGACGGATATGTCGGCGGTGGTGCTGGAGGTCGAAATCGTAGTGGTATGGGAGTGGAAGATGCATTTAAATCTCCCGGGAGAGGTTCAGGTGCTAATGGAAATTCACTCAATTTAGTACCTTATCCCGAAAATCAAGCTTATGAATCTGCGGCTGGAGGCACTGGACACCCATTCGGTGTTTCTGGAACATCTTGCTCGAATGGTTCAAATTGTAATCCCGAAGGTGGTTATGGTGCGGGTAGTGGGCAACCACAAAATAGTCAAGGAGGCTCAGCAAGTTATAGTACACTTGCTAATGGTCCATCAGCTGGGAAAATTTATGGAAATTCTATGAATATACCTTTCGCTGGTGGCTCGGGTGGTGCTGGAGGTAATCCAAACTTCCCTGGCGCTTATTCCGGAAATGGTGGCGGTGGTGGTGGAGCGATAAGTATATCAGCTTCTATCATTAAAAATATAAGAGTAAATGCAAATGGTGCGGCTGGCTCAGAGCCTAGTGGTGGAATAGGTAATGTTGCTTATGGTGGAAATGGCTCCGGTGGGGCTATAAATTTATTATCAAAAAGTTCTGTTGAAAATGTTTCTCTCGAAGTAAAGGGAGGAGATATAAATTCAAAATCAGGGGGCAATGGTCGTTATAGGGCTGATTGTAATCATACAATGGGATTGCCAACATTATTGACAAGTGGGGCGTCTTTTTATTCGGGTATTAGAAGTGATACAACTCAATATATATCTCAATCAAGTGCTTCGATTGATTTTAATCAAGCAATACAAGGTGATAACATTAGTTCAAAAATTTATTATGCAAGTTTTGATGGTGAGTGGGTTGATACGGGAATATCATTGACTGATCCTGCGGGAACTCAGACTTTAAATCAAAATATTGATACAACAGAAAAATATCATTGTATCGTATTTATGCAAAATACACATAATAATAATATAAATGAGTATCAAAGAGAACCATCATTTGTAATGTCGCAAGCGGCGGCTAATCTATTAATACTTGATATGAAGCCAATATTAGTAGCGGATACTATAGCAGAAAATATGGCAATAACCTGTATTGGATATGAAAGAAATATTAAAACAATAATAAAAAATGGTGCAACTACTGGTGAAAATTTAGAAATTCATTTAAGTAATAATAATTGGCTATTAGGGAATAATGGGTTTGAAATTGTTTCACCATTAGGAAATGTATCTATAAAACCTGGCGATTCTATTGAACTAATAGTAAAATATCAATATACTGGTGGTGAAAAGCAAAATATCTCAAATATGCTTTTCTTTAATCATAATGACACTGATATAAATAAAGCTAATCCTTGGATTATAGAATTTAAAGTTGGAGATGCTTTTTTACCCGGTATGAAAATTGAAGGCGATTTTGCTTTTCCAGACACAAGAATAAATGGAAAATCATCGCGTACATTTGATTTAAAAAACATCGGTGAAGCACCGCTATTAATAAAGGATATTAATTCTATCGAACCACCTTTTTATGTTGTTGGCACAAATCCAACTCTTCCAAAAGAATTATTACCAGGCGAATCTCTAAAAATTCATATCGAGTTTAGACCAACAGAGGAAAAGGATTATTATTCTGCTCTGAAAATGCTAAGTTATGTAACCGATTCAACTTGTGCCGCTTTTAACCAAGTGGAGTTATATGGAAAAGGGGTTCAATCACAAATTTATGTTAATACAAATGAAATTGACTTTGGTCTTATTGCTTGGTGCGATGAAAAAGAGGAAATAATCTCAATACAAAATTCGAAATCTGCTACTGTTTCATTTAGTTTAATATCAAAAGCAGAAATTGTCGGTGATAATCCTGATGCATTTTTGATTACTAACCCGAAAAATCCTCCTATTACTATAACTCCGGGAGACGGCACGCAGTTTAATATTAGAATAAATGGAAAACAAGCTGGTAGCGGTAAGAAAAAAGCTAAATTTAGAATTGAAACCGATGTGCCAGAAGCTAAGGTAATAGAAATTGATTTATATGCTGAAATTGCTGATTTTCAAGTAATAACAAATCAAAATCCCGTTGATTTAGCAAATTTAGAAATTGGTTTTGATAAAGTTGCAACTTTAACTTTAACAAATTTAGGTTTGATTGAAGAGAAAGTTAAAGAAATTTTTGCAAATAATTCAAATAATGTAAAAAATATTACAGCATCAAATTTAGTATTAGCACCTAAAAATGGAAAAAATAATATTTCTTTTACATTTAAAGCGATTGATACTACAGAAAAGAATAATAATTTAATTGTTGTTTTTGACACGCCTTGTAATGATACTATAATTATTCCAATTAATGTAAATTATATATTATCGCAAGTTAGTGCTGAAGATTTGAATGGTACACAAGATTTTTATACAAATAATGCATTAATTGATACACTTGATTTTGGAAAATTATCACCTTGCCATATTGCAAATTTGAATGGTATAGTTTATACAAATTTATCAAATGCAAGATATATATTATTAAATGAAAATATTGTAAATCTTGGTAAAGATGCATTCTTTAAAGTTGGAAATGGACTTATTAATGATACAATTAATCCAAAAGATAAGAGAATCGCTTTGCAAATTAATTTCGACCCCAAAGGCTTGTCCGAAGGAGTGTATTTTGCTGAATATGAGGCTACTTTATATATAAATGGACAAATTATTCAGAAGAAAATTATATTAAAAGGTGAAGTTGTAGAGGGTAAATTGCAAATTATTCCTCAAACTTATAATTTTAGTTCAGTAGTTGGATTAAGTCAAGAAATCGAATTTACAGCAAAAAATATTGGTGGATATGATGTTTTTATTGATGATATTGATTTACCAGAATATCCAATTTTTGAAATAAATCCAGATTTAATGAATACTACTTTACCAATAAATCAAGAAATAAAATTTAAAGTAAAATTCTTGCCAAGCGAAGTGAAAAAATATCAAGATTCTATTGTGTTTAGTATCAAAACTGGTGATTGCGATAAAGAATATATTGTCTTTTTGAACGGAGAGGGCAAACCATCGAAAAAACTTCATATTTATATACCAAAATTAGAAACTGAGCCGACGCTAAATAATTTTAAAATTCCAATTTTTGCAAAATTAGATAAACGAAATGATGAGCTTATTGATTTTGAAATTGATTCGATTACAATTTCTATGCATCGCTCTATATTTTATCCAAATAGAATAATTAATGGGGAATTATTTAGCAGTACTTTAAACGGTGATGATAGAATTCTTACATTTAAAATTAAAAATATTAATGTTAAAAATGATGATAATATAATTGCTGAAATTGAAGGATATACTCTACTCGGTGATACTAATTATACTGATATTAATATTGAAAAAATAAATTATAGTATGAAAACCCTTGTAAGCAGTATAACAATTGAAAATGGCTCTTTAACAACAAATATATGTAAAGAGGGCGGTGATAGATTTTTAAAAATTAATGGTATTGGTAATGTTGTTGCTGTAAATCCAAATCCAGCAAGTGATTATTTGAATATTTCTGTAAATACTATCGAAATAGGAAATTTTCAGCTATCAATAGTTGATAATCTTGGAAAAGAAAATATAATTACTCAGTGGACTAATAACAACTCTTCTGAAATTAAAACAATTACAGTTAATAGCTCTGGAATAAATACGGGGACTTATATTATTAAACTTCAAACGCCGACGGAAATTCTTACTACACGCTTTATCATAATTAAGTAATATTCTGGGAAAAACAAAAGTATGAAAAAAATAGTTTATATCATTATATCTTTAATATTAATTAATCTATTCAAATCTAATGCACAGAATTTTGAAGAACAACCTATAATTTACGTTGGTGGTTATATTGGCTATCTTGCAAATTTTCACGATGCTGATTTTAATAAACTTAAAGATTATCCAAGTTGTTGCCCACAGTTTACAAATGGAAGTGGTAGTGGAGTTAGTCTCGGAATATTATTTGATTATCCACTTGTTAATGGTTGGGGTATTGGTGCAAGATTGGGTTATGCTACTTTAAATGGAGAGCTTATAAAAGAGCAGAAAATTGGAAATACAGAAATAAGAAAAACCGATGGCTTCAATAACGGCGATATTGCTGACGCAATTTCAAAATACTCTATTAAATCTAATATTCAAATTATTGCTATTGAGCCGAATGTAAATTATACTCTTATTGAAAATTTGATTTTAAGCTCTGGTTTACGACTTGGAATTATGAATAATTCAACATTCGATCAGTCTGAAAAATTAATTTCGCCGAATAATGTTGTCTTTAGCAGTACGGGCACAAAAGCAAGAAATGAATATACTAATCGAGAAATTCCAAATAAAAATACAATGCAATTTCATTTGTTTTTAGGTGCATCTTACTCATTTCCAATATTTAAAAATGCTTCTATTTTACCAGAATTAAGGTATTATTATGGATTGAATAATTTATCAGAGGTTAATTGGAGTGTTAATTCTTTGCAAATAGGAGCTTCTTTAAAAGTTCCTATTTATAAACCAGAGAAAGTAAACGAGATTAAAGATATTAAATATATAAGAGATACAACGATTAATGAGATAGCGGGAATTAATGATATTGAAATAAAAATGATTGATAGTAAAGAAGTTGAAAAAGTTAGCTATCCAGATTCTAAAACTGAACTTACAACTACATATATTTATGAGACTTATCAAAAAAATATTCCTCGAAATATAAACGAATCTGCAAGTTTGAAAATCACTGGTTTAAATAGAGATGGAACAAGACAAATTGACCCTTCGATTATAATTGAAGAAGTAGAAACTGAAGAAAGTTTTCCAATTTTGCCTTATGTATTTTTTAAAGAAGGTGATGCTAATTTACGAAATACTTCTATGAAATTGTTATCAAAAAATGAAATTTCAGATTTTGAACCGAATAAATTAACTTGGGAAACTATGGATATTTATTCAAATTTACTAAATATAGTTGCTTATAGATTAGTAAATTCAAAATCCAATATTACTTTAACGGGTACTAACAATAATTTAGATAAAGAAAAATCAATACCAAATTTATCTAAAAATCGTGCTGAGGAAGTTAGAGATTATTTAGTAAGTGTATGGGGAATTGAGCCAAATAGAATTAATATTCAGATGAGAAATTTACCCACAAAACCAGCCAATAATGATATTAGTGACGGACGTGAAGAAAATCAAAGAGTAGAAATTTCCTCTAATGATTATAATATTATTGCACCACTCGATTTAAAAGATATTGTCCGAACAGCAAATCCACCAATAATCGAAATAACGCCAGATTTATGGTCCGAATTAGGTATTGATAAATGGAATATAGTTGTTAAACAAAAAAATAAAATAATTAGAGAATTTAGTGGTTTGGGTAATGGAGATAAAAATATTTGGGATGTCGAGGACGAGCCAATTCCATCACTCGAAGAGCCAATTATGGTGAAATTAAATTATTGGGATAAAAAAGGAAAAGATTTAGAAATTGTTAAAGAGCTAAATATTAGTCAATTAACAATTAAAAAGAAAAGATTTGAACTTAAAGATGATAAGAAGATAGAAAGATTTTCGCTCATATTATTTGATTTTGATAAATCAGACCTAACCGATGCACAGAAAAAATTACTCAATGATGTTAAATCTAAAATTAAACCGAATTCAAAAGTAATTATTTCTGGATATGCAGATAGAACAGGCGAAGAATTGTATAATAGAGAACTTGCGGCGAAAAGAAATGCTGAAGTACAAAAAGTTTTAAAAATTTTAGATAAACAAGTTGAAATTCAAAATATCGGTAGTAGTGAATTGCTATATGATAATAATTCACCCGAAGGGCGTAGCTATTGCCGAACTGTGAAAGTAATAATTGAAACACCAATTAAATGATGTTTTTTTTGTACATTTGTATATTATTTATTAATAATTCAAAAAGAAATTAAATGAGTATATCTTATAAAGATTCTGGCGTTAATATCGAAGCAGGCGATGAAACTGTTGATAGAATTAAACCATTAGTAAAATCAACACATAATAAAAATGTTTTATCAAATATTGGGCTTTTTGGCGGTTTTTATGACGCTAAATTTCCAGAATTTGAACACCCAATATTAGTAGCAAGTACTGACGGAGTTGGTACGAAACTAAAAATAGCATTTGCAATGAATAAACATAGCACAATAGGGGAATGTCTTGTTAATCATTGTACTAATGATATTTTGTGCTGCGGAGCTAAACCACTTTTTTTCCTCGACTATTTCGCAACAGGAGTGCTAAATCCCGATGTTGCTGTTGATGTAATAAGTGGATTTGTAAAATCTTGTAAAGAAAATAATTGTGCTTTAATTGGTGGTGAAACTGCTGAAATGCCTTCGATGTATCACGACGGTGAATATGATATTTCTGGTACGATTATCGGTATTGTAGATAAAAAAAATATTGTTAATGGCTCGAATATTCAAAAAGGTGATATGCTAATTGGACTTAAATCATCAGGATTGCATACTAATGGATATTCACTTGCTCGCAAAGTATTATTTAGTAAATTTAAAGTAGATGATTATGTTGATTCTCTTGGTGAAACGGTAGGTGAGAGCCTTCTAAAAGTTCATTTAAGTTATTTAAAAGGAGTTCTTCCACTTGTAGAAAGCCAATTATTAACGGGTATTTCTCATATCACGGGTGGCGGAATCGTGGGCAATACTAATCGTATTGTTCCCAAAGGATTATCTTTAAAAATTGATTGGAATTCGTGGAAACAACTGCCAATATTTGATTTAATTCAAGAAGTTGGAAATGTTTCAACTGATGAAATGCGAAAAGCCTTTAATCTTGGAATTGGAATGATACTTGTTGCAAATAAAAATAATGTAAATAGTGTATTCAACGCTGTTAAAAGCTATGACCCCGTATTTATGGGTGAAATTGCTTAATCATTAATGCCAATTAAAATTGATAATATTGAAATTGATCCAAAAAATGAGGAATTTTTTAGAGCTGTTGAATTAGTTAATTCTTCAGAAAAAATTATTTATTTAACAGGTAAAGCTGGCTCAGGCAAAACAACATTTTTAAAATATATCAAAAAAATTACAAAGAAAAATACTGTTGTTTTAGCACCTACTGGTGTTGCCGCACTTAATGCAGGTGGGCAAACTATACACTCTTTTTTTAGAATAGCCCCAAGCGTTTATACTCCAAATGATTATAGATTAAGAACAAGTTTTAATCCCGAAGATGAAGATAAACAAACTATTTTTGACAATTTTCGTTATAGAAAAGGCACAAAACAAATATTAAACGAACTCGAATTACTGATTATAGACGAAGTTTCTATGGTAAGATGTGATTTGATTGATGTTGTTGATAAATTGCTGCGTGTATTTCGCGAAAAAGAAAATGAGCCTTTCGGAGGAGTGCAAGTATTATTAATTGGTGATGCTTTTCAATTACCACCAATAGTTAAATCAGATCAATGGGATATATTAAAAGAGTATTATAAAACACCATTCTTTTTTGATTCAATCGTATTAAACCAAAATAGACCATATTATATCGAGTTAAATAAAATTTATCGTCAAAACGACATAAAATTCATTGAATTATTAAATAAAATTAGAACTAATCAAGTTGATGATGAAGATATGAAACTACTTAATAGTAGATTTATTCCTTCGATTGTCAAAAATGAGAATTTAGATATTGTGGTCGTGGCTACTCATAATAGAATTGTTGATAATATAAATAATAAAAAATTAGACGAGTTAAATTCTGAATTAATTACATATAATGCTGATATTACTGGTGATTTTCCAGATTCTATATTACCAACAGATAGGGAATTAAAACTAAAAGTTGGCTCGCAAGTAATGTTTATCCGAAACGACCCCGATAAAAAATATTATAATGGAAAAATTGGAAAAATTATTAAATTTGAAAAAAATAAAATAATTATCGAAATAAGTAAGGGGAATTTCGTAGAATTAAAAAGATATACTTGGAATAATATTGTTTATTCTTGGGATTCAAAAAATAAGAAAATTGAAGAAACATCAATTGGAGATTTTAGTCAGTTTCCAATAAAACTTGCGTGGTCTGTTACCGTGCATAAATGTCAAGGCTTGACATTCGACAATATAATTGCTGATATTACTGATTCCTTTTCCCCCGGACAAGTTTACGTTGCATTAAGTAGATGTAAAAGTCTAGAAGGATTATATTTAAAATCTATAATTAGACGAAATGCTATAAAAACCGACCCAAATGTTATAAGTTTTTCAAAATTTCATTTATTAAAATAAAGAAATAAATTAAAGATTTACACTTTTTGAATTATTTTCCTCAACATCGTTTATTTCTAATTTTTGGATAGTTTTCTTTGCAATAGCTAATCTAATTTCTCTATTTTTCTTTACAAGTTTCATAGTTGTCCATTTTTCTATTTTATGATGTAATGGAACGAGTAATGCTGCAATACAAACTAAACCAAATAACATTAATAGTGGTGAATGATTTGTAATTTTTTCTAAAAAAGGATGTAGCAATAAATTTAAAAATTCAAATACAATTAATAAAGTAATAACACCAAAAAACTCAATTAGTTTAGAGCTTGTTATAAAACTACGGCTTAGCAGCAAATATAAAGTAAATAAAACAATAATACCAGCCGCTATTAATGTATATTGTAAATTTAGTCTATGTTGTCGTTTCTCTTCTAAAATTTTATCTTTTTCTATATGTTCTTTAATAAATTGGCTTAAAGAAATGTTTTGTATTTGGCTAATTTGTTGCTCGTTAAATACACTATCGCTATATGCATCTTTCAAATCAGCATAAAAATTTGCACTATCTTTTTGACCAATAGCAAAATACACTTTACGAAGTAATGCGGATGTGTTAATTACTTCTAACTTATTTTCTGCTAACAACGCTTTATTAAAAGCATTTAAAGCATATTCAAGAGACAAATAAAATTGTTTATTATCATACAAATGCCGTCCATATTCAGTAGTGGCTGTGATATATGGGTAATATATATCACTTGAATCACTAAAAGCAATACATTTTTTATAATAACTCTCGGCAATATCAAAATCACCAGTTGATTTATATACTGTTGCAAAAATATATAATACTCTCGCATAGCCGTAAGCATCTAATTCTTTTGAGGTATGTTCATTACTTAATTGCACATAATGTAGTGCAGAATCTGTTTGCTTTAACCCTACAAATACTTCTGCAATATTGGTATAAGTTCTATTTTTTGCAACAGATTTATATAATGAAACCTCATTAAGGTAATCAATAGACTTACGTAAATATCGTAATGCTTGGCTATAATTTTTTAAACGTTTGTAAGTAAATCCGATTTCCTTAGATGCAATCCAAATTGCATCACTATTTTTGGTTTCTTCTGCAAGCTCTAAACTTTTAAATTGATATTCTAATGCTAATTTATCATCACTAATACTTCCGAAGTAAAATCCTAATTGTATATATACTTTAGCAAGTAAAGAATCTTGATGCGTAGTGGTTGCTATTTTGAGGATTTGCTCGTTCACATATCTGAGGCTATCTGTCTGCCCAGCATGTCCATAATTCTCACCAATATCAATCCAAGCATTTATCTGTTCGGAAGGATTATTTGCATTTTGCAATACTTTATATAAGCTATCTCTTGCGAAATTTGTATTTTGCGAATAAACAATTTGCAGAGCAAAAATAAAACAAAAGAGAGATACAACTTTTTTCATATTTAAGTATTGCCTATTAAAATATGCTATAAAAATCGAAAATTAATAGATTAAGTTTGTGATGCTAAATAATTTTTTTAAACAAACTTATCTCATTTATCTATGCACCCTCAATAAATGATTTACAAAATTAATAATTAAAATATAAATAACAAAATATAAAATAAAAATAATATTTAGTTTAACTTGTAAAGTAATGTATCAATTGCTCAATTTTGTTATTTTTTGTAATATCACAATAAGTTGGAATATAAACTAAATAATTATTTGCAAAATAAAAAGCCCTTTGGGGTAGGGCTATAACACAAAATTTAGTTGCGATAATTTCAAAAAATATTTTAGAAGTGTAAATATTTAAAAATTTACACTTATTTTTTTTATATGTGGACGAATCCGAGAAAAAGGAATTTCAAAGATTCTCAATTGATAGCAAGTGTACAAATGGCTATAGCGAATTCAAAATCTACAATTTGCTCAGCTTGACTGCCTTTTAAGTGAAAAGTATCTACTATTGAACGCTGATTTAATAGAAAATTATAATAATCTATATCTACTCGTCCTTCTATTTCTTTCATATTATCATCATATATTAGGGTAAGCCGAGCAGTATTTAAAGCCTGCAAACTTATAGCGTTCATCACGCACAAGATTGCTAATATGATTATTTTTTTCATTTCTGTATCCTCTATAATTTCAGGCATTTTCTAAATAAATTTCAATTAAATTGAAACTATCTTTTTCTTATATTCCTAATTCTGTAGATAAGCGTTTAGGAGAATGGACTGGCTCACCTTTTGATTATTGTTTCTTTAAGATTTCTTATTATCCTACTAATTCTTTGTCTGGAAGTATTTATACTTATTTCTAAATTATTGGCAATTTCATTATGTGTAAAACCATCTAAATATAGTGTCAAAATACTCACATCTAGCGGTTCCAATAATTCCAATAGCTGTTGAAAAGTAACTTTATTTTCTATATCATAATCATTAAAATATAAAATATCAATTAAATTAAACTCAGAATCCTCAGTATCATTAAAATCAAGAAAAATATAATGACTATTTTTTCTATCGTAATTCTTCATTAAATTCTTTGCAGTTGCAGAAATCCATCTTGACTTATCAGCGAATTCTAATTCTAACCCTTTCTCTAAATAAATTAATTCTGCTTCTTGAACAGCATCTTCAAGCTCAGGCGTATATCTTAAATTTTTATAATTCATTTCTTACCTGTAAACCAAATGTGCATTTCAACAAAAATAGTAATTAATAAGTAAAGTCGCAAAAATTTTCTAAAACCTTGTTAAAACTCCTACTCTAAAACTTTGCTGTATTTGTAGTTTGCTTAACTGATTATGATCATAAAGAAAATTCATACGTATAAGTATTCCAAAAAAATCCCAAATTTTCATATTCAAATCATTTTCAAATCTTATAAGCCAAATGTTAAGATCCTCAAAATCGCCAAATAATGCCAACCTCGAAGAGAAACTCGTAGCCGCATCAATTTTATAATTAAAAGTATTATTAATATCAATACCTGTTTTAACTTTATATTTCTCCCTAATATAAGGTGTAAATGGGTCATCTGTCATTTGAGTATATCTATCTGCTCTAATTTGCATTAGTGAAATACCTAATCTTATATCATTTTTAAAGGTACTATCTTTTAAGTTATAAGCAAATCCAAAGGACTCTTGTGTTGTAATAGGATCCCTCATCTTGCCACTTACCGTTTTGGTATTATTGAAAATATTAATTGATTCTGTAACTTGCGTTCGAGTATTAAAAGAAATATATGGGTCTAATAGCCAACCTACCGGATACTTGAATACTAACTCTCCAAAGATTTCATTATCAGTAGGCACTATTTGCGACATCATCACTTTAGTACCATCTTCGTATCTACCACCAATACTAATTTTGGAATTTATATTTATATCAAAGCCATACAGTAAAATCTGCTCCTTAAGACTATAAATAACACTCATATCTAAGGAACTTCGCTCACCACTCGCATAATCATTATTATATGCTTGTGAAAGAGTAATGGACAAATCTGATGAACATTCTAATCTGTAAAATATCATTATAAAAACTACTAAACAATATTTAAATTTCTTAATAAGCATTTGTTATAATTATAGATGATTGAGAAATACTCAACTTAATTAAAAGCCCCACCCCTTTTATTAATCTTAACTTTTCATTATATCTTAACTAAATCAAACAATAAAAAATATATAAATAAGCATTCAACTAATCTATCTTAATACCAAGTTTTTCAAATTCTCTTTTTAGTGATTTTTCTTGTACGGGGAATGGTGCCACGGGATTTATTATTTTACCCTCTTTATCGAGGATCAAATAATGAGGTAATGAATTTATACTTAAATCTTTGCATAGTGGACTATAAAAGTTCCCTTTATAAACTAACTGGTCGAAAGACAAATTGTATTTATCTAAATGCCTAATTATTTTTTCTATTGGCATTTTATCAATAGCAAGATTCACAATTTTTAAATCAGTATTCTTATATTTTTGGTATAAATCTTCTAAGTAAGGAAAATATTGATGACAAGCTGAACACCAAGTTGCCCACAAGCAAAGATAGACATAATGACCATTATATTCTGAAATAGTATGCTCAATCCCAAGAGAATCTAATAAAATATAATTGCCAAATTCTTTAGAACTTCTTAACTCCTTACCAATATTTACTTTTTCCATCAAACGATTATAATACTCTTCGTATATCAGGCTTTCCTTATTATTTTTAATAAGTGTTTCTATATTTGATAATTCTTCTAACGAATTAGCTCCATCTATACTGCTATAAATATATTCAAAAATCAAACAAGATGTGAAGTTTTTGTTAAACGTTTTCTTATAGTAGTCAATTTTTACCTTATGAAATGAAAATGGGTCGCTCTTATCAACTGAATAAATCTTTTTTCTAAGCTTAACTTCAATTATATTTCGAACCATAGTAACATAATTACTTACTCTGGGATTTTTAGAAAATCTATCATAAAAATCGAAATTATTTAACTCCTTATCTTCAAACAATTTATTTACATATTTCTCTACTAAAGCAGAAGGTTCTAAATCACTACCTAACAACGTATTATAAAAATTATAAAAAAGAAAGCGTGCATATAGATCAGCCTTTGAATAGGATAAATATCCTAATATAAATCGCTTCTCTTCATCTGTTAGTTTTATTTTATTAAATAATTCATTTTCTGCCAATGCAACATTATAATCATATAAAGAATCGCACTTAGCTAAATAATTTTCAATAAATGTGATAGTATCAGTATAGTTTCTATCATAATTAAATCTTAATACAAATTTACTTCTAAAATAGTCATCTGTTATATTAGTATTAAATATGGTTGAATCAATATAACTATCATCATCTTCTTTATATGATACTTTGACTGCTACACAATCATTTTTACCAACAAAGAAACCACCTAAATACCCTTCACCATCTATTAATAAATTATAAAACCCCATTTCATTGGCTTTAAAATCTATAATTTGCTCGGCTTGATTACCATTTAAGCGAAAAGTATCTACGGTAAATTGTTTATATAAATTAAAATCATCATATACGATATCAACTCGTTCGTTTATTCCACTCATACTATTATCAAAGATTAGGGTAACACGAGCAGTATTCAATGCTTTCAAACTTATAGCATTCATCACACACAATATTGCTAATATAATTATTTTTTTCATTTCTAAACCCTATGTAAATGTAGCAGTTTCAAAATAAAATTTTATTAAATTGAAACTGCTCATATTAAATTAAATCTAATTAATACATTAGATATCTTTCTACATACCCCAAACCATTTGGGGCTAATGAATTAGAAGCCTTTTTTATACAAGTACCTATGCTACTACTACAATTACAATTATCAATCTGGCCATTTGTAAATGTTACTTCACATAATTTACAAGGATCTCCTTTGCAGGTATTTGCAACAGCATTTTGAGCCGCGGTTGCCATATATAACTCATTATTATATATATACATAGATGCTAAATAAGTTATTGAATTTTCATTATTAAATCCAAAAGCTGTTAGATAATAATAGCCATTATCTGTTTTTAAGCTTACATCAGTAATAATGTCACAATCACCTATTTCTTGTATTATCGCTTGTTTAATATCTTCTATTGGATGTGTAATGACTAAATTGCTTCCTTGTAACTCACCAATTTTCTTATTAGTACCTGAAGGTTGAGAAAACAATACACTTACATTACAAATTACAATAAAAACCGAGAGTATGATCATTAATTTTTTCATCTTAATATTCCTATTTATAAATGAGATATCTTACTACTGCTAATTCATTGGCAGGTTTCATTGTAATACTATGATTACAATGTTGGCTTGGATAACCATTACACTCTGAGCAGCCAGCTAAATTACCATTACCATCAAATATTAAATGACAATCTACACTCGAGCAATCTACACATGAATGAACTGGCCTATCAGGAACAGCACTAACATAAAATTCATTTTGAGTAGAATTATAATCTAATTGCACTGCAATTTTAAATTGATTAGCTGGGTTACCATTGCCTGCTACTAACCAATAATTATTTGTCAGTGAAATATAAATACTTGCGTAATTGAACTGTGTACCCTGATTTATATCGTACTCTTTTTCTAATGCTTGGATTATATCCTGCATATCATGAGTTACAACAGCGTTGCCATTAACCATTTCGCCAATTTTAACTTGCGAAAACGCACTTAATACCATCACAAAGCATAATAGTGATGATACTATTATTATTTTTTTCATTATTTACACTCATAAATTTATTTAAAAAAATTTGTTTTTTTATCGCGAAATTCCCTATTTTTGAAGTTAGTTGTTTTTTCATTAGGGAGTTTATATCCTTAATACATATTATTAGAAATTACAAATCCATAGTATAATCCGAAATACTATGGATTTTATTATACAATCATAATAAAACCTCTTATTTTACTTATACAAGTTATCCCCAATTATTATATGTTATCAAACATATAAAGTGTGACAATAATTTTTATAAATCTAAAATAAAGAGTAAAATTATATTTGTATAATATTTCTAAATTATTGTAATAACAGCTATTTATATATCCTATAACTATGAGCCGTATGACATCTTTATTTGAATCTGTGAAATCAAAGTAATACGTATAATTCGCGTTTCTGCATTTATCCCGGAAATCCTTTTAATCTTATAAATCCCGGTTCTGACAATATTTCTCTGGATTATTTGCTGCTATCAGAATAACAAGGATCGTTCATTTCGGCTCCGCTCAATGAACGGTATTTTAATCGTACCTGAGTGCAGTCGAAGGGTAGCTACGTTCGGAATGACGGGGAAAGGAAGGACAGATAAAAATATCTATCCTATTTATTTGACCATAATATGTCCTATATTTTTATAGTTTAGGGCATATAAAACTCTATTTTCAAAAATTATTTTTTAAAATCGTATTTCTACTAACTTATAGGGTAAGTGAAAAAAGTAAATAGTAAACATTAAAGCGTAGGGGTATAGCTTTATCCAATTTACTAATAGAAAAACTTACCCATAATTACATTTCAGGTAAAAATAGTATTATAAATTAAATTTAAATATCAATTAAAGTGTTAGGAATTCTGTAAGAGTACTGTTTTTTCTTAAATTAAAAAATCCTGTAAATATTTTATTTTTATATATTTACAGGATTATCAATAATCAACAACTGCGGAGGATGAGGGACTCGAACCCCCAAGTGGTCACCCACGGCGGTTTTCAAGACCGCTGCCTTACCAATTAGACTAATCCTCCAATTGCCTCAAAAGAGATAACAAAAGTAAGAAATAATTGTAAATTAAACAAATAGTTTTTTATTATTTGCTGGTAAAAATTATTATTTAAGGGTGAAATAGTCGTGATGAGTATCGTTATGAATGCTTAAAACACCAGCTCTAACCAATCTAATTAATAATCTTGAGGCTCGACGCTCCGAAATATTTACTAAATTTGCAAATTCTTTTACGGTAGCTCTTTCATTTTTCTCAAGATATGAAAAAAAGTATTTTTCCTTTTCGCCGATACTTAATTTTAGAGGTTTATCGAGAGTTTGCTGTCGCATAAGTCGAGTCATTTCACGGCTTGCTTCTACGGATTGCTCACCAAGACGAATATAGACCTTTGAATTTTTATCATCATTATCATCGTCAATAACACGGTGCGGCTTTATTTTACTTTCTTCAATTTTTAACAATAAAACATCTTTATCATTTACTGCTATAATTTCAATATCTGGTTCGATAGGTGGATTTATAAAAAAAGTACAAGCCTTTTCAACAATATCGGATTCAGACTTCTCTGAATCAATACCATAAATTTTCCCATTATCATCAATTCCAACTATTAAATATCCACCCGAAGTATTAGCGATAGCGGCAATTTCTTTTGCTAATTTTACTGGGGTTGTGCCTTTTCGCTTAAATTCGAGCGTAGTTGACTCACCGTTTGATATTATTTCAATAAATTTCTTATATTTCATTTTAGTATGATTATTTTTGTAATTCTAATTAAAATTTTTTAAAATTTAACATTTTTTAAAAAATATATTAGCAGTGTTCTAATTAATTTTACTTAAATTCGTATTTATCTTTTTTTAGACGATTATGATTATAATATATATAGGTAATAAAAATGTTTTTTCAAAATACTTCATTTAAAATTCTTTTAATAGGATTTTTATTTTTCTCAATGAATTTAGATAGTATTTCGTATAATTGGGAGAAATTATCGGGAACTAATAATTATGTAAATTTTCTTAGATTTTCAAAATACTCAAAAAATACTCTTTATGTTGGTTCAGATGTTCAAGCAACAGACTTTTCGACAAATAATATCTCTTTTTTATTTTTTGGTGATGGATTTCAGGTAAGTAAGGATTTAGGCAATACTTTTTCAGAACCCTATCTTTTAGATTATTCTGTTTTTGATGTAGCGGAGGGCTTTTCAGATAATAAATTAGTACTAATGGCATCAGTTCGTAAGCAAGATTTTGGTCGAATAGTGATTACAAACGATGGGGGAGAGACGTGGGATTTAGAAACAAATAGATGTGAGTCTTCTGCTCAGTTAACAAGAATTTTCTCAATTAGTGAAGAAAATAAGTATAAATTATATGCTTCGGCAATTAATTCAAATTCGGGTTTTAGATTTTCGGATGATTTTTTTGTAAATTGTAATATCTCAAGCGATGTAAAAATCAACGCAAGAGATATATCCGTTTCTCAAATCGAACCATCAACAATATATTTAGTTGCTGATAATGTATCTAAACAAAAAGTATTAGTATCGAAAGATAAGGGGCAAACTTGGTTAGACGCTTCTTTGGGCTTAGAAAATTATCGTATTTTGTCTGTTCAAGCATCGCCACAAGATCGCGGAACAGTTTTTATTGGTGTTGATTCTATTACTTCTACGGGAAAAATTATTGGAATGGGAATTTTTATGAGTATTGATTATGGTGCGTCTTGGGTAAATGTTGGTGCTTTGGGTGCTAGCGTTTATGATATTCAATTTCATCCGTCAAATCCAAAATTTTGGGCGGCGGCTGGTGGTGATAAAGGCGTTTTTGTAAGCGGTAAGTCGGGTACTTATTGGGAAAATAAAAATGAGGGATTGCCAGAGAATTTCTTTGCTCGTAAAGTAGCAATTCCAGATATAGAGCCAACTAATGATGGTATTATTGTTTATGCTTCGATTTATGGTAATGGAATTTATAAATCAAGTGCGATAACTACAAGCGTTGAAGATGAATATACAAGTCAAAATGATATGGATTTCAATATTTTCCCAAATCCCGCAAGTGATTTTATCAATATAAAATCAAAAAACAATTCAAATTTAAAATATGAAATAGTTGGTATTTTATCAAATATTATTAAAGATGGTGAAATTAACAATAACTCTAATATTGATATTCAAAATTTGTCTGCGGGAACATATTTTTTAAGAATATTCGATGGAAAAGATTTTAAAATATTTAAGTTTGCAAAAATTTAATGATTTATAATTATAAATCAAAGTACGATTTATTCGTTATATATTTATTATTAAAAAGAATAGAAACAAATGAGTGATTTTGTAGTTACAGCACGAAAGTGGCGACCGCTTTTTTTTAAAGATGTCGTTGGACAAGAACATATTACACAAACTTTGAAAAATGCTGTTTTGGGTAATCGTGTTCATCATGCTTATTTGTTCACTGGTCCGCGTGGAGTTGGCAAAACTACAACCGCAAGAATATTATCACGCTCAATAAACTGCTTAAATCCAAAACAAGCAGAGCCATGCAATGAATGTGAAAATTGCAAAGCAGTGATAGACGGTCGCTCTATGGATATAATAGAAATTGACGGAGCGTCTAATAACTCTGTTGATGATATTCGTAAATTGCGTGAAAATGCTAAATATGCACCATCAAATGGTAAATATAAAGTATATATCATTGATGAAGTGCATATGCTCTCAAATGCCGCATTTAATGCACTTTTAAAAACATTAGAAGAGCCGCCTCCACATTTGATATTTGTATTTGCAACTACTGAAATACATAAAGTATTAGCTACGATTACCAGCCGTTGTCAAAGATTTGATTTTAAACGAATGGAAATTGAGGACATCGTCAAACAATTAAAATTTATTTCCTCTAAAGAAGAAATAACAATTGATGAGGAGTCTTTGCTTACTATTGCTAAAAAAGGCGATGGTTCTATGAGGGATTCACAGAGTATTTTTGACCAAGTTGTTGCTTTTTGTGGAAAAAATATAATTTATTCCGAGCTTGCCGACGCACTACATTTAATTGATGAGGATTTCTTTTTTAGTATCACTAGTGCAGTAAAAAATAAGGATTCAGCAAAAATATTTGAATTAGTTGGGCTGGTTATTAGTAAAGGTTACGATTTTAGCGAGACACTACAAGGATTATTAGAGCATTTACGAAATATTACAGTTGTTAAAGTTACAGGAAATGTTGATAGCTTAGAAACATCACAACAAAGTAAAAATCGCTTTTTAGAAGAATCAAAAAAATTCACTAAATTAGATTTACTTAGAATGATGAATTATATAGCTCAGCAAGAGCAGTCTTTAAAATTTTCTCCGCAACCTCGTATAAGATTCGAACTTGCACTTCTTCAATTAGCAAATATTGATTCAACTACTGAAATTCAGAATTTAATAAATGAGATTAGAGAGATAAAAAAAAAAGGAACAGCTTTTGATGGATTTAGTAGTTCAACAGTAAATGAAAATCATGTTACTTGTTCTGATACAAAATTAAGTAAATTTCCTAATAATGATAATATTAAACTGCCCGAACCGAGTTTTAATAAGTTCACTGCAGAAATGCTTGTAAAAGATTGGAGTAAATTTATAATTAATGAAGATGTTATAAATTCTGGCTTAAAACTAAATAATTATAAACCACAATGTAAAGATAAATCAATAGTATTGATTTGTAGAACTGATTTTGAAAAACAATTTATCATTAGAAGGCTCGAAGAAATTGAGCAATTAATAGAAAAAATATATGGATTGATAGTAAGACTCGAAATCGAAGTTGAAGAAAAAAAAGATGATAATTTACCAAAAAATGATATTATAAATCAATCAAATACATCTAATTTACGCAACTTTGATAGTAATTTATCGTCTATTAAAAATAAATCAAATAAAGTTTTAGACCCAAATCTTCACGAAATCGAAAAAATATTAATCGAAGATTTTGGCGCAGAATTATTAATGGATTTTGGAAAAGGAGATTAATAAAAAATATGGCACTCGAAATTGATGTATTAGCACCAGATTTCATAGCAATTGATGATGCTAACGAAAGAATTACTCTTAGTAATTACAAAGGAAAATGGATTGTATTATATTTTTATCCAAAAGATAATACCTCGGGATGCACGAAAGAAGCCTGCGCATTTAGAGATAATATGGAGAGAATTACCTCATTAGGTGCTGTTGTTTTAGGAGTAAGTCCCGATGGAATAGCATCGCATACTAAATTTAAAGAAAAATACAATTTAAATTTCTCTTTAATTGTTGATACGGAAAAAGAAGTATGTAACCTTTATGATATTATGGGTGAAAAATCTATGTGTGGAAGAAAATATTTTGGAGTAATACGCACTACTTATATTATTAATCCCGATAGAAAAATCGCTTATGTATTTAATAAAGTAAAAGTTGATGGACACGTTGATAAAGTAATTGAAAAATTATATGAATTAATGGGATAATAATAATTGATTGATACTCATGCACATATTGATTCTGATGATTTTAATGATGATAGAATTGATGTAATTAATAGAGCATTTAGTCAAGGTCTCGAAGCTATAATAATTCCAGCTATCGAGCCTACGCGATTCGATAATCTTATTAAAACAACAGAACTAAATAAAAATATTTATTTTGGTATTGGAGTGCATCCACATAATGCTAACGATGTTGATAGTATAGTATTAAATGAAATATATGATATTGCAAAAGCTGAAAAAAAAGCAATTGCTATTGGTGAAATTGGTTTAGATTATTATTATGATTTTTCACCAAAAGATGTTCAAAAAAAAGTATTTCGAGAGCAACTCGAAATAGCTAAAGAATTAGATAAACCCGTTATTGTTCATAATAGAGATTCAGATGAGGACATATTGAAAATTATTGGTGAAGCACAAGACGGCAAATTAAAAGGAGTTCTTCATTGCTTTTCTGGTAATTTAGATTTTCTTAGAAAAGCGATGAATGTTAATTTTCTTGTTTCATTTACCGGAAATATTACTTTTAAAAAGTTCAATTTAATAGATACTATCAAAAATGTAGAAAATGATAAATTTATGTTTGAAACTGATTCACCATATATGACTCCCGTTCCTTATCGTGGAAAACGTAATGAACCGTCTTACATTAATTTAATTGCAAAAAAGATTGCTGAAATAAAAAATATAGAATTAAATGAGGTTATTAAAATGACAAATAATAATGCAAAAAAATTATTCGGTATTTTAAATATGATATTGATTATAGCATTATTTCCAATATTAGCTTTTTCTCAAAACGAAGAACAATATTATAATGAAGATGCTTATCAAGATACATATAATAAGTTCTTAGGTTTTGGACCAGTTATAGGGACAAATACAATAGTTGAATCATTTATTCCAAATCCTAATACCGTGTCTTACGAGGGTTTGCTTGCTATAGGAGGGACAGTTCATTATGGTCCAATGGATTACTTAATTATAAGTGCTAGCTATGTATATTCTCAAAATAGGAAAAAACAAGAAAAATTCCCAGATTTACAGCCAGATACATATAGACATATCGAATTGACAGCAAATTTTATTGCAAATCCACACGGAAAGATTAATGTTTATGGTTTTGTTGGACCTTCAATATTATTAAACACCTATGGTGTACCCGGAGGTGGTCTCGAAGAACGTAATAGCTTGGGAATAAATACAGGACTTGGTTTTTATTTCAATTTGCCGATTTCAAATGCGGGATTAATCGTATTATCTGCGGAGTGGAAACTTGATTTTATGCTCGGCTCGCAACATTATGATTATGATTTTAGAATTAATAATCCACTCGAGCAACAAGGTAAGCCTGTTGATGTTACAACTTTTTTCTCAATACCAAGAATTAATTTACTCTTCTATCCAGAGTTTTAAGGAAATATTTATATGATAAAAATTCTTGAACATCCATTAGTTCAAAATGATTTAAGAATTCTTAGAGATAGTAACACAAATACAGAACAATTTAGAAATGCAAGCCATAGAATAGGCTTGCATTTAGCTATTGAAAGTACAAAAGAACTATTATGCGAGGAAATTACTGTCCAAACGCCATTAGAATCTACTAATGCTATAAAAATTAAAGGAAAACTTATTATAATTCCAATTATTAGAGCAGGTATTGGTTTGCTAAGTGCATTCCAAGAAATATATCCTAATGCAATTTTTGGATATGTGGGAATGAGACGTAATGAAAAAACATTTTTAGCAGAAGAATATTATTATTCAATTCCACAAATAGAGCCAGACGATAAAATAATTATTCTCGAAATGATGATAGCTACGGGGATATCAACTTGCACTGCCCTAAATAAATTGCAACTTGATGGAATTAGTAATGTTACAATTGTATCAATTATATCTGCACCCGAAGGAATCGAAAAAATTAGAACAGAATTCCCAGATACAAAAATCATAACAGCTGTTTTAGATAGAGAATTAAATGAAAATAAATATATTTTGCCCGGTCTCGGAGACGCTGGTGATAGATTTAGTGGTTAATTATTTTTATTTTCCATTTAAATACGTTTTTTAAAATATATTTAATTGATTGGCATTTAATTTGTTAGTATTTTTATACTTATTATAATTTTAATTATAGAATAGGATGTTATGGCACATAATAATTATTTAGCTAATGAATTTGAAAAGAAAAAAATTCATATTGGTTGCAGTGATATAATTTTAGATGGTTATGAGAATATTGATATTTTTCAAAAAGATAGTCAGATAAAAAATTATAATTATCTTAAATTACCATATAATGATAATTCTATATGTGAAATTATTATAAATTCAGCTATTTATCAGCTCGAATATTCAGAAATAAAACAATTTTTTGCTGAAATAAAACGAATTATTGCTAATGATGGTATTTTAACTATAAATTTAATAGATTTTGATAACTTGATTGTTCAATATCAAAATTCTGCAATTTCACTAAAACAATTAAACAATCTAATTTTTTCAGAATATTGTCATTTCAAATCAATTATAAGTAAAAATTATATTTTCTCAATTCTTGAGGATAATAATTTCGAAATTCTTACTTTTGAATATGATGATAATATGATTATTCAAGATTATAGAAGCACTATAAAAGCTACTTTAAAAAAAACGAATATTGCTGAAATTGGTAATATGCACGAATTCAATTTTGAAGATGATAATAAAAATGAAGACGATTTATTTAAAGGAATTAATTTTGATATAGAAAAAGAAGAAATAAACAAAGAAAGTGATTTTGATTTTGATTTATTTAATGAAGTAATTACTACTAATAAACATGCAGATACTCTTGACTTAGCATTACTAAACGAAGTAGTTAATTTTGATATTAATGATGACTTTAAGATTGATGAACAAAAAGAAATAAAATCCAATGATGAAACATTACTAAACGAAGTAATGAATTTCAATTTTGAAAGTGATTTATCCATCCAAAATACTCAAAGTATTGAAGAAGATACAAATCTATTAGATAAAATATTGAATTTTAATTTTGATGAAGAATTAGTAGAAAAGAAAGAAAACAAAATTAAACAAGAAAATGAAAATAATTTACTCGAAGAAATCATAAATTTTAATTTTGATAGCCCGCAAGAAACAACAATTAATCAAAATAACAATGAAAATAGATTTGATTTATATAATGAATTAAATTTAGAGACGAAAACTAAATATTATAATCCATCAATAAATATAGTATGGGAAGGCTCACAATTTATTTATAATCCATTAGCAACTATAAATCGTGAAATTTCTAATAAGATTATTGAGTCGGGAGTCGCTGATTTAACAATTATTCCTTATGAGAAAGATGATTTAGATTTTAATAAAAATGATGCTTATATTAGTTTGTTAGATAATGATATACGTAGAAAAAAAGATGTTCAGCCTGAAATTGCAAAGTTGCCTTATGCTTGGGTAAGAAATCAAAAACCATTAAAAAGCGAAGCTCCAAAAGGTGCAAAGTGGATTATAATGCACAAAAGCGAATATTCATCTATTACAAAAGAAGACAAAGCAATACTTTCGCAATGTGATGAAATTTGGACACCATCATTTTTTAGTAGAAAAGCAATTATTGACTCAGGAGTTGATTTTAATAAAGTTCAAGTAGTACCAATCGGTATTAATCCCGATATTTTCACACCTTTTGGTGAAAAATTTTATCTGAATACAAATAAAAAATTAAAATTCTTATTTGTTGGACCAACAAATAATCGTAAAGGGTTTGATATTCTTCTTGAAACCTACACTAAATTATTTAACCAAGAAGATGATGTATGTTTAGTAATTAAAGAGAATATTAATACTAATTTATCAGAAACAACTAATGCAAAATTGTTAATAAATGATAAGAAGCTACAATTTAATACTCCAGAAATCATTTATATAGATAATAAACTATCACAAAGCGAAATGGCCTCTTTGTATAGGGCTTGTGATATTATCGTATCGCCTTATCGCTCAATTTCTATGGGAATTGCTCTGCTCGAAGCTATGGCTTGTGGATTACCAGTGATTGCAAGTCGAGGCGGAGCCGCCGATGATTTTCTCGAAGAAGCCTTTACAAGTTTTATTGAAACAGAAAGTAAAATAATTAGTAATTACATTGATGGCAAAGAAATGCAATCGAATATAGAAATTTTAGAGCCATCCAAAGATGATTTAAATGATTTGCTTCTATATTATTATAATAATCCATCGAATATTAAAAGTATGGGTATGCTCGCATCAGCATATTCTCGTACAAAATGGACTTGGGAAAACTCTTCGATTAAAATTTTAAGAAGGCTTGATTACTTATATGGAACTAAAATGTCTTCTACCCGAGAGAATAATTTTACAGCAAATTATGATGATGCAATAATATTTGGTTATGCTGAACAAAGTTATATTGAAAAAAAATATGATGAAACTATCAATTTATTTAGAGATTCAATAAAAAATAATATTGATAAACGATATATGTTGTTGGCATTACATCGTATTACAGCAATCCTGATAAATAAAAATGAAATTTTTGCTGCCGAAGAAATTCTTGATACAATTCAAAAATTATACTTTAATCATCCCGATACAATTTATTTAAAAATTATTTTAGAAGCTAATTCAAATAATAATATTGAAGCTCTCAATTTATTATCTTCATTAATGGATAATTGGAAGAATTATAAATATGAAAGCAATTTAGGGCATAATCTCGATGATTTATTAGTATTAAATGCAGATTTATTATTAGCTTTAAATGATATTGAAGCGGCCCATACACTTTATACTACGGCATTAAATTTTAATAATTATAATGCTTATGCTTGTTATGGTGCGGGATTATGTTTTAAATATAATGACTTTATTGATGATGCAATAAAAATGTTTGAGTTTGCAATTAAACTTAAACCAGATTTTATCGAAGCCGAAAAACAAATTGCTGAAATTAATAATTAAAAAAATATTAAATTATTTTATTTCTAAACAGGAACAGTTTCAATCTTTGCAAATACTTGACCTATATATGAGTTATTTGTTTTAGCATCTTGAATTTTCTTTATGGAATCATCGTCAAGTTTAGTTCCTGCACTAAGTAGTTTTAATCCTGAAATAGTAATAATATCTCGAGATAGCATTGTCCCTTTTTTAAGTGTGAATGGATTAATCGCAATCTCGGAAGCACGTTTACCAGGGTAATTCTGAGAATTCAAAATAGCAAGATATTGGTCAAAAAATGCTAAAATACGAAAATCATATAAATGATTAATTTCAGTCCAAAGACTGGGAATAATTTTTTCTAATAATTTAGGATTACGACTATATTGAAATTCAAACTCAATTGCGACTCTTAAAATTCTTGAACCAAGAGGAATTTCCCAAGATTTTAATTTATTAGGTATGCCCGAACCATCAAAATTCTCATAAACTTTTGATAAAATATCCATTGTTTGCTCAAAACCTTGTAATTCTGCAAAAAATGCTTTGACATATTCTATATAAGTCATCATATTTTGATTTTCTACGATACCATTAATCATAATCGGCAATTCTGCAAGTTTATCTTTGAATAATACTTTAGGTAAAAAACAAATTTTTGTTGCTAATTCAATTTGATTAAGTTCCTCGCTATCATTAGTTAATTGTTTAGCAATAAAATTTACAACAGACACAATTCTATTTATTTCTTTTTCTTTTTCGGGGAATCTTAAATGTTGGATATTAGAAAATAATTCTCTAATTTTATTGTTATAATTATTAAGCTCTCCTTGAACTATTTTTAATTCATTATTAAGATGAAATAATTTGTTTTGATAATTAAGTATTCTAGATGAAGTTTTTAATTTCAGAAAAAACTGATCTAAGGAAAATGGTTTGTTTATAAAATCATCAACTCCATACTGAACAGATTTAACTAATATTTCTCTATCGTTATTAGATGACATCATCATAAAGTAAGAGTCTTTATATTGTTCAAATGACCTAATTTTTTTTAATATCAATAGACCATTAAAATTCTGTAAATCATATTCGCAAATAATTACAACTTCTAACTTTTCTCTTTCCAAAGCTTTAATTGCAGAAAAACCATCTTTAAATTTTTTAACATACATTGTAGGGAATACTTTCAAAATTAATTTCTGTAAAGTATCTGAAAGATTTTCATCATCATCAATAATATAAAAAATTATTCTTTTATCCATAATGAAATATTAATGTTCATTTATTCTAGTAAAAAAGAATACAAAATTAAATAAAAATAATGATTAATAAAATTAATTTTATATCATAATATAATTTAAAAACTTAAATATAATTATTTTTTTTAAAAATTATTTAAAATTAATTATGCTATTATATCGTAATTAATAAATATTGAAATGAACAATTATTAATTTATTTTTTTTGATGTATGAATGAACTTATAACAACTGGTATTTTATACTTTACTTCGTTTATTTCTTTAATAAATCCATTTAGTATAATGCCCGTATATATGGCAATGACAAGAGATTTGAATAAAGACGATGCTAAACGCACTTTACGTAAAGCAAGTATCGTTGCATTTTCAACACTTATTTTATTTGCTTTTACAGGGCAGTTGATGTTCAAACTATTTGGAATTTCTGTTAATAGCTTTAGAATCGTAGGTGGAATAATATTTTTTCTTATGGGTATGGATATGTTGCAAGCTCGACTTGTAAAAGTAAAATTAAATGAGTCAGAGGTAAGATCTTATGTTAATGACATATCAATAACTCCACTGGCAATACCGTTGATAACTGGTCCCGGTGCTATTACAAATTCAATTGTTTTAATGGAAGATTCAAATACATTAGAATTAAAAATCGTTTTATTTACAGCAATATTTTTAGTAATTTTACTTAATTTTATTATTCTTTCGAGCTCGTCAAAAATATTGAGAATTATTGGAGATACGGGAAAGAATGTTATGATGCGTCTAATGGGGTTAATTGTTATGGTTATTGCAGTTGAATTCTTTTTTAGTGGGTTGAAACCAATTATTATTGATATTGCGAAAATGATTAAATAAAAATTTATGAAAAATATAAAATATATACTATTAATATTTTTTGTTGTTAATAGTGCTATTTCAGAAGAAAGTATTGATTTTAATTTGAATAAATGTATTGAATACGCTATTAAAAACAGCCCATCTGCAAAAGCGGCAAAAGCAAGTTTTAGAGCAAGAACAAATAGAATTAAGGCTTTTAACTCTGGATTTTATCCTCAATTAAGTTTTAATACTTCATTACCCGGTCTAAGTAGAGAAATTATTTCTGTTACTCAGCCAGATGGAAGTTCACTTTTTCAGCCGCAAAGTCAATACTTTGGTTCTGGAGGATTATCATTAAGCCAAGTTATTGCACCGCTCGGCTCGCAATTTACAGTATCTACAGGTTTAACAAGAATAGATGTATTCGGAACAAGGGATTATTCCATTTGGAGAACAACACCTGTTATGTTATCATACAATCAGCCAATTTTTGGATATAATTCATTAAAATGGGAATCAAAAGTTCAAGATATTAAAGAGGAAATTAATGATAAAGAATATTCTTCCGAAATTGAAAGCATTTCGATGATAGTTACTCAAAAATTTTTCGATGTATATATAGCTAAAATGAACGTCAAAAACTCGATGCAAAATGTAAATGTTAATGACACACTTTATACAATTTCAAAAGGACGATTCGAAGTAGGAAAAATAGCCGAAAATGACCTATTACAAAGTGAACTTGCTTTTCTAAACGCAAAAAATTCATATCAGAGTGCCTTACTTGATTATAAACAAAAAAGCGAAGAATTTCAAACTGCAATTGGGCTAAATAAAAATACGATTATAAACCTTATTCCGCCAATGAGTATCCCTGAACTTAAAATTAACGAGGAATTTGCTCTTCGTCAAGCATTAGAAAATAATCCCGATTTTAGAAATATCGAAATAGAAAATTTACAAGCAGATATTGCACTTCTTTCCGCAGAATCCTCAAATTCTATTAGTGCAAATTTGAACGCATCTTTTGGATTAAATAATAGTTCGGATTTATTGCCCAACGCTTATAGAGAATTACTCCAACAACAACGATTTGATATTACTCTACAAATTCCATTATATCAATTTGGAAAAGGAAACGCACTAATCGAAGCCGCTTTACAAGAAAAAAATCGTACTCAAATAAATACTGAATTAAGAAAGAAAAATTTAGAAATAGAAGTTAAATACGAAACGCTTAGATTGATTCAATTAATTAATCAAGTTGAAATTGCGGCAAAAGCTGACACCATCGCATCTCGAAGATTTGAAGTTGCTATAAATAGATATTATATTGGCAAAATTGATTTGAACTCTTTTTTTATAGCTCAAAATGAAAAAGATACTGCATTTCAATCGTATATTCAAATTTTAAAATCCTTTTGGACTTCTTATTATAATCTACGCCGCCAAACCCTTTATGATTTTGAAAATAACAAAAAAATCAATCATTTATTAGAAAATTAAATATTAAAATTTAGTTGATTGTTAGTAGGATAAGATTTCTTATACAGACACTCAAAGTTGTGTAAAATTTTTCTATAACAAGACAAACAAATATGTTTATATTAATTAATAAATGTTTATATTTGGAATTGAACAAAAATTTGTTTTGAAAATCTTTTTGAAAAGATTTAAGTAAATATTGACGATTTAAAAATGGTCTTATATTCTAACTTATTTGCTGTATATGTAGATAATAAAAAAGTTGATTACGAAATAATATTAAAACTAACATCATCAAAACTAACAAGTTCAATAAAATCTACAAATTCTTTGAATAAAACAAGTGAATTTTTCAAAATTAATAATTTTACAACAAATCAAATTAAATTTATTAATACTTTATTTAATGAAGCTAAACAAAATAATTTCACAATAATCATTGGATATTTGAAATGATAAAAAGTCCATTAAGATATCCGGGTGGTAAAAGTAGAGCAGTTGATATTATTTCTACATTAATACCAGAATTTAATGAGTATAGAGAGCCTTTTTTAGGTGGTGGATCAATTTTTATTTATTTAAAGCAACGTTTTCCTAACAAACGTTTTTGGATAAATGACTTATATTTTGAATTATTCAAATTCTCGGAAATGGCTCAAAAAGATATAAATAGTTTAGTTGATAAAATTTATAAATGGCGAAAAGAATATTCTATCGGCAAAGAACTTTATAATTTTATGAATACTAATTTAACTAATTTTAATGATTTAGAAAGAGCGGCTGCCTTTTTTATTTATAATAGAATTACATTTTCTGGAACAAGTTTGAGTGGTGGTTTTAGTGAATATGCTTTTAAGGGACGTTTTACAGAAAGTAGCATACAAAGATTATTTGAATTTGCAAAATTTTAGAAGAAACTAAAATTACTAATTTTGATTACGAAAAATTAGTTACAGATAGTGGCGAAAATGTCTTTATTTTTCTTGATCCTCCATATTATTCAGCGAGTAAATCTGCATTATATGGCAAAAATGGCAATATGCATATTAATTTTGATCATATTAAATTTGCTGATATTATGAAAAAATGTAATCATAATTGGCTAATAACTTATGATGATAGTGAATATATTAGAGATTTATTTTCTTTTGCAAATATTATACCTTGGAATTTAACTTATGGTATGCGTAATGTTTCGCAAAATTCAAATCAAATTGGAAAAGAATTATTTATTTCGAACTATTTAGATTTTTTACCAATAAATAATCAAAATCTCTTATTTGATATAAACATATTATAAATCATATTAAATTTTTAAATTATACTTTACATATTTTCTTCTTCAAAACACAGTTATCGTAGCATTGGATTATCTTGTAATTCATATTTTAAGTCTTTTAGTTGTGGAGCTTTGATTCCGAGTTTTAGATAAAATCCCGAATTACCGCCAACAGGTGTCCAATTAAATACTAATTCCCAACAATGCAAATCTTTAATAAAATTTATTTGAGGCATATTAAATGTATTTGATATTATATCATAGCCAGTATTAGCATTTATTGACCAAGTTTCTGTAAGTTTAAGATTACCAGATACTCTCATATTCATACTTTCCATCTTGCTTCGTGGATTTATCGAAGGTCTTGAATAATTATATACTAAACCAAGTGAAACGTTCCAAGGCACGTTCATTGATGAATATCCGGGAGAGGAGTCGCCAAAAATATCTGCTATCGAAGTTTTTGTATCGTGTCTTTGTTGGAATCTTTTACCAAATTCAACACTATCTTTTTCAGTTTCAGTGTTCTCGTTATAAGTTTCATTTCGAGATGAAAGATCTATTCCTTTTGATGAAAAAGAGGTAGAAAAGCTTAAACTTAAACTTGTAAGTCTGAATAATCCTTTACCTGCACTTAATAAATACCTATTTACATGATTATATTCTTCGATTACTGCTCCAGTCTGAGGATTAGTTTTCATAATTTTATCCTCATCATAAAATGAAAAATTAGCCGAACCGCTAAAATCAATTAATTTCAGAGAAGGAGAACGAAATGCAACATTTAAATCACTTAAAGAAAGTGAATCTTTTGCAAAATCATAACCCGTTGACATATTCAATCTTAATAATTCGATATTTTTGTCGGGGAGTGTATCTTTTTGCGGCACTTTTATTTCGAAACTATGCATATCAGAATATCTAATCGAACTTGAAAACGCACGCGATGCAATGCCTCCACCATCTAATAAATATCTTGAATAAAGAACCTCTCTATTTTGTTTTTTATCAAAATATCGTCCATAAAAACCTAAATTTTCTGAGGATTGGTCGGGTGTTATAACAAAAGCAATATTGGGATTATAAACGTGCCGCATTGCTTTCATTCCTAATGAAGACGGCTTAATAAATCCTAAAAATGGCTTTGTATCATCAGTAATTCCATATATTTTAGTCTGAATGTTTACACCCGAGCCAACGCTATATTCCGTAAAAAAACCACTTACAGTATCAGCAGTAATTGTTGAGTCCAAATCATTAAAAACTCGGTTTAATTTCCTAAAATAATTATTCATTGAAAAGCTAATAAATGGACTAACAGTAAAGTACCCTAATTTTGGATTAATACTTATCGAAGGGCGATGTTCGATTCTAAATCGTGTATCAAAATTAAAACCCGTTAAAGTATCAAGTTGCAATGGATTATCATTAATAGTCAATATATTTTGGTATGGAGTTTTTTCATTCTGAAACACGCCTCCTGTTGAATAACTAAACGAAATATCTCGCATCCATCTTGGTAATGATTTAAATCCCGATAAAAAGCGACTTGTTGGCAAATTATATCTTGCCGACGCACTTTGATTATATCCATCAGTAATAATATTTTGGTCTCTATCATAAGATATTGATAAAGTTGTACGATTATCAAAACTTTTAGAATAAGACGCAGACGAGCGTATATTTTGCGTAATAAATGCTTGATTTCCGACAAGAGTATTACGATTAAAATTGCTCGAAGAAAAATCAAGATTAAACACAGCCCTATCCGACGGAGTAAAATCTTGATTATGATTTAATCTCAATCTCCAATTTGAGGTATAATCATCATCAACATTAAATCTTGTCAATCCGTATTCAAATTCCATATTGCCATTAAATTCATTACGCAATGCCCACCTTGTTTGATTTTTAAGCATAAATCCGCCTTTGGAATATAGGTCTGTCTTTATTTGTGTATCCCAATAATCAGACGCCGCCCAATAATATCCAAGGTTTTGAAATACTACTCCTCGACTTTGAGAAAAGAAAAACGATGGAACGATTAATCCCGATTGCCGGCCGTGCTGGGTCGGAAAAAATAGTCCAAATGGAAATATAAAAACAGGTAAATCCTCGACATATAATACTAATGGATCAATTAATACTCTATCATTTGCTACTAATTTCATCTTACTCGAACCAAAATGAAAATGAGGCTCGGTATGGTCGCAAGTTGTATAATAACCGCCCGAAACAAACATTTCAGTTTGAGACATTCTTTTTATTTTTGTTCCATAATAAAATCCATCGCTAATTTGAGTCTCTCCAACTGAAATAACCCCTTTTCCGGAGCGAAAATTGAATCTAATATTCTCACCAAAATATTCCTCACCCTTATCAATAAATTTTGGATAACCGATTAATTTTTGATTCGAGTCAATAACACCCATCGAAGTCATTTCCGAATTTTTAAAAGATAATTCAATTAACTCCGCGTTTAATTGTTGCGATTTAAATTTAATTTCTGCATTACCTTTTAATCTCATTTTTTGACTTTTTAGATTATATACCATTGTATCGCTTGCTTTGTAGCTAACGATTGTATCTAAACCGCTTTTTTCAACTCTATCTTGAATAATTGTTAAAGCAACTTGCTTATTTATAGAGTCAATACGGGCTTTTACTTCGGGAGTTATTTGTAGGGAATCTATCGCTGGAATAGAATCTTGAAAATTTCGAGCTTCTGAATTTGAATGAAAATTTAAAAAGAAAAATGAAAATAATAAAATAAATAATAGACTATAATTAAATAATAGATTAGTATTACAGTTCGATATTTTTATCGCCGTTTTGATATAATTTCTAATATTAAAATTTATAAAATGTCTATTTTTTTTCAAAATCACAATATAAAATAATCTTAATTTATTTTATCATAATTAATTTTGTGAAAATAGCAAAAAACTATAAACCAACAATGAGTTTTTTATGTCAATTAAATTATCATTTAAAACGTTTATTATATTTTTCAAACACAATTCAGAGAATAAATTATGAGTTACGAAACACTTATTTATGAAAAACGAAAAAATTATGCATTAGTTACACTAAATCGCCCCGAAAAATTAAATGCTTTAAACAAACAATTATTTGACGATTTGGATAGTGTTATTTCTATTATTGAAAATTCCTCTGATATTTATGCAATGATTATTACGGGAAGTGGCGAGAAAGCTTTTGCTGCTGGTGCTGATATCAAAGAATTAAATGCTAGTGATGCCTCGACAGGTGAACGTTTTTCACAATATGGTTCGAAAGTAATGGAAAGATTAGAAAAACTCAATATTCCCGTTATTGCGGCTGTAAATGGCTTTGCATTGGGCGGTGGTTGTGAGCTTGCAATGTCTTGTCATATTAGATTTGCTTCTGAAAATGCTAAATTTGGCCAGCCAGAAGTTAATCTTGGTATTTTGCCCGGTTATGGAGGAACTCAAAGACTAACTCGTTTAGTTGGAAAAGCTGTTGCTATGGAGCTTATAATTTCTGGAAATATGATTAATGCCGATGAAGCTTATCGTTTAGGTCTTATAAATCACGTTTATCCACAAAGTGAATTAATGCAAAAAACCGAAGAATTTGTAAATTTAATTTTATCAAAAGCTCCTCTTGCTGTAAAAGCATCAGTAGAAGCTATAAATTATATTGATAAAAATAATGATTTATCCTCTGGACTTGCTTTTGAATCAAAATTATTTGGCAAAACCTGTGGAACAAGTGATTTTAAAGAAGGCACTATTGCTTTTCTCGAAAAAAGAAAACCAAATTTTATTGGTAAATAATTTGTAAAACTATATATTTTGTATAATTTTTTAAAAGATTATTATGTTTAGAAATTCAATAATTTTATTGCTTATGATTATGTCAATTACTCCAACTTTTGCAAAAGAAAAGGAAAAAAATCCTTTTTTTAGTGAGTATAATACTCCTTTTGGCGTTCCGCCTTTTGATAAAATTAAAGTTGAGCATTATAAACCTGCTATTTTAGAGGGTATTAAACAGCACGATAAAGAAATTAATGCCATTGTTGTTAAACGCTCTATGCCTACTTTCGAATCTATTATCGAAACTTTAGAACGCTCCGGCGAATTACTCGACAAAGTTACAACCGTTTTCTTTAATATGAATTCCTGCAATACTAATGCAGAATTACAAAAAATTGCTCAAGAAGTATCGCCCTTGCTATCAAAGCATAGTGATGATATTATGCTAAATAAAGATTTATTCCAAAGAGTAAAATCTGTTTATGAAAACAAAGATAAATTAAAATTAAATCAAGAGCAAATGAAACTTCTCGAAGAAACTTATAAAGGTTTTGTTCGTAACGGAGCTAATCTTAATGATGAACAGCAAAAAAGATTGCGAGAAATTAATGGCGAACTTGCTTTATTGACTTTAAGTTTCGGGCAAAATATTCTTGCCGAAAATAATTCATTCAAATTAGTAATTGATAATAAAGATGATTTAGCAGGCTTGCCTCAATCAGCTATTGATGCCGCAGCAGAAACTGCTAAAGAAACAGGAAACGAGGGGAAATGGGTATTTACTCTTCATAATCCAAGTTGGATACCTTTTATGACTTATTCTGCTAAACGTGAATTAAGAGAAAAAATGTTCTACGCATATTCTAAAAGAGGAAATAATGGTAATAATTTAGATAATAATGAGAATATTATCAAAATCGTTAATCTTCGATTAGAAAAAGCTAAATTACTTGGATATGATAATTATGCTAATTATGTTTTAGAAGAAGCTATGGCAAAGAATTCTAATAATGTTGATAGATTATTAGAAGAATTATGGAGTTTTGCAAGAAATAAAGCCGAAATGGAAGCAAATGAATTACAAAGTATGATGAATAATGAAGGTATTAGTGACCTTACACTCGAACCTTGGGATTGGAGGTATTATTCAGAAAAACTTCGTAAAGAAAGATATAGTATTGACGAAGAAGAAGCTAGACAATATTTTCAACTCGAAAATGTGAAATATGGTGTTTTTCAAATTGCTACTTTATTATATGGGCTTAATTTTAAAGAAGTTAAAAATGTTCCTCTTTATCATAAAGATGCTGTTTGTTACGAAGTTTTGAACAGAGATAATTCTCATTTAGGATTGCTCTATATGGATTTTTTCCCAAGAGCAAGCAAACGCGGTGGAGCTTGGATGAGTAGTTATCGCCAGCAGTATAAAATTAATGGAAAAAATATAACACCAATTGTTACTGTTGTTTGCAATTTCTCTAAACCAACGGCTGAACAACCTTCTTTACTTACTCTCGACGAAGTGGAAACTCTTTTCCACGAGTTCGGTCACGCTCTACACGGATTGTTATCAAATTGCGAATATAAAAGTTTATCGGGAACTTCTGTTCCAAGAGATTTCGTTGAACTGCCATCGCAAATTATGGAAAATTGGGCATTCGAACCCCAATTTTTAGAAAAATATGCTTTTCATTATAAAACTAATCAAGTAATTTCACCTGAATTAGTTGAAAAAATTAATAATAGCAGTAAATTTAATCAAGGTTTTGCTACTACTGAATATTTAGCAGCCGCTATGCTCGATATGAAATACCATACTATTACTGTACCATTGCAAAATATTACTCCTAATAGTTTCGAGGATAATTATTTGAAAAGTATAAATATCGCTCCTCAAATTATTTCAAGATATAGAAGTACATATTTCAATCATATATTCTCTGGCGGGTATTCTGCGGGATATTATAGCTATATATGGTCAGAAATTTTAGATTCCGATGCTTATAAGTTATTTAAAGAAAAAGGGATTTTCGACCAAAATACTGCTGAATCTTTTAGAAAAAATATTCTCGAAAAAGGCGGCACTGTTGACCCAATGGAATTATATATTAATTTTAGAGGAAGAGAACCTATGAAGGAAGCTCTACTCGAAAAACGAGGACTTTACTAATTTTTTATAATATTATCTATTAATTTTATTATTTTTAAATATATCCTTCCCAATATTTGATATTCGGAAGGATTTTTTTTACTTTTGTATTTTTAAAACAATAGAAACTTTATTATGAGAAAGCAAAATTACCTTGTATTTGATATCGAAACTGCTCCACTTGATTTTGATACTTTATCCGAATCTCAACAAGATTACATTATTAGGTCTGCAAAAACAGATGAAGAAATAGAACAAAAAAAATTCGAAATGGGGCTATCACCAATTACTGCACAAGTCGTTTGTATAGGAACACAATTAATGCAATCTACAGAAGATGGAAATTGGGAACAAATCGGTAGGGCCGCTTTATCCGTTGATAATAGTTTTGATTATGATAAAAAAGAATTGATTACTTTAAGCACCGGAGATAAATGCTATTTAACTAACGAAGCTAGACTTCTCGAGGATTTCTGGTCTATACTAAAAAAATACGATCAAGCTACTCTCGTATCTTTTAATGGACGCAATTTTGACGCACCTTTTTTAATGTTACGCTCTGCTATTCATAGAATAAAGCCGTCAAGAAATTTAATGGCTGGAACGAAATATAATTATCCTTTGCATACTGATTTAATTGACGAGCTAACTTTTTATAATCCAAGCCCTTACTCTGCTTCTAAACGTTTTAATTTTGATTTTTATACTCGAACTTTTGGTTTAAAATCGCCAAAAAGCGAAGGTGTTGATGGCTCGATGGTGGGTGAGCTTTTTAAAGACGGGAAAATTAACGAAATTTCTGAATATTGTATGCGCGATATTAACGCAACTTGGGAATTATTTTTAGTATGGTATAATTATCTAAAATTTTGAGTTTCGTTGAAGTATTTTTAATGTACTACACTTGCGAAGAGGTAGGACGTTTTTATATTTCGACAAGCAAGAATGCTTATCCTACCGAAATATTATTCCAGTTGTCCTACACCTCGAAGGTGTAGGACATCTAAAAACACTATTTTTCAAATAACTTTTTTCTTTTTCTCCAGATGTCCTACACTTTGAAAGTGTAGGACAACTTTTAATACTTTAGACAATCACGCTTCAAACATTTTTCTTTTTTTTTTCTTTTCTTTGGTGAATAAATCCGATGTATATTTTTCGCTTACACTTTGAAAGTGTAGGACAACTTTTAATACTTTAGACAATCACGCTTCAAACATTTTTCTTCTTTCTTTTCTTTTCTTTGGTGAATAAATCCGATGTATATTTTTCGTATAAGTCGAATAAAAATTCCATTCGCTTTGCCTCGCTTGTAAAGGCTTGCGAGCGATATGACAAATCTACTGCTTTGTCTAATTCATTGTGTGCTTTTACGAGTGCGGGTGGCATTGTAAGCGGGTCGTAAAGTTCGGCAAGCGAGCTATTAGGGAATTCCACTCTTGTGTCGAGTATTTTTTGTGCTTTTTCTTCTATCGTTTTTATTTGCTTTTCGCTTGGGTCTTGGGGCCAAGGGTAGTTGTTGTAAACTATATCTTTTGAATAACGATAATCACTTTTTAGCCTACCGCAAATATGCTTTACCCAAGACATGTGCATTTCTGATGTCAGCACTCCAAAATGATATAGAGTACCTTCGGGAATGATATGGCAACTATTATTAGCAATATTATCTTTTGAGAAAAAACCCATAGGTATATATTTTCTATTTTCAGATGATGTACTTGGGATTAAGATATATTCTAATGGTTGATTCCTATCACGAAATAAAGATGGTGTTAAGGCCTGTTTCTGTGTAGAAGGAGCTACACTACTAAGTCTAAATTGTTTTACGGCTTCAATCCGCTTCATAACTTCAGGCATCCTCTTCAACTCACTCGGTTTCGCTTCTACAAGCCATAAGCACCATCTATTTGTATTATTTAAAAATTCACGTGCTGAAATCAAACGATAAATAAATTTCTCAGAATTAGGTTCTTTTTCTATAAATTCCGTCTTCTCTTCATCAGATAAAAGCAAATGCCCACCGTCTAAAGGCATATTACCAAAGTTCATTTTCGGTACATCACAAAGTGGAGTTGTTCTCTTTTCAATTAATATATCTTTAGCATCTACTAAATATGGATTAATATTTTTAGCTTTTATTTCGTGAGGTTCACCCTTTATATCCTCATAATCAAAAATTCGCTTATCATAAGTATCGAAGTTTGCAAAGCCAATAATTACGCAATATACAGCGGCATTTCCTCTTGCTTCATTTCCCCATTTGAATGTACGATGTGCAAAATGAATTTTTAAATTATATTTATTTATTAATAATTTCCACAATATTCCAACTTGCTCTCCTTGTGTAATCGAATTAGTAGAAACAAAAGCGGTTTTTATTTTAGTATTTTGAATATATTTTGCGGCTATTACATACCACCCTGTTACATAATCCAAAACACCGCTACCTTTTATATTTCCAAATTCTTCTACAATTTGATTTCTTTGATTTTGCGTCATCAATTTTGAGCCAATAAACGGAGGATTTCCGATAATATATGAAAGTTCACTTTTCGGAACAAGCTCTTCCCAATCTAATTGCAGGGCATTTCCATTAGTGATATTTGCCGATTTTTTTAGAGGAAGACGCACAAAATACTGCCCAAACTCATTACCGACAAGCATATTCATTTGGTGATCAATAAGCCACATAGCCACTTCTGCAATTCGGGCAGGAAACTCCTCATATTCGATACCATAGAAATTATCAACATCAATCCAAAGAATTTGGCTAACGTCCAATGCAGTCTGCCCATATTTATTCAGAGCTTTCAAAATTTCAAATTCAAGAATACGCAATTCCCTATAAGTA
>JARKQC010000258.1 GCA_029974985.1 Bacteroidota bacterium | reverse complement strand
AGTTTTAACCAGTTTTTTGAAGCTACCAGGAAATGATAAGGGGCTGCTTCTAAACACCCTACTTTTGGTGTTGAAGGTCCGGATGATGCTGTGGGTCCTGCCATTTTCCCGCATCCAGAGATCCTTTAAAGAGGCCAACCCCGTAAAAAGCGGTGTCCCTGTCTCCAGGCTGGCATGGTCTGTGAATGCGGTCAACCAATACGTGCCCAGGGCTACCTGCCTTACCAAGGCTTTAACTGGACATGAACTGTTTTCTAAAAACGGTTACCCTAGCATGGTGAAGATAGGAGTTGGAAAATCAGCTGAAGGAGAATTCGAAGCCCATGCCTGGCTGGAATATGAAGGTGAGGTTGTTATTGGGGAGTCAGAGAAGGAGTATGTTCATCTATTTAATTTTCAAAGGGAATGACATTTTTTAAAAAAAATCATCTATTAATTTTAGTTTTTAAACAGCAACTTTAGCAAAATGAGTTTCTTGTGAAAGTAAATTAATATTAGAACGGGGCAATGTCCAGAACTAGTGGTACAAGTTTATAGGAAAAAGGTGTAAAATACCAATTTCTGAAATTCAAAAATCAAACATTTTTAATGAAATCAATCCACGAAGTACTGATAATTAAACTTTGATCATACCTTATAAAGATATATTGGAGTTATTAATCCTTCATGTACCACTAATTCAGTTTTAATAGGATCCCACTCACCCATACTGAACTCCCGGGTTACAATACGCGTATCTGAATTCAATTCTTTTCGGAGTTTTGGGCGAATCATAAGATTTATAGAAGGCACATGATACATCGTTATTATTGTTGCATTGGAAATATTCGATTTCATAATATCTTGATGTAAAAAGGTTGTTAAATGTTCTACACCTTTTTTTTTCGCATTATACTGTGCTTCTTTAACGCGTTCATGATCTAGATCGATACCTACTCCTTTCGTCCCAAATTTTTCTGCAGCGGTTATAATTATCCTACCATCACCACATCCTAAATCATAAATAACATCATTAGGCCCAATTTTAGCTAATTTGAGCATTTTAATAATAATGTTTTTAGGAGTAAGAACATATGGTTCTGGCAGAGTTATCACTGGATATTCATCAAAAAATACTTCTTTAAATAGACGGAAAGGTTTGCTTATATATTGTGTTATTAGATTTAAACTAGTAGACGGGCTATTAATTTCATAAGGTTTTGATGTCCCTAAGTTATTTAAAACATCTTTTATTCCATCATATTTATTTTCCCTAATCTGAAAATATAATTTCAGATCCACACAATTTTTTCTACGCATTTTAACTATCTTATCTGTGTGTGAAAATAATCTTTTCACTATTTTTGTTGATATGGGTTTTACACTTCGATCTTCATTTAATAAGTGATTGACATGATCAGGAAGTTTCACACTTAATAATTCCCGGATTATAAAAAGATTGATAAATAATATTCTTTCTAAACGGAATTTTTTCATGGTCATAAAGATTTTTTTCCAGTCCAGATCATTATTTCGTACTAGTTCTGCTATGTCACAAATATAACTCAATCGAGTCCACTGTCTTTTTGCACAGTTAATACAGAGGATTAATAATAGATTTTCAAAAGAAGGATTTATTAACTTAGAACCATAAAAATTGATGGTTTCCATCCTTTTGTGAACCAAAATATTTCTGATATCAATTGGAGTATAAAAAGTATCTTTCAAATAATTCCATTTAATATTTACTTGTATTAATTCTCTATCGTCTATAAAGATGTACTCACTTACTGACTTAATGAAAGATGATTCTTTGTTACTCTCGGGCTCAAATTTTAATTTATATCCTTGAAACAATAAACATTCTTTGGCTTTTTGAATATCTTTTTTATCAATTATAATGTCTATTTTATCATTGTTTCTTAAAGCAAGGTTTTTATACACTTGATATGTCAACGCCGGACCATTTAAGGGTATACTATTTATGTTGGATTCAAACAATTTCAGTATTTTAATCAATTCCGATGTTAATAATAAATTTAATTTTACTCGCCAATCAAACTCTTCATCAAACATTCTTAAATAATTTTTAGGGATATTTTCTGGACATATATTTTTAATTTGATGATATAAAAGTGGGAAAATTCTATTGCGACAAGCTGATACTATAAGATAGTCCCAATCCAAATCAGTAGTCAACTTTTTTATCTTTCTCTTAGTATCATCATCAACCTCTCTCCGTGTGGCGTAAATGATCACCTTATCTTCAGGCCTTTCTGGCAATAATTTATCTTCTATGTATAATCCTCCCTTAAGAATAGTAAAATGGTAGCAAATTCAGAGTATTGGGTGATAATTTATATTCATTTAAACCAACTAATGGTGATTTAAATAATTAATTAATCATTTGATTATCGAATATTTTTTTAATTTGAAAGCACATGTTATAAGTACTGTTATATTGTTCTTAATTTTATATCTTAAGTAATGCATTTATGGAGACCTTTTAAATGAGTGGAATTACCGGTATATATTACAGAGATGGCCGTTCTGTAAGTGAAAAACAAATTAAATATTTAAATGATCATCTTTCTCATCGAGGGCCTGACGGATCTTCTGTTTGGGTTGGGAAATCTGTTGCTTTAGGCCATCAAATGATGTTTACCACTCCAGAATCACTTAATGAAAGATTACCATTCTATGATGACGAAAAAGGGTTGATTATTACTTCGGATGCCAGAATTGATAATCGTGAAGAGCTTTCAAACATATTGGGAATAGAAAATAGGGTAAATGTTCCCGATAGTTATTTCATATTAAAAGCTTACCAAAAATGGGGAGTCAAGTGTCCAGAAAAACTTTTAGGAGATTTTTCATTCGCCATATGGGATGAAAATAAAGAAAGATTATTTTGTGCAAGGGACCATATGGGAATTAAGCCTTTTTATTATTATTTATCTGAAGAAGTTTTTTTCTTTGCTACAGAGATAAAGGCATTGATTTGTCAGGATGAAATACCAAAAAATTTAAATAAATTACGAATAGCTGATTATCTTATCTCTCTTAACCAAGATAAGGAGATTACTTTCTATGAATATATATTTAGACTACCACCTGCTTCAACACTTGAAATTAAGCTTGATAAAGAAGAAAAAAGTATATTCTGGGAATTAGATCCTAGAAAAGAGACGGTAATGGATTCTGACGAGGAATATGCGGAAAAATTTCTGGAGATATTTACCGAAGCGGTTAAGTGTCGTATGCGATCTGAATTCCCTATAGGTTCTTTATTAAGTGGAGGTTTAGATTCTTCATCAATTGTCTGTGTTGCAAGTAAATTATCGGCCGAAAATAATCCCAATTATTCATTGAAAACTTTTTCATCTGTTTTTGATGAACTTGCAGAATGTGATGAAAGATATTATATTGGACAGGTTAAATCTTTGTATAATATAGAGTCTTGTGAGGTTGTTGCTGATAATCTGAGTCCCCTATCTCAAATCGATGAAATTCTTGAATTGTTAAAAGAGCCTTTTAATACTCCAAATTTATATTTAAGCCGCGAAATTTATAAACATGTTAAAAAAAAGGATGTTCGTATTCTTTTCGATGGTTTTGATGGTGATTCAACGGTATTCTATGAAAGCCTATATGTTTTAGATATATTTCGTGAGAAACGATTTAGAAAACTCTTTGAAGAAATAAAGTATATGGCCAGGATGAACGGTTTGAACCGCTGGCAAATGTTAATAATAGCTATAGTTTTACCATTGATACCAGAATCAATCAAAAATGGAGTTCAAAAAGTTTTGGACTTATTTAGAATTAATTTAACTATTGTTGAGAATGACAGTATTGATTTATTAGATAAAGACTTTATTCAAATTACAGATTTTAAAAATAGATACAAACAGTTATATAAGGATTCGCTGGTAAAAGCTAACACCAATAAATTACGACACCATTTAGCGCTTAATTCTGGAATACTTCAGCATGCCATGGAAATCTTCGATGTAATTAGTGCTAACTATTCTTTTGAACATGTATATCCATTTTTTGATGTTAGATTGGTTGAATTTTGTTTATCCCTCCCTAAAGAACAAAAATATAGTCAGATGTGGGATAGAGTTGTAATGAGAAGGGCTATGGGGGGTATTTTGCCCCCTGAGATACAGTGGCGTACCACGAAGGCAGGTTTAGGGATGAATTTTAGAAGGAATATGCTGTTGTATGATGAAAAAGAGTTAGAAAACGTTATTTATAAAGATGTTGAAAATATAAACGATTTTGTAGAAACCGATTATTTAAAAGAAGTTTATAAACAATATAAAGAAAATACTGCCTGCGTAAATCCACTTCCATTATGGTTAACGGCTGTTTTGAGTATATGGATAAAAAACAAAAATTAATAATAATCAAATGTTGTCCTTTTCTATAATTCTGACCAGTTCTTCGAGGTTTTCTAGGGAATGTCTAACTTTTAAAACTTTTATTTCTACATCTTCCACGATCTTGGTGCATGCCCTCATATTATCTGTTATCTCACTTGAATTGAAAATTCTATAACAATAGGAACTTTCAATTAATTTTATAAGAGATTCATCTTTATTTATCTCATCTAAATAACATTTTTCATCTTTTTCAAGAAGATAAATCTTTTTTAATGGAAGCCTCTTTTCAGAGAAATTTTTAGCAGTATATGAGTATTTTTCAGAATCTGCATATGTTTTAGGATGAATGTTAAGATCTTCATTCATAAAATCCAGAATATCTGGCCAAAGCTTAACTTTGGAAAAACTGGGACTCACTAACGGGCATTTTCCATTCAAACTCACAGATAAAACATCGTCTGTTATAGGGGAATAACTTCGTTTCAGGAGGGTATATAAAATTGTCGATTTACCAACACCGTTATCACCCAAAAAAGCTACTGCACCCCCATTCACATTAATTGCACTGCCATGAAGAACTAAATTTCCCCGTTGATGCAATAAAAATGTTAAAGCAGGACCAAGAATTAGAACTCTTAAGAAACTTTCCTCTAATCCATTATCTGGATCAATAACGATCTCTTCACCTGAACTAATTCTACAAATAGTTCTGTCTTCATAAATGATATATAGTCCTTTACTGGTATTTATTACATTAAAATGATTGTAATCATACTCATTAAGTAAATGGGAGGATAATTCAATATCCTGAAATATTATAGAAATATCTCCCCCTTTATCACTTAGTTCAAGTTCAGGTAAAGGTAGATCAGAATGTATGGATAGTCCATATGCTTTATATAACATTTTAGATTTCTATTGTTGTTTTTCACCTAATCGGTTAAAGTGATTTCCTTCCACCCGTTCGGAAATCACTCATCTGACCCTTTTGTGCACGTTGTGTAATCTCTTCGACACGGCCTATAACTTTTAAAACAGGTTTTTCGTATTTAGATTCATTTCTTGCCATAAATAATCACCATATGATAATTTTATTTAAAAATAATAATATATAAAAGATTGCTCTTTTATATATCTACTACTTTCTGTTCTTTTTAATAACTATGGACAGTAGGTGTATGTGGTTTGTGAGTCGTTGGTTAGGTTCCAGTTGTCTTGGTCTACTGTGATTAGGGTAGCTGTGTTGTTGGTGATGTTGGTGGTGGTTGTTCCGGTTATGGTTAGTGTGGCGGTTGCTCCGTTTGCGAGTGTGGGTATGGTCCATATTCCGTTGGAATAAGATGTTCCGGCGGATGGTGTTACGGTTACTCCGGTTAGTCCGGCTGGTATCTGGTTGG
>JARKQC010000199.1 GCA_029974985.1 Bacteroidota bacterium | reverse complement strand
TAAATCAAGTATTGGAAAATTTGAGGAATTTCTTTTAACAGTTTATAAAAATGAAACAAGTAAAGTATTGAAAGAATATCCTACTAAGAGATCTTTATTAATTGATTTTAATAAAATTAATCAATTTGATTCTGAGTTAGCATCATTATTTATTTTAAAACCGGAAGATTGTTTTGTTGCATTTTCTAAAGCAATAAAAAATATTAATCCTGAATTGGATGCTGATTTGAATATAAGAATAAAAAATATTATTAGAACTATTAGTCTTGAAAATTTAGATTCAACATTAGTAGGATCTTTTGTTTCTACTGAGGGAATAATTAAAAGAAGAATAGATCCTTTTCCTAGATTAGATAATGCTCTATTTGAATGTAGAAGGTGTATGAGGCCTCATGAAATTAAACAATTTAGTAGTGATTCAATAATTGAACCTTCTTTATGCACTGAATGTGGAGGGAGGTCTTTTCGATTAGTAGAAGAAGAATCTTCTTTCATTGATTCTCAAGAAATTGTGATAAAAACTTTTGAAACAAGCAGAGAACTTAGAATTGTTCTTGAAGATGATTTAGTAAGTTATGATAATTATAATATAAATGATTTTGTCAAAATAAATGGTGTTTTGAAAACAACCAATCAAAATAACAAAAATTTTCAAGCTTATATTAAAGGAAATTATGTTGAGAACAATAAGAAAGATTTATTTGAGTTTGTAGAGGAAATTGATGATTTAAAAGATGAAACTTGTAGAAATTCAGCAGAATATAATAGATGGATGAATGATGTTTTAAGTCAAAATGATTCTACTTGTATCATTTGTGGAGAAACTAGAGCATCTCATGTACATCATATATTTAGTTATAAAAATCATCCAGATTATAGACTAGATGTGAATAATGGTGTTGTTTTATGTCGTTGGTGTCATCATAAATATCATGATCTTCATGGAAAAGCTGATGCTAACCCTGCATCTCTTATTAAATTTTTAAAGGAGGAGTTGGGTTGAAAGGAGGTTATTCTGCTCCAATTGGGGGGAAAGTTAAACCAAGGGATAAAAAACTTTTAGAAGATTCGCCTTATGTGGTTAGACACGCTGTAGAATATTTTAACAAACACATGAATGATCCTAAAAAAATTTTAGAGGTTAAAAAACATTTTTTAGAAGAAGAATTAAGGGATCTTAAACTTGATCAGATTACTATTGAGAAAGAGATCGATGAAATTAATCAAGAATTAGGCATTCATGAGTATTCTAAAGAATTAGAAGATTTATTAGATTATATTCAAGAAGATTACATTAAAGTTGCTAAGCAGTATGGCCGTGAACAATATAATGCTAATAACACTCTTTGTCGTTTGTCTGTTGAGGATTATGTGGATAATAAATTGGATTTTCTTGTTGATAAGGCAGAGCAAGTTAATATGGATGTTAAAGTGTTGTGTAAAGAGGTTATAGATTATGTTAAAAGTTGAACTTAGAAGTTTAACTTTTCTGCGAAGGACTTGTAGGCTTAGTTAAACTTTAAACTTTAAAGTTTAACTTTTCTCACAGTATACTTTTTTAAAAGTTTAACTTTGGAGTTTAACCTTAGTCTAGAGATTATTATTATTATTATTATTATTTATTATTAATATTTTAATAATTTTTATTTAATTTTTTATTACACTTGCAACTTACGACTAAAAATCTGAATTGTGAATAGAAAAGGTATAATATGATAGCTAGATTGAATTTTTACAAGAATGATCAGTTATTCTACACTGACACTACTACTGATTTCAAAACACGA
>JARKQC010000201.1 GCA_029974985.1 Bacteroidota bacterium | reverse complement strand
TCTATAAATCTAAATCTATAAATTTGAATAGCTAGTGATTATAATGAAAGTTTGTATAATTGGTCAAGGGTATATTGGTCTTCCAACAGCAGTTTTATTTGCAGATAATGGTTGTGAAGTAGTAGGAGTAGATATAAACCCTAATATTATTAGTAGTTTGAATAGTTGTGAGCTTCACATAGAAGAACCAGGACTCAAAGAAAAATTAGAACTAGCTATAAATAATAAAAGATATTCTGCATCATTAAATCCACAGAAAAGTGATGTATTTATAATCACAGTCCCAACACCAAACAATATAGAAGATCTCTCTTGTGATTTAAGTTATGTTATATCTGCATGTGAATCTATAATTCCTTGCTTAGGAAAAGGAAATACCGTCATTATAGAATCAACAATAGCTCCAATGTCAACCAACAAAATTATAAAACCTATTTTTGAAAAAGCGGGATTTGAAATCGGAAAAGATTTATACCTTGCACATTGCCCTGAAAGAGTTCTTCCTGGAAAAATAATAGAAGAACTCATAAATAATGATAGGATAGTTGGAGGAATAACACTTCAATGCTCTAATAAAGCAGCTGAAGTTTATGAAACTTTTGTAAAGGGAAAAATAATGAAAACAGAGGCCAAAACAGCTGAAATGTCAAAATGTATGGAAAATACATTTAGAGATGTTAATATAGCTTTAGCAAATGAATTAACAAAAATATGTTCAAAAATAGGAGTAAATACTCTTGATGTTATTGAATTAGCTAATAAACACCCGAGAGTTAATATACACAGTCCAGGGCCAGGAGTTGGTGGGCATTGTTTAGCAATAGATCCTTATTTTATTTATTCATTAGCTCCTGATGAAGCTAAAATGATTAAATTAGCTAGAAATACTAACAATAGTATGCCAAGATTCGTGGTTGATAAAACAAAAGAGATTTTAAAAGATAATTCAACTACAAATACTAATATTAAACAAATTAAAAATCCAAAGATAGCTATTTTAGGAGTTTCATATAAAGGAAATACTGGAGATACAAGGGAAAGTCCTGCTCTTACCTGTATAGAACTATTTAAAAAAGAAGATTTTGAAATAGGTATACATGATCCTCATATTAATGATGAAAATTATTGTAGTTTTGAAGAATGTATTGAAAATGCTAGTATCTGTATTGTGCTATCTGACCATGAAGAATTTAAGAATCTAGATTATGATCTGATGAAAGAAAAAATGAGAAACCCTATTGTATTTGATACTAAAAATATTGTTAAAAATAATAATTCAAAAGATTTAAAAATTATAAATTATGGAAATTTATAATAACTATCAAATTATATTAACCCTCCATTTTTTTAAAAAGGAACTCAAAATTGGAATTTAATTTGTTTCATAACTCATTCTATTATAAAACAATATAAAATTAAAAATAAAATAGCTTTAAAAAGTATTAAAATCTTTTATATAAATATATATTTAATTAAAATCTTAGAATAATATGTTGGTTAATATGTTACTGTATGTTATCAAAAAAGAAAAAGGGAATCCAATCAAAATCTATAGAATAATAAAAGCTAAAAACAGAATAAGGAAATTTAGGCTTTTTGATGAAAAATATTATTTAAATAAATATCCTACTGTTAAGTCTACTATTAATCCTTTAGATCATTATATTTATCATGGATATAAAGAGAAAAAAATTCCTAGTAGTTCCTTTGATGGAAATTATTATTTAAAAAAATATCCTGATGTCAAAAAATCAGGTGAAAACCCATTGATTCATTATGTATTATACGGGAAAAACGAAAACAGATGTAAAAATAAAGAAGAAGAAAATTTATCATTGGAAAAATTAAATTTTAAACTTAAATCTCAAAAAAAAGAAATAAAAAAATTGAAAAAAAAATTGAAAAAATATGAGCATATATACAAAATTAAACAAATAAACAAAGAAAAAGTTGCAAGTGAAATTGAAAATTTTAAAGGATATGGAATTAAAAAAGAAAAAAGAGAACAGAAACTGATAATTTCTTTAACATCATATCCAGATAGAATGTATGATGTTCATTATGCAATATATTCTTTATTAACACAAACATGCCTACCTGATGAAGTTATATTATGGTTATCTATCGAAGAATTTCCAAATTTGGAAAAAGACCTTCCTAAAAAAGTATTTGAATTAAAAAATCATGGTTTAACAATAAAATGGTGCAAAAACTTAAAAAGCTATAAGAAACTTATTCCTGCCTTAAAAGAATATCCGAATGACATAATTGTAACAGCAGATGATGATATTTATTATCAAAAAGACTGGTTAAAAAATCTTTATAATGAATATTTAGAAAATAAAGAATATATTATTTGTCATAGAGCTCATTTGGTTAATTTTGATAATGGGAAAATTAAGCCTTATCTAAGCTGGATTAAATTGATTCAAAATAATAAACCATCTTTCCTAAACTTTCCAACACTTGGAGGCGGAGTAATATATCCTCCGAAAATATTCTACAAAGATGTTTTATGTGAAGATATTTTTATGAATCTTGCTCCTAATGGTGATGACCTCTGGTTTTGGGTAATGGCTATTTTAAATAATGTGAAAATTAAAATAGCTGAAAATAGATATAATAAAATTACTTATGTTAATCCTAAAAGAGAACTGAATCTTTTGGAAGAAGAAACATTATATAAAGAAAACAAGAAAAGTGGCAATGATAATCAAATAAAAAATCTTATAGATTATTATCCTCAAATAATAGAAAAATTAAACAAAAAATATCCAAAGGTATCTATTATTATGCCTGTGTATAATGCAGAGAAATATTTAAAAAAAAGTATTGAAAGTGTAATAAAGCAAACTTTAAAAGACATAGAACTTATTTGTATAAATGATGGATCAACAGACAATTCTTTAAAAATACTTGAAAAATACTCAGAAAAGGATAAAAGAATAACATTTATAGATCAAAAAAATCAAGGAGCACCTACTGCTATAAATAATGGTTTTAAAAAAGCAAAAGGAGAGTATATTGGATTTGTTGATGCTGATGACTGGGTTGACTTGAATTTCTTTGAAACATTATATAATGAAGCAAAATCAAAAGGTGCAGATATTGCACGTACTTTATATAAATATAGTTATCCTAATAAAGAAGTGCCAGCCAAATTAAACAAGTTAATAAATAAAAAATACAAAGCAAAAAAATATTTAGGGATTAATGACCATTCAGTAGTGAATTGGAATGCTATATATCGTAAAAAATACTTAATTGAAAATAATATCTATTACTACGATAATATAATTGTTTACGATGTTCCTTTTACTGCAAGAACTACATATTATTCAAAAAAAACTGTCCCTATAATTGGAACATATTATCATTATAGACAAGAAGTTAAAAATCAAATGACTATTATGAGCTTGAAAAGAGTTAAATCCGTTTTAGAAGCTAATAAAATTTGTTTAGATTTTTTTAATTCTGTTGAATACTCTGAAATAGACGATTATCTAAAATCTTTTAAAAGATGTATGTGGAGATATGATTATATATTCCAAGAAGCATTGAAACTAAAAGAATTCGATGAAAAAGAACAAAAAGAATTTTTTGGGTTGTTTGTTGTAGAATTTAAAAAATGTAAATTCTTACAAAAGTTTAAAGATAATTATTATGAACCTTATTTTGAATATATGAATGAAAACTCATTTAATGATTATTTAAAATACAAAAAAGTAGTATGACAGTTTGAAGTATTAATTATATTTTAAAAGTGATAAAAATAATTTTATTTTCTAATTCTTGATTTCACTACATTAACTAACTTATCTATTTTTCTACTTTTTAGATCTTTATTAATTTTTTTAAGTTTTTTAATTTCACGATTTCTTTTTGAAATATGTTTATTTAGTCTTTTAATTTCATTTTCTTTATTAATTAAATCTAAATTATTTTCAAACATTTTAAAAATAAAAATATCATTTTCGCATGCTTCCAATATATAATCCTTTTCTTCATCAGTAATTTCACGTTTTAAAAACTTTTTTAGATGATATTCATATTCAGAATAAATTTTATAGAATTTAGGATTATTTAATATCCTAAAAACATCAATAAAATGAGAAATATAATCAATCTTCTTTTGTTTAGTATTATATTTAGTTTTTGTATTTAAAATATATCTATAAGCATAAAAATCTATTGGAATATAATCAATGTGATCTATTTTAGTAAAAATTTCTGCAAGAAAAACTGGATCCTGACCTCTCAAATAATTTGGAAACCAAATATCATTTTCTAATAAAAATTCCCTTTTAAAAATACTTTTATAAAAATACCAAGGGATTCCATATTCTTCAGGAAGTATTGTACATTTTTCTTCTCTATTTATACAATATAATGATTCAACAAGCTTCCCTTTTTTAACAGTCTTTAAATTCGCACTTAACATGTCTGAATCTAACTTTTCTGCTAATGTGAACATTTCAAATAATGAATTTTTATCTATATAAAAATCATCAGAGTCAAGGAAAGAAATATATTTTCCTTTAGAAACTTTAATCCCCTCATTTCTAGCAATTCCTGATCCAGAATTTTTTTGATTCATAATTATTAGATTATATTTTTTAGAATATTCTTCTAATATATTCAAAGAATTGTCTGTTGATCCATCATTTATACAAATAATCTCTATATCTTTGAAAGATTGATTTAAAACACTATTTAAACTTTTTTCAAGAAATTCTTCAGCATTATATACTGGAATAATAACGGATACTTTGACTGTCATTTTTGTTCACTATTATATTAGTTATTAAATTATTTAAAAAGATTTTTTACATTTCTTAAAGGTTTAGTAATTCTCCAAGATTTAGATAATTCCATTTCCTTAATTTTTTTATTTTGTTTTTTTATTAAATGATTTTTCTTATTAATTATATGATCCTTCTCTGTAATTTCATTTAATTTATCTTTTAATAACAAATTATTTTCATTAATTATCTGATTTTTCTTATTAATTATATGATCCTTCTCTGTAATTTCATTTAATTTATCTTTTAATAACAAATTATTTTTAGTATTATATTTATCAAATTCTCTTGAATTATTTGATATTAATGAAATATAAAAATTACTATCTTCTGGGCAAAATTTTGTTCTTTCATTATTAACATATCCTGTAAATTTTTTACAATTATCTATTAATTCATTTTTTAATTTTAAATAGTCTTTTTTATTCTCAGGAGGATCATTTATATCAAAAAGATTATAATCTGAAATATATTCATCTAATGTTAAATTTATCATTAAATCTTTTAACCCAGAAAATCTATCAATATCATAAGTATAATTATTTATTAATAAAATAGGAGTGTTGAAAGGTAAACAAGGTAAAGCTACATGAAGTCTATTTGTTATAGCACAGTTTGCTCCTTGATATAAATCCAATAAACCATTTGCTAAAACAAATTTCTCATATGAATTATATGATGATAAACGTGGTTCATTGGGTTTATTCATATCTAAAAGTGTCATTTGTGTAATATTGTATATTTTTTTATTTGTTTTTGTTTTTAAAAAGTTTAAAAGATCTTCTGGAACATCAACCGTGACTATATAATCTTGTTTTTTAATATTTGGATTTTTATCAAGTGTTAGTGTTAAACACCCTGAAAAATAAGAAGGAACACCATTTTCTTTCAAAAAATTTAATGTTGATATATCCCTTGCACCAACTGGGCAATTATTTTTCATATATTCTATACTTTCATCTGAAATAAAAGATTTTACAACACTTTCATCATTCAGATTAATATGAATTGAAGTTAGTAACGGTTCTATAGAATCAGATGGTGGCCATGTTTCCCCTTGATGAAAATACCATGCATTCAATATTGTTTTAACCTTTTCATCTGAAGAAAAATTACCTAATTCAGCACGATCAATAAAGTAATCTACTTTAGGTAGAAACTTGTTAGCTGCAATACTTTGAATTTGATCTCCTAAATTTCTTGTATAATTATATTTAAGTAGCCCAAATTTAATGTTAAAATCTCCTTGAGTTTAGTCTAATCAAATTTTATGAATCAATACTTATCTCATTTTTATTATCTAAAAAATGAAATTATTTCATATATTACATCCATTCCATTAATATTATTATATTTAATATTATATGATTCTCCACCTAAAAGAATACATATCTATTTGTTATTTTATATAGTTTTATAATTTTTTAAAATTTAACTTAAATTTGGTATTCTAGTATTTTTTAATAAAAAAATATTATAAAAATATTATTATAGTTATTCACAAAAGATTTTTAACTAATGAATTACTAATATATTTTTATGGCTAGAAAACCATCCATGGAAGTTAAAAGGCATTTAACTTTTGAAAAGTTAAAAAAACAGATGAATAAATTAGAATTAGATGTTAGAGTTTTAAACCGTTTGCATTTTATCAATGATCTTTATCATGGAATTTCTGTTCCAAAAGCTAGTGAAAAAGCTGGAATAGATAAAGTAACTGGATATACATGGCTTAAAAGATGGAATAAAAAAGGATATGATGGTTTAAAACCAGATTACGGTATAGGAAGGCCCTCAAAAATATCAAAAGAAGAAAAGAAAAAATTGAAAGAATTAATTCTTAAAAAAGATATTAAAACTACTAAAGAGGTTAGGGAGCTAATATGGGATGAATTTCAAGTAGAATATTCATACAAACATGTAATATTTATTTTAAGAGAATTAGGCTTCAAATATGGAAAACCTTATGTGAAAGAATTTAGAAGACCTGAAAATGCTGAAAAACAGTTAAAAAAAATTTAAATCAAACTATAAGTAATTTAAACGATAATTCATTTATACTTGGTTTTTTAGATGAATTTTCACCTCAATCTAACTGTAACACTCAAAGACTATGGTATTTAGAAAAAAACACAATAATTAAGAATTCAACGAAATTTAAAGCCAATACATTTGGATTTTACTCAATAAACGGAAATAGTGTAGTAGATTTTAAAGAAAAATCAACAAAAGAATGCATAGTTGATTTTTTCAAAAAAATAAGAAAAAATAATCCTATAAAAGAAATTATTCTTATTTTAGACAATTTTAGTTCGCATCGTTCATTTTTCACAATAAACGAAGCTTTAAAACTCAAAATACATTTAGTATTTTTGCCTCCATATTCTCCTGATCTGAATCCAATTGAATTTATGTGGAAATCCATAAAAAAGAAAATATCTCCCCTATTTATTGAAAATAAAGATAAATTAAGAAAATTAATAAAAAAAGAATTTGAAAAACTTTCAAAATCAAAATCATTTGCAAAAAACTGGATAAAAAAAATATTAAACAACAAAATAATTAGTTGATAAACTTAGGTAATTAACTATAAAATATTTAAAAAATATTTAAAAAAATTTAGATCTCTAATTTCAAGTTTATTTCTAAAAACCATTTTATATTTTCATTATTATCCCAATATTCTTTATCTTCCAAAAATTTTTCTTGAATACTCATCCATAAAATATTTGTTATTTTATTTTTTGAAAATTCATTGATGTTTTCTCTTATATTTTCAAATGTATTATCATTAACTTTAAATCCATAGTGATTTGGATCTTTTTTTTCAGCTATTATCCCCATTATTGTTCTAGAACATTTTTCACATAGATTACAGTTTTCCCCATTAGTTTTTTCCCAACAAACATGTAGATAATCATTTTTATTATTATTTTCCAAAAAATTGATTATAATCCTAATTTTATCTTGTCTAGAATTGTATATGCCGTCATGATAAACTTTTCCATTCTTTGCAAATTTAAATTCATTATCAACACTTGGGCAGGAAGCACATGGAATTTCATTACCCCCATAAGATATTGATTCTGTTCTAGAGTAAGTGCTAGCAATTAAAATATTACTAATTTGATATAAATATGCATATGGGATAGCATGACTAATAATACCCATTCCATGTTGTATTCCATGCCACCAACCATCATCTAGCTTTTTTTGAAATTTATCTGAAAGGTTTCCTGTATTAAGTAGTTTTCTAAAGTCAGATTTGATAAATAATTTTTCTAATCCAAATTCTTCTGAGAAATCTGTTAGTTTTTCACTGATAAAATTCCATCCCCTTTCTTCTTCTAATGGGATATCAGATCCTCTAATATTAACTAATAATGGATTTTTATCTATATTATTGAATATAGTGCTTGTAGAATCAACACCTAAGCTAAAAAATGATAAATATTTTTCATTATGATCAATTTCATAATCAACGATTTTTTTAACTAATAATTTCCCTTTAAAATTGCATTTAGGATATAAATTGGAATAACTATTTTTCATTCTGATAATACTTTCATAAAAAGTCTTATCTATTTCATTTATGACAATTGTTGAGTCAAGCATCCAAGATACTGGTAAAACATTACATAATATAGGTATTAGTAATATACCTTCTGGAACTTCATTTAAGTTTTTATTAATGTTTAAATATTCTATAAATGATGTTTTTTGCATGAAAAAATCATTTAAATTTTTACTTGTTTTTAAACTAAATTTAATAGTATTATTCAAAATTTTTGGAGAATCTATACTAATAAAATTATTTTTGTAAAGATTAAAAGTATTATAAATCAGATTTTTTAATATAATTCAAACCCCTCCTGAAAAATAATAAAAATTATCACAATTGTTTAAATATAAATATTAAGCATTAATATAATATAAGTAAATAAAATTATATTGTTTTATCAATATAATTATTTTATAAATATATTATATTAACTTCAAATTATAATAAACTTTAAATTATAATATTATTTAATTTCAATTATATTATTATATAATATATAAATTAGTTATACATTATAAAAATATAAAAAATTATGAGTCTTGGCCAAAAGTCATTTTTCAAGAAAAAAATTTTCTTAGATTCCTAAACAAAGGATTCTGAGATAGTTTTGGTTCAATGATTTAGACTTTTAGCCAAGACTCATTATTTAAAAAAAAACTATTCTATAAAAAGTTATTTTATAAAAAATTAAATTAATATATGTTGTGGAGAATGGAAATCATGTCAATGACGATGTCTGAGAAAATATTAGCTAAAGCGTCGAATAAATCTTCATCTGAAGCTGGTGAGATAGTTATGGCTAATATTGATGTAGCTATGACTCATGATTTAACTGGACCTCTTTCGGTTGAATCGTTTAGAAAAATAGGAACTGAAAAAGTTTGGGATCCTAGTAAAATTGTTATTCCTTTTGATCATCAAGTACCTGCTGATTCATTAGATGCAGCTAATAATCATATTATTATGAGAGAGTTTGTGAAAGAACAAGGAATAGAAAGCTTTTATGATGTTAATGAAGGAGTTTGCCATCAAATATTACCTGAATTAGGTCATGTTGTTCCAGGAGAAGTAATAGTTGGAACCGATTCTCATACTTGTACTCATGGTGCATTAGGTGCTTTTGCAAGTGGAATTGGGTCTACTGATATGGCTATGGTGTTTTCAACTGGTCAGTTATGGTTTAAGGTTCCAGAAACTATTAGATTTAATATTGAAGGTGTTTTAAATGAAAATGTTTATGCGAAGGATGTGGTTTTAAATATCATAGGTAAAGTTGGAGCTGATGGTGCAACCTATAAAGCATGTGAATTTGCAGGAGAAACTGTATCTAACATGAGTGTTTCTGATAGAATGGTTCTTTGTAATATGGCTATTGAAATGGGTGGTAAAACTGGTCTTGTAGAACCAGATGATAAAACTTTAAATTACGTTAAAACTAGGTCTAATAAACCATTTGAAGTTTTTAAAACTGATTTAGATGCTCCATCTCTTGAAATTATTGATATTGATGTAAGTAATCTTGAACCTCAAATAGCTTGTCCTCATAATGTTGATAATGTTAAACCAGTTAGTGAAGTTGACAAAGAGATTGATCAAGTTTTCTTAGGTTCATGTACTAATGGAAGAATAAGTGATCTTAGACAAGCTGCTAAGA
>JARKQC010000194.1 GCA_029974985.1 Bacteroidota bacterium | reverse complement strand
TTTTTAGTTCTTCATCCATTTTACCAATTATGATGGTATTTACCAAAGATCATCTTGTAACTTTTTCAACGATTCTACACCCATACTTCTGTTAGTTCATTTGACTTTCTTTTCCTAGCGGAAGGTATTAAAGAATGCAGGGATTTTACCCCGATTAGTGTGGATATTTATCATATATAATAATAATTTCTATTTTACTCCACAATGGACTGTATCTCATATAATGTTGCCCACGTTATTAAAAAAACAAAATCGTTTGAAAAATTAATCATAATTTTTTTAGTTCATGTCGAATAAAATTAAGCACATATCTAAGGGCTTTTTCTGGATCAGGATTTAGACTGCTTTCTTTAATGACTTTGTTTGAACCATCATGAAAGTGTTCTGGAAATGTACTTAGCTCACTATGATCAGGTGCGTTATCCCATCGATGTAATAAACCTCTTTGAGCTCTATGCTCCCAGTGATATGAGTAATCTCCATCTTTTGATAACCATACATCTAGAAAGCTTTCATCATAAAAGTTAATCCTTAATTTATTAGGTGAAGTCGCTTTACCACCGATAAGTCTGGTTGAGATAGTAATACCCTTAAATTCTTCTAAAGCTATAGAACTGAGTTTAAGGTATAGCTGTTGCAAAAAATTCACCGGATTATTTTCAATTTCTCTTTGAGGTCAAAAATATACTGTTCTTTATTTTTCCAGGTGATATAATCCTCCCATGCAGGATGGCTCTCTACATTTTTAGACTTAATTTTTTCATAAAGCTCATCCTTAGTGGTTACATTATACCTATCTCTGATATCGGCTATATCCAATTCTGAAAGCCGGATCTCTTTTTCTACAAAAGCTAGCATGCCCTTAGCTATTAAATCCTCTTTGGGAATATTGATAATCTTGGAAACTTCAGAAATTACATCCATTTTATTCTCCATATATACTTATATTTCTAACTTATTTTATAATTATTCTGGACAAAATTGCCTGTTTTTAATTAACTTACTTATCTTCAAGTAATTCACTAGCTTATAATATTAATTATATTATATTTAGTATTAATGGTTTTTCATTTAAAATTAATCTTCACCATACTATCTTTCATTTACCAAGTGTAAGGTAGAGATGGATTGTAAGAAATTATAAATAGTAAGAAATATATAATTGTTCTCCAGTGGTTACCATGATTAAAGTTGAAACTAATATTTACGACAAATTTCAAACCGTAGTTCCTAAAAAAATAAGGGAAACACTGGGATTTACTAAGAATCATATAATTGAATGGACGATAAATGATAAGGGAAAAGTAGAACTGAGTTTCAGAAAAAAAGTCACTGATGATGATGTAATTGGGATGGTATCCTTAAAAGAAAAAACAAATGCCGTTAAGTTAGTGGAAGATTTATACAAAAAAGGGGATAAAAAGAGTTGATATTCATAGATACTAATTTTTTCTTGGGACTTTTTATCAAAACAGATTATTGGTTTACAA
>JARKQC010000156.1 GCA_029974985.1 Bacteroidota bacterium | reverse complement strand
ATATAGATAACTTAGGAGAATTATAAGAATTAATTTAGTAATTATACATATAGGAATAGTATTAATGATATAATTTTATTTAAAATTTAATATTTTCAATAATTCTTTACCTTTTGGTGTTAATTGATAAATTCTTGATTTTTTAGCATTAGGATTAATAACTTCTACTATTTCTTTTTCTTTCAATCCCTTTAAGGCTCTTGATACTTCACTTAGATGGATATTTTTTGATTTTGAAATTTCTTTAGGCATTTTAAAATTATTACCAATTTCATACATGATAATTTCCCTATATTTTGAACCTTTTATAAATGCTATTTCATCAGCATATCTTTTTATTTCCATACCTAAATTTTTTTATTTCAAATAATATACCTTTGAAATTCATTTGCATAACATTTAATAAACATTTATATATCAGAATTTAAATAATTTATATTTATATTTTACAAAAAAGTTTACAAAAAAGTTTATATGAGGTAAATTTTATGGAAAAAAATAAGAAAATTATAATTAGTATTGTAATAGCTATTGTTGCTGTTGTTGGTGTTGTGGTTGTTGTGAGTGTTGTAACTAGTCCTTTTTATGGTTTAGATGAAAGAGTTCAGACAAATTTTGAAAAATATGATTTAAACCAAAACATGTATTTAGAACTTGACGAAATTACAGCACAACATATGGGAAGCATTACACCAACTATAACAGATATGGAAAGCGAATTTGAAAACAATAATACTTATTTCGAAAATAAGGCAAAAGAAGTTATAAAAAAGTATGATTTAGATGGTGATGGAAAACTAAATCCTATTGAAACTCATAACTGGATGATTGGAAATTCATAGGCGAAAATATGGAAAAGAAAATAAAAATTATCATTGGAATAATAATTACATTAGTAATTATTATAGGTTTAATTACTGTATTAGGAAGTTTTAATAATAATTCAACTAGTAAATCATCTGATGGATTACTTACACACGAAATTGAAGGTTTTGAATTTAAAACACCATCTGATTTAAAATGGGCCATTTCAATGGCAGGAACCAGTGGATTTCTTAAAAATGACATTTACGAATTCAAAGTAGGAATTGATCAAAATATTCAAAACATAGACACATATACTAACACTAACGACTATAAAAGTGAAACTATTGATGGAATTACTTATAAATATAGTTTTATTGGTTGGAAAGATGATGATGGAATAAATGATGCCCGAATAAGTGTATACTTTGAAAAAAATGGCAAAATATTTTATATAAACTGCTTTGCAGATGAAGAAAAAGCTAGTAAAGAATTTATTCTCAACACTACTGAAACAATTATTAAAACTATGACCCCTACTTAAAATATTTTTCAGAAAAATAAAATAACATGGAAAAACAATTTCTAAATTTAAGGTAAAGAATATGGGATTATTTAACAAAGAAACTCCAGAGAAAGCAGCTGAAAGAAAAATTAATGAAATAAGAAATGGAATACCTTGTTCTATTCTCATAATGGTTGAAGGAGAAAAACAAAAACATTCAGATTTTATGAGAGGTATTGGAACTTTAGGGCTTGGACTAACTGGATATGCAATGATGAGTGGAAAAGAAAAGGGATTTCATGAAGTAGAAAAAAAAGCAATAATACGTGTTGTCCCTATGGGGATTGTGATTTCACCTGAAAACGAAAATGATTTGAGAATACCACACGAGAATGTTATAAGTTCTATAGAGGATCCCCCATTTAGAGGACCTAAATTACATATAACATTAACAAATGGCCAATATCTCAATTTAAATGTATCCTCTGAATATATAATCGAATTAAAAACTTCAATTAATTATTATGCATTAGGTATTGAAGAAGAAGGTTGGTATTAGATTCATATATAATATTTCAAATCAAATTAAGGAAACATATTAAAAAATTCATTCAAATAAAACTATTTTTTTCAAAAATAAAATAATATATTAAGTTAAACATGATTTCAAAGGTTTTAAACTATGTCTTTCGAGGAAAAAAATTTACCCACAAAAAATTTAAATCTAAAAATCCTCCTTTAATTGCTAAACGTTTTAAAAAATACGGAAAATGAGAACCAATGAAAAAAGGTGTGATTTATGCAAATGAAAACACCAACATTATAAGAGAACTATTTACCAAATATTTCAGACCATTCATCCCAAAATACAAAGACGAAATAATCAAAGCAAATCTAATAAAATATAACACTAATTTTGAGTTAAATTCTGCTAAAATGTTTGCTAAGTATGTAAACGGAGATAATTTAAATACAGAAGAAAAAAGGCTTTCAAATAAAATATTTCAAGAATAAAGGTAAAAATTAAAACCTTATTAATCATAAGAAAGAATATAATAAATAGATTGATGAAAACAGCAATATAATAAAAATTGAAGTTGCTATGGTGACTTAACATGAATTATGATTATGAAATAAAATCTTTATTATTTGGACTAGCTATTGGAGATGCTCTAGGAGTTCCAGTTGAAAATAAAACCAGAAAATACCTCAAAAATTACCCTATTATTAATTACATTGAAGACAATAGACCATTAGGTACTTATTCTGATGATTCAGCTTTATCATTCTGTTTAGCTGAAAGTTTAATAAATGGATATGATATTGAAGATATTAAAGAAAAAATGCTAAAATGGTTTGAAAAAGGATACTGGAGTGCAACTGGCGAAGCTTTTGGCATAGGAAAATTAACCAAAATTTCATTATATGACTTATCCCAAGGAAATGAATATACAGAAGAAAAATATTCAATAAAAGCTAATGGTAACGGCAGTATAATGAGAATAGCACCCCTAATATTTCATCTGAAAGATAAACCAACAAATATTAGAACTGATAAAATTTTAAGAGTAGTTATGATAACACATGGACATATGATTTCTAAATTAGCTAGTATTTACTATATTGAGTTTTTAATCCAATTAATTAAAAATAAAACCTCAAAAGAAGCATATAAATATATGCAAGAAAACTTTCCACCTGCACCTGTAAGAAATGAATATATAGACGAATTTAAATGCCTATTAAATGAAGATATAATAGATTTGTCAGAAACTGAGATAAAAACTAGTGGTTATGTAATAGATACATTAGAAGCAAGTATTTGGTGCTTATTAACCACAAATAATTATAAAGAAGCTGTTTTAAAAGCTGTTAATTTAGGCGGAGATACCGATACAACTGCATCTGTTACAGGAGCATTAGCAAGTTTATTATATGGCTTTAATAATATTCCAAAAGAATGGGTTGAAAAATTAGCAAGAAATAAAGATATTGAAGATTTAGCTATACGATTTTCAAATAGCTTATGACTTAAAAAAAACTAGAATAGAATTTATTATATTCTTTATTTTAAAAAAATTAGTTTATAATTTTATTTTAAAACCCAACATAACAACCAACTATAATTAATATTATTTTTTTCAATATAACCTCTCTCTAAAACTAGTATATTACTTCTAAACAATTTTATGACCTGCTATAAACGGGCCAACTTGCCATATGTTACCCATTTAATATAGATAAAACAGAACATAAATATTCAACTTGCACCATAACATATATTATTTTCTAATAAAGTTACTATAATATAATATATGACTCTTAAAAGTTAAATAATCGATTGAATAACTTAATAAAAGGTTTAATAATTCAAATCAAAAGAAATAATTAAAATATAAAGGTATTATAACTTAAATTAATAATTAAAAAAAATATATTAAATAAAAATTTATTAAAATAAAATTATTCCTTAAAAAATAGCTTAAAAATTAATATATAATAAGTTTTTTAGGCAGTATAGCTACAATTTATCGAAAAACGTTTTTATAATAATTTAACTATTAAAATATATTATTTTTCAATGAATATTCATTACATTAGTTATTTTATATATAAACTATAATATTAATAGAAATAGAGTAAAATAAACAGGGTTTAAAGTATATTTTATTTAATGCTTTATTGTCAAATATTTCAAGTGTAACTAATTTATGGTATAAGAGAATCTGAAAAAATATAATAAATTATAGGTTTCAATGCAGTATTTTATTCCTATTTTCTAAAAATTTGAATAAGTCATACACTTTGAAAAACAATATTTATAATAATATATAAACATTTGATGTTTTTACACTCCGTGAGTCATGACCCATAAAAACAAGAAAAAGAATATTGAAAATAATATTGCTAATACATATTCTAAAATATATCTGAAAGTTCCTTTTTGTTTTCTCAACACTTTCTCATTTTCAATTATACTATCCGGTATTGGAGTAACACCATCATTTTCTACAATTTTATATTCATATTTATTCGGCATTGTTCCTCTTGCAATTAAACTACCAATCACTGCCCCAGACACAGGACCAATAAAACTTAATAAAGGAAATGTTAAAAATCCAAATATTATAAATAATCCTATTATCCCTAATCCTTTAAGTAACCCTTTATATGATTTTTTCTTAAACTCTTTTCGCGTTACTATTTCCCTATTATCAGGCAATTCTTCTTCAAATTCCCTCAACGCTTTATCAACCATAAAATTCTTTCTCATAATAATCCACCATAACTTTAAACAATGAAAAAAAATTAGAAATCAAATTAATACTAAATATTATGAAAACATCATTTATAAAACTTTTCAATAATTATATTATATTAATATAAAAAAAGCTACAATTAACTAAAAAAAAATTATCAAATATGCAATCTCGGCACTTTACTAAATAAAAAAAAAAAGAAAAATTAATTTAAAAAGAGATTTAATTTATTTTTTATTACTTATTCCATCATAAGTTCATGGCTATTATCCAATTCAATACTTTCCAAAAGATCTATAATAAATCCCATATCTTTAAGAATTTGGGACACACATTCATCAAAACTATTTTTAATAGTATAATATTTAAGATCATCTAAAAAAAGACTATCATAATACCCCCCAACATTATATCCATTTGGAGTAATAATTTCTAATAATCTTTTAAACTCTTCACCTGCAACGAATTGAGGCGTAGACATACTCGCAATGGACTCCTTCGTTTCCTCATTATTCTCTTCTGTGGTTGTTATTAAATTATTTTCTTCAGCATAATCCAAAAAACAATCCATAATATACTTATTTTGTTCATAAATCATTTTATATAATACTCTAACTAATTTTACTTCAAAATCCTCATTTTTACCAGCATTTATTAATTCTTCCATTTTATTAATATCTAAATAAAAACCCATATATGTAAATTTATAATGTTTACTAAACTGAACATTATTATTAGAATATAAAATTTGTTTTAAATACCATGACAATTCTTTTGAAATATCAATTACTAAATCACTATTAAAACTGATGTTACTTTCAACAATATTATACATATCACTTTTTAAAATATCTTCATTTTTATTAATATTCATAGTATAGTCCTCCCTGAATAGACAACAATTTATAAACTACAATAAAAAAAATATAAATATTAAATATACAAGTTTAAGAAATCATTATTGGCTAATCAAATAACATTTTTTAGTCAATAATCTTCTAAATATCCTACTTTTTTTATAATATTCGTACTATTGTCTATTTTTTTCATAAAATTCCACCAAAAAGAATAGGTTTTTTCTTATAATTTATATAATTAGAAAATTAGTACACATTATCAATCATAAAACAATAATAAATACGCGTTTTCTAAAACGAAGTATAAAAAACCTATTCTAAGGGCGTTATAAAGTATGCCTCAATTAGTATATAAAGTTACCTTCATAAAAACAAAATAAAACACTTTCAACTAACATAATACTTTAACAACCATAACAAGCAACAATCACCAAGAATAAACCAATATAAGCAACCATCTCTCAAGAAAAATTCCTACAAATAATTAATAAAATAAAAAAAAATATATCATCAAAAACACCTACTATTTAATAAGAAATAATTTTTTAAGACACTAAAAAAAAAATTAATAAATAAAAACTATTAATCCTAAAAAATTCTAAAGTAAAATTATTATTAATTATTATTTATTTTTACAACACTCCCACTTTCTTTTAATTTATAAAAACACTTTAATAATTAAATATTTTTTCTTTCGAAAAAATATTTAATTATTATACTCTTATTTTTTATAAATTAAAAGAAACTACGACTCTTCTAAAAAAAAAAATAATAATTTATAAACCCTCTTAAAAAAATAAATTTTTAACTTATGAAAAAAATAATATAACTTATTAAAACATGGTATTTTTCAATAAAAATTACCATTAAAAAGAAACATGAACTAAAACCTATAATTAAACTCTTAATTAAAAAATAAAAAGAATTTATCGAAAAAGATTATTAAAAAATATGATAACTATATAATAAATATTATATTATATAGTTCATGCTATTTTTAATTTTGAAAATTTCTATTTGAGGGTTTTTTCAATTTTAACACGCAATTAAACTTTAAACTAAATAATATAGAACATTAATTTATTATAACATTCATAAACCTTCTTCTCAAAAAAAAAATATTAAGTCCCCTTATTATTAATTACTAAATATATTAAATTAACACCAAAATAGTATATTATAGTTAATATAAAAAATTTATAACCCTATTGAAAAAAATTTAGGGTTATATAGTAATTTAAATTAATTTTTACTCAAAAATATTAAAAAACGTTTTCAAAAAATTAACTATTATAATATAAATATATAATATTAAGATGTTGCTAAAAATGAAATCAAATTTGGTTTAAAACTAATTATTTTCAATAAATTCGTTGTATAAACTCTTAAATCTTCCTAAAGAATTTATTTTTCCTTTTTTCATCAAATTAGTATAATTTTCATTTAAATAATTAAAAACACCTTCTGGCACACATTTATATTTTCTTTTATATTTGGGGGACAAATATTTTCTTGTTAAAGTCATAATTTCTTTTCTGGCTTCTTCTTTGTCTAATTTCTTAAGTTTACTGTTTAATTTTTTTTGGGGTTCGCAAGACAATTCCGAAAATAAACAATAAAATTCTTCATCAATTTTTTTATTATAATAAGTACTATCAAGGAATTTGTTTATTATTTCTTTTAAAATTCTTTCTGAAGGTGGGGCTATTGTTCCAGACTTGGGAAATTCGTTATATATTTTTAATGGGTAGCTGTATTCAAAATATTCTTCCAAATGACTAGGTAAGTGCCCTTCAATTACTACTAGTCTTTTTTTCATATGTGGCATGTTACGAAAAATAATTTGCTCCATACCACTGTCTCTTTGATGTCTAACCAATTCATCAAATAAAACATCACCATACTCATGTTTTTCTAAACTGTATAATTTTTTAAGTTTGTTTAGTGTTTTTTCACCACCTAAGTATCTGTATAAATTGTATAGTGCTGAAGAGTCATGACGGTCCGTTCCAATAATATGAATTACTTCACATTCATTTAAATTAGACCGCCCCCTATAATTACCATAATACAATATATTACTAATACCCTTTTCTTCAAGCATTTTAACTACATCTATGTTTAATTTGTTTTTAAATTTAATGTTTCCATAGGTTACCACACCATATTTAGTGTTTTCATTATTTATTTCATCGTATTTTGTTATTAATTCATTAATTTTAAAGGCAGTTATGTAGGAAATGTCTTTGTCTAAACCCAAATTTTTATCAGATATGGTTTCAAGAGTTATATTTTTCCTTATCCTGGTTTTCATTGACATTCTAGAATTTTTAACATAATCTCCTTTTCTTTCTATCCGGAATATTAATGACTTTTTTTTAAAGAAATCTGCACTTACTCCTATTTCCTTAAAATCATCAACCTTATCTTTAATCCTATCAACTATAACTTGTAATGGTGTGGCATCAAGTAAAATAATATTATGTTCACTTCTTTTATCGATTAAAATATCAATGAATAATTTTTCAAGTTGGAATAAATCAAAATCATAATTACCATTTTCTTTTTTAGGTAAAGGGGCAGGCATTTTAGCTAAATAATCATATATTTCAATATTGGTTTTTATCTTATTGAAAAATAGTTCTAAATAAGCTTTTTTATTAAGTTCTTCATAATTTGAAAAATCAAAATCACTATTAACTATTTCCGTATCACTAACCCTAACATCCATTAATTCTTTAATAGTATCAATTTTATCAATGAAATTATTATTATAATTATTATTAGATACTAACTCATTTGGGTCCCCAAATGTTAATGTATAGATCTTATTTAATAAATGAATATCTTTACGTTTTAGATACTTATATTCTGTTAAATATGGTTTATCAATCTCCTCATCATAAATAATACTTCTTTTTTCATTATTTCTATAAAATAATTTATCATCATCAATTAGTACTGTCCCGATATTATGTTTATTCATTAAAACAACATCATACTGATTAATATTTCTTTTTTGCCACCTCCAATAACAATCTCGGTGAAAATTACACTTTTTACAATAATTAACTCCTTCATTAATTTCAGACTTAGCAATACTAATATATTCATTAAATTCTGTTTCTTCTTCACTTAATTGCATAATAAAACAAGAATTTTTCTTATTTATCCAATAATACAAACTAACATCACTATCTTCAATTATACTATCTAATTTATCATGGAGATCCTTGGATTGTTTTTCGTTATCAACAAAAACAATGACCGAAACATTATCTTTAATATGCTGTAAAATGGTGTTAATCGTTTTACCTACGCGAGGAGGAGAGGTATTTAAAATAACTGAATGTTTATGTAGATATTTCTTATTAAGCCTATCTAATTCAATTCTAATTTTATCAAAATTATTACTTTCAGAACTCATACTAAATACTCAGTAATTTTATATATGAGTAAAAATAAAGTAATATAATAAGGCAATTAGGAAGGTTAGGTTAATACCTAATCTTTCTAACTATTATATTACTATTTTTTTACTTTAATTAATTTTCAAATTATTTAATTGAGAAAAACAATAATCCCCTCAATACATTAATGTAAATGTTTCTAAATTCTAATATATAAGTCTTCTTTCATAAAAATAAGCCATCAAAACAAATAAAAAGAAAATAAAATATAATATATTAAATTAAGTATTATTAGTTAAACTCGGTTTAATATATCCTCTATTTTATTAGGATTAATTCCTTGTTGGTTTAATAAATCTTTCAATTTATCATGTTTTAATTTTTCATATTCTAATTCATTTTCTAATTCTAAATACTCTTTTGACTTTATTGTGTGAACTTTTGTATCACGGATACTTAAATATGGTATTAGCTGACAATAGAATTCTTTCATTACACTTTTTTTAATTTCTTCATAAGCTACCTCAATTTTAGTAACAGCATGACCAGACAATATCTTAGATTTCTTATAATCGCTAGTATAGTGTTTAACTGTTGATATGAAAAATTTTCTTAGTGCATGTGCATGGAAAAATCTTTTCCCTTCTTTGGTTCTATGGAAAAATTTATCATTTAACTCAGTAAACAACCATATAATACCATGAGAACCTATTTGTCTTTTATGCTGAGATAAGAATAAATAATCATCTTCTCTAAGATTATCCCTTGTTTTAAGATAATTTATTATAGCTTCACTTGCCTCAGGCGTATTAAAAGTTATACAAATATTATTAGTTTTACGCGTTTTCTTTGGAATAAAATCCCAACAAGGAACAATATCCTTTTTATATTTACTATCTAGTAAATCCCCTATATTATCACTATTATGGTATTCTTTTGTTGCTCTTGTAAAGTCTGATACCTTAAAATTTCTTATATCACTACTTCTTATTCCTGTTGATGCCATAAGTAATATTATTGCCTTGTTTCTTATTGATGAATTATCAACAGCTAATCGTATATCTTCAAGGTTGGGAATATCTCCTTCACGAATAATATTAATTGGAACATCAATTTCAATAGATTTAGGCAGACTTATATTATGTTCATGATAAAAAGCCCTTAAAGTCTTAAGCTTACCATCAATAGTAGAATTACAAAGCTTTCTATCAAGTAAATATTGGTAATAATTATAAAAATAGGTGGTTATTTTTCTATCATCAATATCTTTTATTCTTGGCATATCATTAACTAAATATGGTTGCTCATCTTCTTTAGCTTCATTTATAAGCTGAGTTGGTTTTTTACCAGTAATTTCAAACAATTCATCTAATGTTTTTATATAATGATGTTTCCTTGTTTTAGACAGATCTTTTCTGAGAAACATCTGCTTTAACTTAATATCCTTTGAAATCATAATATTATATTCATTCTACTCGTATAAAAACTTACGGAAAGACTTAAAATTCCTAAAAAACTTAATACCACCCCCAATATAATTAAAAAAAATACACTAACAAGCTATTATAAAATATCTGAAAAAAATAAAAAGAAAAACTTATTTATAATAAAAATAATAATTAAAAAAATATCCATTATTATTAAAAATTAAGTATGTTGAAAAAAACTTATAAAAATTAATAATTAAATATAAAACCGTTTAAAAACTATTAAAACTAAAATTAAATGGCATCGGATGTCCTAATCCGTAGATCGAGGGTTCAAATCCCTCCCGGCCCGTTAACTACTTTTTGTTTTTAAAAATA
>JARKQC010000154.1 GCA_029974985.1 Bacteroidota bacterium | reverse complement strand
ATCGCACCTACCAAAGAAACTGCCCTTTTCATTTAATAAATATTTATTAATTTGTAATCTATTTTCTAATAAAGTAAGCCACGAAGAATCCTTATAATTTGTTCTATAATCGAATTGGTCTGAACTTTCTAAGTTAAAAGGTGGATCTATATATGTTGTCTGTACTTTCCCTCTAAATTTACCCTTAATAGTATTGAGAGCTTGATAATTTTCGGAATGAATTAGCCAGCCATCTAACTGCTCATCTAAATTATCAAATAAAGCAAGTATATCAAGCTCTAAATCCTTGAAATATTTAGTATCTATGGGCAGAAATTTCCATTTTTTACTAAGCGATTTACCTTCTAAAGTATCATCAAAATTATTATTTATATTAAAATCATTATCAGCAATACCAAGCAGTTTCCATTCCTCAATTTGCTCCTCAATATTAGAATGTTGTAATATATTATTGAGTAAATCAAAATTTAGTTCGGCAATCTTATCTAATGTAATCACGTAATTAGAAGAGTGTGCAAATTTGGGTTTATTCCAAATCTTTACGAGTTCATCTTCAAATTGGCTAACGAGATCAATAATATCGAAAGCAATAGATTTTAGAGCTTTCATTTGTTTGAGTCTCATTTCATCAAAAATAGTTTCATCATCAATAAGATAAGATTTCAACCAAAAAGTAAATTGCTCTCTTAAAAATTCCTTAGCATTCTTATTGATAAAATAATCTACTTCGGATTGTCTTTTGAAAATCGAAAATATTCTTTCAATATTTTTAAGTGTGATATGCTGATATTGATAATGCTTATATAGTGCTTTTAGTATGTCTTCGGTCTTAGTTTTGGAGCCATTTTTGGAGTAATTTACCCAAAAAGAAATACTACAATCTTCTCTTGAATTAGTCTGAAAATCTTTAATCTCAAATACTAATTCTTTTTTTTCATTATTTTTTTTAAGCTCTAATTTAGAGACATCGAAAGAGTATTTAGTTTTAGTATCAGGGTCATCAATATCTAAATCTTTAAATAGCCTTTCAGATTTAACATAATAAAGCATATTAGTTTTCCAAAAGAGCATAACATCTTTGTCATCTCTATATATTTTTTCATATACTTTTTCCTGAATAGGGGTATATGAAAAATAAATAGAGCCGGATTCGGAGAAATATTTTTTAAAAAAAGTATATAGTTTATTATAAAGTTCCTCTCTAAAATTTACATCAAAATCCGATAATTTTTTATTAATATCACGTTCTAATTGTAGCTTAAAATCCTCATAAAATTTACTTTTAATTTTCATCAGATTAACATAACCAGATTTTCCTTCGATTTTAGCACCAATAAAAATATCTTTAAGTACCTCGAAAAATTTATTTTTTTGTTCAATATACGACATTAAGTAACTCCGACAAAGTCAATAATAATAAAAAGGAATACACAAATAAACTAAATTTAAAAAAGTTTAGAATACAAAAGAGCAAAAGATTTAATAAATATTATAAAAAAAAATCAAATTATGTCATTAATTTCTAAAAAAATAAATTTTCACCTCATTTTTATTTGATTTTAATATAAATTTCAACCTTCTAAACTCTTTACAAAAAATGGTACAATTTATGCTATTTTAATTAATTACATAAAAAAATATAAAAGATTAATTTTTTTTGTTAAATAATTATGAAAAATAAATTAAATTCAATATTTTGGAGAAAATTAATATGCAATTTTTTAACAAAGTATTAAGAAAATTGATTAAAAATCAAAATAATATAATTTTCTGCAATATTCGTACTTTTATTCTTATAAGTATTATTATTTTATTGCAATTTGATAATTTGCGAGGGCAACAAACTTGGCATTTTATTGATGGTAATTTAAGTGGTTCTAAAAGAACAACTTCGGGCTTCGAATTGCAGCAAGTGCCATCTTTTACTGTAAAGTGGCAAACTCCTTATATCAAAGGAGATGTAACGCCTTTAATTGGAAATATTGTGCAAAATTCAATTGATGGAATTTCTGTTACCGAGCCGCTCGAGATTTGTGCCTTGATGGGTGATGAAATTGTTCTATTGAGCGGTACGGGAAAATTAATAAAAAAACAAAAATTGCCAGAGTACGCGCGTCATATACGGTCGTTTACTGCATTGTTTGATTCTAATCATACAGCTTTCGATGGTATTGTAAGAAATACTTGTCTAATTGCAAGTGAATCAATGGAATATCACAATCCCGAAATTAAAGAAAATCTTGCTCATTCCTATATTTTTGCTTATGATTCCGAGTATGATTCAATAAAAATTGTAAGAAGACTAACTATTGATTTAAAAGATTACGGACCTAATATAAGCGCTTCGATTAAGCCATTTTACGGCAGAAGAGTAAATGGGAAATTAATGGTTTATGCAATAGTGGATATGATGAAGCCATTGTTAGATCCTAATCGTCCTAATAAAAGATACCCATTTTTCCGTGGTTATACACAGTTTTATGATAATGTACCTGCTTCATTTTTTCCAATGCCCGATATGGGAGATTCCGCAAAATATAGGATTCATTTTACGGGTGATGTTGGTTTATATCAGCCATCAGTGATTCCAATAGCCAATAATTTAACGAGTGTTTTACTTCCATATCAGCAAATTGATACTCTTACGCGTAAATCTCTAAAAAATTTCATTATTCGTGAGAATATTGCTGGGGCAGATTATCAAACAAATGCTGATTCGACATATTTAGCTGGATTTAATATAACAAATGATGGTATTATAGGTAATTTTTCGCCAAGAGTATTTAATACAAATGGTAAAAGACCAATTATTAGACCAATTTATGCTAAATTATCGAACTATAATCAAAGTGGTGGGATAATTACAAATAATTATGTGATAGTTTCAGAGCAGTATTCAGGTATTGAAGGCTCTACGGGTACTTCAAAACTACATCTTTATACTACGGGTGGAGCGCCACTTACCTCAACAAACTTGTCATTAAATATTCCACCTTTTGTAGGAGGCGAAAATCATTATTGGTCTGTAGCAGTGGGCGATGTTGATGGATTAAGAAGTAGTAATCATTGGGCGCCGTACTATCCAAATAATCCGGGAAACGAAATAATAGTTACTCAAAGCTCGAAAGAAGCAACATATCCGGGAAGTAAATTATTTGTATTAAAATATAATAATGGCGATATTAAAAAGCCAATTCCTCCGTATAATAATTTATATCAATTTGATACAATATGCACTTCACGTGTTAATGGTTGGCTTGCTGCTGTTGCTGATTTAGATTTAGCAGATGACAAAAAAGACGAAATTGTGCTTGTTGATGGTTCAAAATTAATGATTTTACAATTAAGAGATTACAATAGCATAGATTTTAGAACTGGATATCCATTTGATACTTTATACGTCAAAGATTTTAGTAAACAAACAATATCAAATGTTGCAATCTCTGATTTAGAAGGAGATGGCAAGCCCGAAATCATTGTAACAACTCACGATAGCACATATATTATTGGCTCTAAAATACCGAATACATTAATTGTTGACGCTCCAAATATAAATACTAATACTTCTTATTGTCTCAATGATACTATCGAAATTAAATGGCATAATAAAATTTTAAATCAAGAGCGAGTTGCTATAAAATTTGAAAGATACGATGCAAGTGGTAATATAATTGACGTGATAGATTTAGATACAAATGTATTTAATTATAATGATTCACTTAATTATAAAATATTAGCAGATAGAAGGTTTTTTCAAGGAATAAATGAAAAAAACATTGTCGGAAAATTTATTGTTTCTGGTCTTGATGAATCTGAATCACTAAGCGATACTTCTCAATTTATAAATATCAATAAGCCAAATTTACGAATAAGTTCAGTAATTCCAAGTGAATTATCTGTGAGTGATGAAATCAATATTATCGCAGATGTTGAATGTATTGAAAAGGTTGAAATAAATTTTTCTGCAAATAATTCTAATGATTGGCACAAAATAACTACTATACCCGTTGAAAAAGATAATATTTCATTTACATTTACCGTACCTTGTTTAGAAAATGTATTTGATTGTAATGATAATAATCCAAATACTAATACAATAAATTTTCAGTTCGTTACTTATGTTAACGGAGTTAACGATACAAGTTATATAAATAATATAATTATTAAACCAAAGAAAATAAATTTAGCTATCGAGCCTAAACAAAGTGCAAATCCATCATTAGTTGTAATATGGAATCCAAATGAATTATTATCATTAAATAGCAATGGAAAAGTAAACATTTTAGTATCAAGAAATTCTGGCTATTCATTTGATAAAATTTCGGAATCAAATATTAGTAGTGGCAGATTTGTTTGGGAAATTCCTTGCGATATACCAAATACCATTTTATTAAGATTATGCGTTGATAATGGTTGTTATAGTCTCGATACCTTAATTACAGATGTCGCGGCAAAATATGTAAATATCATTGCACCAAATCCGTTTAATCCAAATATTGATAATATGGAGTTTGTTTATCAAGTTCCAGAAGATATGCTTGTAACAATTAATATTTATGACCAAAGTAATCGTTTAGTACGCAATTTGATTAAAGAAGTACCGAAGAAATCTTGTACAATATATACAGAAACTTGGGACGGATTAATGAATAATGGAAATATGGCGTCAAACGGATTATATTATTTAATAACTGAATTTTCAAATGGTAATCGAGAGATTTACCAATTATTTTTAGCAAAATAAAAAACTTATTTATAATAAAAATTGGAGTAATTATGAGAATACTTGTTGTAGAAGACGAAAAAAAAGTAGCAAACTTTATAAAACATGCACTTGAAGAAGAGCGTTTTATTGTTGAAACTGCTAATGATGGTATTACTGCACTTAATGTTGTATTAAACAATCATTTCGATGCGATAGTTCTCGATGTAATGTTGCCGGGTAAAGACGGATTAACTCTATTACGTGAAATACGCGATTCTGGCAATTCGACACCAATTATATTATTAACCGCAAGAGCTTCTGTTGAGGATAAAGTTGCGGGATTAGACCTCGGCGCTGATGATTATTTACCAAAACCATTTTCTTATGATGAACTTGCAGCAAGAATACGCTCCATTCTCCGCAGGTCGAGCCCAGAGAAAAGTACCAAACTAAGAGCAGGTGATTTGGTACTTGATACAGTATCGCATCTTGCTATTAGGCAAGGACGTGAAATTGAATTAACAACAAAAGAATATGCTCTGCTCGAATATATGATGAGAAATAAAAATCGTATTCTAAGCCGTAGCACTATTACTCAACACGTTTGGAAGCATAATTTCGACCCTGAATCAAATATAATTGATGTGTATATCAAACGATTACGCTCAAAAATTGAAAAAGATGGAGAAAAACCACTTGTTCAAAGTATTCGAGGCGTTGGATATCGTTTGAGAGAATTTGCAAGTGAAGAATAATTCAAAATTTCCAAGTAGTTTGGAACTTTTATTAGATGGCTTGATTGATAATTTGAGTAAAATTCAACGCTGTTTTGATAATTATCAAAATGAATGTTTTGAAAATAGAACATCTGAATTCTTTTGCCTAGAACTTAATGGCGAGGCTGGCGAGCTTGCTAATCTCGAAAAAAAATCGTGGAAAGGAAAACCTATTCCGCAAGAAAAATTCGAAGATGAAGCAGCAGATGTTCTAATTGCTCTTATTAATTATTCTAATGCAAAAAATATCAATTTAGCTAAATCTGTTTACGATAAATTAATTAAAATCGAAAAATATAGAAGTGAATTAGAAAATATTGGTGAAAAATATTAGTTAATAACAAAATCAATATATTACTTTTTTAAAAAATAAGGAATTTTTATTATGCTAAAAAATATAGCTTTGTATATGTTTTTAACGATTATAGCTGTCGCTTGCTCAAATGATAAAGCTGACAATAAAAATAATGAAACTCTCGAAAAAGTATATACCGTAGAAGATTTAATGAGTAATGATTTCGAATATAAAGACGGGCTTATTACTGTAAAAGGTTTATGTGTGCATATTTGCGAGCATAGCGGTAAAAAACTTTTCATCGTTGGCAATAATCCTGATAATAAATTAATTATTATGTCATCTGATGAAATACCCGTTTTTGATAAAAAATATGAAGGCAATACACTCGAAGTTTCGGGTACACTCGAAGAAGAAAGAATAGATATGAATTATCTTACCGAATGGGAAAAAGAATTAGCAGAAGCTAAAGAAATTGATGAGGAAGCATGTCAATTTGAGACTAATATGAAAAAAATAAATGACTACAAAGAAAGATTAGCAAATAGTAAAAAGGGCTATGTATCATATTATAGTATGATTGGTAAAAAAATAAAATCTATTTAATTTATAAAAAATTAATTTATTATTTTTTTAGACAAGCAAAAATGCTTATACTACTATTTTACAAGGATTTAGATGTCCAACATTTTCGCAGATGTTGGACATCTTTTTAATACACGACAAGCAAAAATGCTTATACTACTATATATCAACAATCAATTATCATATTTTATGAATTTTTCTATTATATTGCCAATTTTAAGGAAATAAACCCCTGAATTTAGTTTTTCTATATTTATATTATAATTATTATCAATAGAATTAATCTTTTCTGTTAAAATGTTTTGCCCAAAAATATCATAAATTTGTACTAATAGTATTTCATAATTTATGTTATTATGTTGAGTGGCTACATTAGAATAATTTTGAAAAGTAACATTTAAAATATTCGTAGCTGGATTTGGAAATATAATTAAATCATTTTTATTGTAATTTTCGATTATATGAGCAATTTTTGAATAATATTTTGTAATTATCGTATCGCCACATTTTGAAATTATTCTTAATTTATATTGGTCATCAATTAATTGATTCACGCCTCCAATAATTGTTAAATTTAACGACCTTGTACCACGGAAATTAGCACCTTCAAAAAGCTCGTCATCATTTTTAAACCATTGAAGTTTAAATGTATTAATTGGATCGTAATACTGTTTGTCGGGCTTTAATGAAAGAACAATATTTGTATCTTGCTCAATACTTTTTATTCTCGGAATAGTATCAAATGCCGCTAAATTTACAACATTTATAATTATTTCAGGAAATTCTGTAGAAATATTAAATTCATCATTATAAGCTATACATTTGTATCGCCCTTGATGATTTAATTGAATATTTTCGAATATTACAAGTGAGTCATTTTCATCAATTAATTCAATATCATTAAAATACCACTTATAATTTGCATTTGTTCCAATTGCATTTGCAAAAAGAGTAATACTATCGCCCATACAAACATCTTTCGAGTTACTATAATCCCCCGTTATTATTTCATTTTCTTTAGTTTCAAAAATATAAATTTCGGATTCAGTATCAATATTTGTTAAAGATTTAGAAATTATTTTCCAATAATATTTTGTATTAGTTTTAAATACTTTCGTAGTTTCGATTACTGTATCTTTTAAAAATGTTTTACTAAATGCAGTATTTTTAAAATCTTGGTTTTCTGAAACTAATATCTTATAATAGTTATTATTAATATTTTCTTTCCAAATAAATTTAGTTTTTATTGATATATTTTTACTATTATTTTGTGGTTCGAGTAGAACTGTTTTATCTTGAATTGTCGAGAATTGACAAACATCAGACCATTGCGAAATAGTATTGTTATTGCTCCATTTTACGCGTATGAAATAATTACGCCCTTTTTTAAGCTCGTTTTGAATTTGTAATAATGTATCACTTAGTTTATTTTTAGAAAATATAATTTTATTAAAATCATAATCTTCAGCAATTTCTATATCGTAAAGTTTTGCAGAATTTATCTTTTTCCATTTAATAATTGGTTTTAATGTTTGGTCAATACTTAAATTTTGAGGTTCTTTTATTATCGTGCGAGGATTAAAAGTAATTTCAAAAGTTATCGTTTCGCCACATTCAGATATATTAAAAATTTCTAATCCCGCATCATTTTTGCTATTTAGAAAAAGTTGTGGATTTGTAAACGTTCCAATTGATGTACGAAAAACGTCTTTACTTAAATTTGCACTTCCAATATTTCCTTCATTTTGCAAATCACCGTTCGGACGATATAGATAAATTTCATCTGGCGCTCCGTAACCGTTTCCTCTATATTCGAGGTTCGGATCTATTTTGTAAACAAGAAGTCCGCTTCCGGGCAACATTTTATCATAATGACCTTCTTTTTTTCGATATTCCAAAATGAAATACTCACTACTATCATTATCATTTCTTGGTTTGATTTTATAAATACTTCCAGTTGGTGAGGAAATTGGCTTTAATTCATATTTCCCTTCTTCTGTAATTTCGGGTAAATCATTAATCCAGCCCGTATATTGCCATTTTAAGAAATTACTCATTAATTGCGGTGGATTTGTATTTTGCCCCATCAAATCCCAAGAACCAACGGGAACACGTCCATCATAACTATAATGATATAAATCTGGCGCTCCTAATGTATGAAAAAATTCATGGCATATTGTGCCTAATCCATAAATGCGGTCGAACGATAAGTCAGATAAATTAAAATTATAATCTCTAACTTTTAAATTATTTATTTCGATTTCACCATAAAACCAATTTCTATGGGGCCACAATAGTGAACTCCAAGCCGTAGGAGAACCTTTTACAATAAAAGAAATATTATCTATATAACCATCCCCATCGAGGTCGAAATCAATATCACTTGGAATTTGATTTTTTACAGAGTCTAATGCACGCGATATTAACTGTCTTTCACGCTTGTTTCTTTCATTTTCTTTATATCCATTCGGATTATATTGCTCTTCATAAGGCAAATAATATTCTCTTTTATGAATATCAGTAACAGAAATTACAGTTTTTTTATTGCTAATTGGAAATAAATGTGATACTACATCTAAATTATTGAACGAGGCTTCTTTGTAAAAATTTCTAACCGAATAATTATTCAAATCATTATGAAGGCTGTCATATTTAACAACTTCGTCGCTATATTCTTGGTCGTCGGCAAATTTTACAAATATCACTATATTATTGAGCGTACCTTTTCCCATATTTTGCAATTTATTATTATCATTCTTAAATTGCTTATAATTTTTAAAATTTATTTCTTTCTGAATTTTTTCAAAATTTGGTTTTAAGTTTTTTGCAATATTAATTTGCGCTGGATTATATTTATTAACTAAATAATTAGTTGTTATAATATCATTTCCAGCTTGGTCAGCATAATAATAGAAGCCAGCTCTCCCCTGTTTAATAAAATATCCATCTCGAGTATGATAATAATTAAAATACTCATCACCCGACATAAAACAATTAATTTTTGTGCCATCTGGTTGTGTTAAAACAACAGGGAAATTCTTTAAAGGTGCTGTAAATAATGGATTTATTGATAATATTATAAAAGCAAAAAGTAAATAAATATAATTTCTCATAATTGAATTTAATTAATAATAAAAAAAATGTTTGCTACTCTTGATATATAAATACAAATTAGACTTAAAAAAGTTACTTTTTATTTAATTTTAAAATAATTTTTTATAGAATTTACGATATATTCGCATTCTTTTATAGTTAGGTGTTCGCCCATAGGTAAGCTAATAAGCTCTTTATCCCAATTTGTAGCGCGCATATACGAGCATTCTTGCTTTATATATTTATATGCTTCTAATTTGGGCAAACTTATTGGATAATGGATTCCCGTTTCGACGCCATCGTTTTTCAAATGTTCAATGAGTTTATTTCTATATTTATATCTAATTACAAAAAGATGATATACGCTATAAACATTCTCAATTTCTTTCGGTAAAATTATCTCATCAATATTTTTTAAATTTTCTACATAATATTGTGCAATTTCTCGGCGGATTTTATTCCATTCGTCGAGTTTTTTCAATTTTACATTTAAAACAGCGGCATTAATTCCATCGAGTCTTGAATTTCGTCCCTCTATTTGATGATGATATTTTTCTTTTGAACCGTGATTTGCAATTAATCTACATTTTTCTGCTAATTCAGAATTATTTGTCATTATTGCACCAGCGTCGCCATAAGCTCCTAAATTTTTGCCCGGATAAAAGCTAAAACACGCTATATCGCCGAAATTTCCAACTTTTTTAGAATTAAATTCAGCTCCGTGAGCTTGCGCTGCATCTTCAATTACTTTTAGATTATTTTCTTTTCCAATTTTTAAAATCTCATCTATTTGGCAAGCTTGCCCATAAAGATGAACTGCCATTATTGCAGAAGTATTGGGATTAATTTGCTTTTTTAAATCTTCGATATCAATATTATAATACTCGTTATTATCGCAAAATCTTACTTTTAGCCCTACTCTTGAAACTGCTTCAGCACTTGCAATAAATGAATTTGCGGATACGATTACCTCGCTATCTTTGGGTAAATCAAGCGATTGTAATGCAATTTCGAGTGCATCGGTGCCGTTGCCCACACCAACAGAATATTTTGAATTGTTGTAATTTGCAAACGAGTTTTCAAATTCTTTCACATATTTTCCGCCTACGAAAGCAGTATCATTAATCACATTTTGAATTGCTAAATCAATTTCATCTTTAATAGATAAATATTGCTTTTTTAAATCTAAAAATTTTATCATTTATACTTTTTATTTATTATTCGAAAAAATTCTGTTATGTAAATTATTAAATTCAATATTTGATAGTTTATTTTTTGTTGATAAAAATATACAATTTTCGGAATTTCCTAAGAAATTCAGATTAAATTCTTTTGCAATTTCAAGAATTTGATTGATAAATTTCATAATATCATATCCCACAATAGCAATGCAATTAATTTCTAAATATTCAATGTGTTTATGCTCTTCGATGTCAAAAATCAAGTCCGAATATTTTTGTAGAATTAATAATAGATAATTTTCTGTTAAAGAGCTATACAAGGGTTTTAAATCAGTCTGCAAAGATAATTTTAATAATTTTTGTTCTATATCAAAGCAAGAATTATTGACATTATTATTTATTTTGATTTGGCAACAATTTTCTATTTGAATAATAGAGTTAATTGTAGCTTGCTTTTTATTATCACTCATATCTATCAAAGTACCACTTTCTTCGGGTTTAAATGTATTTAGTACTCTAATAGGAATTTTTGCTAAATATGCGGGTGTAATAGTATGTGGGTGTAAAACTTTTGCACCAAGATAGGACAAAATACGAATTTCTGAATTTGTAATTGTTTCAATAATAAAAGCATTTTCGATTATTCTTGGGTCGGCACTATAAATGCCGCTCACATCAGTCCATATCTGAATTTCACTTATATTTATACCATTTTCTTTAAGTAATAAGCCAAATACAGTAGCGGAATAATCCGAACCACCACGCCCTAAAGTGCTTGTTTTCCCTCTTAAATCCGAAGCAATAAATCCTTGCGCAATTATTATAGATTTTTGTGTAAAAATATCTTTATTTTTTTTAAATTCTAAACTTGAATTTTCAAAATCTACACTTGCTTTTGTAAATTCAGAATTTGTTTTAATAAAATCTCTTGAATCTATTAGACTAAAATCATATTTTAAAAATCTACTATAAATATATAATATTGCTGTTGATAAAAATTCACCATAAAATACTATTGAATCATAATTTTGTTGAGTAATTTCACCAAGAATATTAAATGCATTAACTTTTTCATAAATTTCATCAAAATAGCTATCAATTATTTTAAAATATGAATTTGTTTGATTATTAGTCAATTCATAAAGAATATTTTGATGGTAGATTTGTAAATTTTCAATAATATTTAACGATTGACTTAAATTTGAAACTGATAAATTCACGGCTTCAATAAGTTTATCTGTCGTTCCCGACACAGCAGACAATAGAACAACAGAACCATTTTCAGAATTTTGTAAAATACAATTCATAACTTTACGAATAGAATCTGCAGTGCCTACGGAACTACCACCAAATTTTAAAACTATCATAAAATTACACCTATAATTCTATAAAAGTTGTTAAATATGACGCTTCTTTAAGATGAACCAAAATATCATCTTTAACTAAATCAAGCACTGCTTTTTTTGACTCTTTTAAAGAAGTTTTATGCTTATATGCAAAATGCCAAATATCTATTGGATCTAATGAAATTTCCATTGCTAATAATTGTGGAAGCGTCATCTCGCCTTTGTTCATATAAATTGTTTTTGCTGATTCGGTAAAAATTTGTGATTCTTTATCAGCTAAGTGTTTAGGAACGAAATAATAATTATCATTTTCGTTTAAATCACAAATTGGAAAACCTCGATAACCTTGTTTAACTAATAGTGGAAGAAATCCTAATGATACTATATAAGGAGAGTTTAAATCATCATTCCATAAATCCAACCAAACTTTTTCATCATTTATTTTTAACCATTCAAAAAACTCAATTTCTTTCGAGGGCAATCTAAATAAAGTATTTTGTGGAAAATATTCTTTAATAAAATTTGCTTGTTCATAAGTTAAAGCATTAAAAATTTCTTCGGGCAAAATAAGTATATTATTTTCTAATTTTATTGATTTACAATAATCATATATTTCTTTATCTATCATATAATTTCATTTTTTTAAATTAATAATATTTGTTAATTTATTTATATGGAAAAACGTTTTAAAACTAAATGTTTCATTATTAACAGTAATTGTTAAAACTATCCCTATTATCCCAACAACTATATTAGCCAACCACATAGCCAGCCAAGGGGCAACTATTCCACGGTCAGCAAGTTTTTCGCCACCTATTAAGCATGCCCAATAAAAAATGTAAAATGCAAGACTTATACCCGCACTAATACCAAAATTGCCTCCTCGAGTTTTAATACCTAATGGGCAACCAACAAAAACAAACACAATGCACGCAAATGGCAAAGCGTATTTTTTATAAATTTCTACTTTATACTGCTCTGCTCTTGTATTAAAATAAAATGAATTATTAATGTCTGGTTGAATTAGTGATTTCAATAAATTCGCTTGTTGGATAACTCTATTTAATACTTCTACGTAAGAAGTATCATAATTTGATTTATTTATTTCTTTGTATGTTGCAAGATTTTTTTCAGCAATTTTTTCTATATTTTCATTTTTCTTATTTTCTAAATTTATTCTTGCAATACTATCGCTTTTGATTCTATCAATTATTTCTTTTTGTGCTTTTTTTTCATCATATTCAATTTTTGCTATATTTTCATTTTTCTTATTTTCTAAATTTATTTTTGTAATACTATCGTTTTGGATTCTATCAATAATTTCTTTTTGTGCTTTTTCTTTATCATACTCAACTTTTGCTGTATGTATAGCTTTTGATAGTCTTTCTTTTGTTTCATCTGAATATATAGAATCTTTATTAAGGTCTGTATTTCCCGTTTCGAGTGTTTTTTGGTATTTTTTATTTATTTCTTCGATATATTTCATTCCAGAGCTTGTATCTCTTTTTCTTCGTTGGCCTAACTGTTCTTTTTCAATTTCTTTTACTTTAACTTTTTTTTCTTGTGTAATTATATTATGGATATTAGCACTATCTTTATTTTCTTTTATTAAATTAGCATTATTATAATTTATACCTGATACAATTTCAGCTAAATTTTCATTAAGCATAGAATCAACTCTATTCAAATGATTTTTTCTATTTGATAATGCAGTAGAGACAATTTCACTCATATCAGAAACATTCATTTCTCTATCACCTTTAGAGACCATATCCGAGCTGGATTGCTCGAAAGCAAATCCATAGGCATTCAATGCTATTCTATATTTAGAAAAATTTATAACTTTATAATTACCAACAAAATTTGTAATTAATTGATGTACTTCGCCATCTTTTAAATCAAGTACTAATTTTTTATAATCGGGTGTAAAATTAATCCAACCCGAATCCGATGAAATTATATTACGATTATGAAAATTTGTCATATCATATATAGTTACGCCGCTTAAAGCTCCACTAATAGAATCAACATTACGTGCTAAAATTGTATATCCTTCTAATTGAGTAGAAAACAATCCCGACTCGAGCGAAAAAGTTGGCTTTTTTCTTGTAATATCATTCATCATAATTTTTACTTGATGATTTGATTCGGGCAGAACATTATCATTAAACCAAAATAATCCATAATATAACAGGATACTTGCGATTATAACAGGCATCATCATTCTTATAAGCGAGCCGCCACTTGCTTTAATAATCGTTACCTCGTGCGACATAGACATCGAACCAAACGCCATAAGTGTCGAAAAAAGTACTCCCATCGGTACGGATAAAATAACCATCCAAGCCATATTATATACAATTAACTTGATTATTAACCATTCGCTTAAACCCTTGCCAACGAGTTTTTCCAGCGAGCTAATCAAAAATTGCATTAAGAATAAAAATAACACTACCACAGTTCCAAATATAAATGGAGCTATGTGATTACGTAAAATATATCTATCTATTAATTTCAAATTATTTTTGTGTGGTATAAAAATATATAAACGAAAATAACTATATTTTATATCACAAAAAAGATTATGATAAAAATTATTATATTTGTATTTTAATTTAAAGTGAAAAAAAATATTATGCAAATAGATAGAAGCAAAGCACCTATAAATGATTCGGACATTTTTTTAAAAATTCCTAATATTAATTTATCATATTTTAATAATATTAAAATTTATTATTTTGAAGACCACTCGCAAGCATTAATAAATTTCAAGATTAATTTTAAAAATGGTGCTGTATCAGAGAAAATTCCGGGCACCGCAAATTTTACGATGTCAATGCTGCAAAATGGTACAAAAAATCTTACAACTTCGCAAATTTCAGAAAAATTTGAATCTCTCGGAGCAAGTTATTTTTTTAATGCTTATTGGGACGAATGTGCAACAGGATTTTCTTGTTTAGAGCAGTATTTTAATCCCTGTTTTGAATTATTAAACGATTGCATATTTAATTCCATATTTGATGTTGCCGAAATCGAAAGGCAAAGACAAAAAATTTTAGCAATAATTATGCAAAATAATTCAAATCCAAATTATTTAGCACAAGTTGCCTTTAATATCGGTATGTTTAATGGGCATAATTATGCTCACCCAAGAATTGGTGATTTAGAAAGCGTTTCAAAAATTACAAAAAATGATTTAACAGAATTTTATCATAAATTATTAAAATCCTCTGAAATTAGTATAATTATAACGGGGAATTTTAACGAGAAAAATATAAGAAAACAAATTGAAAATAGTTTTGAAATTATTAGTAATAATAAATCTAATGAGATAATTCCAAATCATAATCCTACTCGTCATAAAAATTTAATCGCAGATAAAGATGATGCTTTACAAACTAATCTTATCATTGGTAAAGCTGTTGATATAAATAGAAAAAGCCCTATTTATCCGCATTTTCAAGTTGTAAATACAATTTTTGGTGGATATTTCTTATCTCGATTAAATCATATTTTACGCGAGGTAAAAGGGCTGACTTATGGCATTTTCTCTTATTTAGATTCAAGAAAATATGGAAATGCGTTTTGTATTTCAACAAGCATTAATCAAGATAAAACCAATGCTTCGATCAATGATATATTTGAAATTTCAAACGAAATGGCAAATAAAAAAATTTCTGAAGAGGAAATTAAACGAAGTGTTGCATTTATGACGGGGTCTTTTGCTCGCACTTTGGAGACGCCAAAACAAATTACGGGTTTAATTCAAACTATTGATACTTATGATTTAGAACTAAATTTTATGACAAAGTTTTATAAAACTCTCGGAAATCTTACCATTGATGAATTATTCGAGGTGCAAAAGAAGTATTTTCAAACTGATAATTATTTAATTGCTTGTGCGGGTAACTCCAAAGCTTTAGAAATAGATTTAGCTCCATTCGGAGATTTTACGCATATAAAATTATAAATAGAGAAAATTTATGAAAAATATTGGCGCTTTGATTCTTACAAAAAATAATAGTAGTACTATTAGTGCGACTATAAATTCTGTATCTGCGGTTTGTTCGCAAGTTGTTGTTTTAGACACGGGTTCGAGCGATAACACACCTTCAATTGCAACGCGTTTTGGTGCAGAGGTTTATTTTTTTAAATGGATTGATGATTTTTCTATTGCGAGAAACGAAGCAAAAAAATATTTACATACAGATTGGATTTTAATGATTGATTCCGATGAAATTTTGAGCGATTTCGATATTAATGAGTTTCAAAAAATCGCTACAAATCCAAATATCGCTGGAATAAATTTTATAATCGAAAATTCTCTTAGTGAAAATGGAAATCATATTATTAATTCTCATAGATATACACGATTATTTCAGAATAAACCTGAAATAAAATTTGTTGGCAGGATTCACGAGCAAATACGCGATTCTATCGAAACAAACAATTATGAAATTTACGAATCAAATTTTAAAATTTTACATCTCGGTTATTCAAAAACTAATTATGAAAAATTTGAGAGAAATCAGACGCTTTTAGAAAAAGATTTAGCTGATAATCCACAAGACGATTGGCTTAAATATCACCTTGCAAATACCCATTTTTCCGCGGGAAAAGACGATGAGGCAATCAAACTTTTCTCGGAAATCATCACTTCGCCTCAGCTAAGCGAAGAGCAGAGCGAAATTGTTAGGTTGCGGCTTGCTCAACTATCCTTAAAATATGATAATTACGATGCCGTACAAAAGCTATGCAATTTTAATAGTAAATATCCACAAAACGAGGCACTTCGGCTATATATTATTGGTACAAGTTATTTATTTACAAATAAAATTAAAGAGGCTCATAATAATTTTATAAAATGTTTAGAAATTAACTCGCCCGTGCTAAATCAAAATGATGTATTGAAAGCTCTCGACTTAGCAAAAAAAATGATGAGATGAAAAATTTTTAAAATTCTAATAAATGAATATTCTTGCTACTGATTTCAGCTAATTCCATAGCAACTTGCTTTTGCAATTCTTTTGAATTATATTTTTCCCAACCGATTAAATCAATATGTCGTAAAGGATTATAATTTTTGTCAATTTGAATTTTTTCTTTTGGAAATTCATTTTCAAAAATTACAGAGTAAGCGGCAGGCGCTTTGTTATTTGGACTAATACTATTATTTACAGCAATATCAATAATTTGTGATTGGTTTAATCCTTGAACTTCGAAACAAGATACTTCCAGACGATTGTTTTTCTCATTAAATGATGGCATAAAAGCGTCAGTAGCAACTCGAGTATTATTATTTTTCAAGAATCTTTTTCTAAGAAAACGAGCATATTCTTCTGGACTACCGTATTCACTCATTTAACGCTCTTATATATTTTCTCTATTTCATTTTCAATTATAGAAATATATTTTCTATTTATGAATTGTTTGAAGTTTACGCTTAAACCTTTATTCATCGAAGCAAAATAAAGCAAACCATCGCCACCGAAAGTAAGTGAACACCTTGAGCCAATTTCTCCGAACCATTCAATAGTTATTTCACCATCATTATCTATGGTAACGTCTGGCGATAATCTAAAAAATTTCTCTTTATTAACTTTTGATAAAAAACTTATTAAATATTTTTTTGAATTTGTAAAATTACCAAGATACTCACTCAATTTATTTTTATTATCTGATAAATCTTCACAATATAATTTTATATTTTCATTAATTTTATTATTAAATTCATTCAAATTATAATTAATGTTAGCATAATTAATACGGGACGCGACTATCATTGAGTTAAACACCTCAAAAGAAGGCAATTCAACATTAACAATATTAGTACTATTATACAAATTGAATCCATAATTAGAAAAATAATTCTGAATATTATTATTTGCTAAAAGCATCATTATTTATAATTCCTTATGCTTACTATAAACCTCAAAAAATATATTATTTTTGATTTTACGCTGATGAGCAAGAATATTACTTACCTTATCCCTGTCGAAATCAAAAGAAGATTGCTCTTCGTAAATGCAATCAATATCAATAAGCTGTTTCTTCGCCCTATTATCAATACCAAGTCTTAAAATAACTTTAATCTCTTCATCAATTTCATAGTAATAAGTGTTCTGACCGCCTGAATAATCTAAGTTCTTATCATCTTCTAAAATATTTAAGTTTTGTATAATTTTACCTTCTTTAAACAAGAATTGATTAATATATCGCAATCCTAATCTTGTTATAGGCTTTAAATCAACATCTTCTTTTATTAAATCAATAAAATAAAAAAATTTAGAACTCAAATATTCAAAATCTTTATATGGTTTTGTTTGATGAAACGATATACTATCTTCTAAAATTTGTAGGATTAAATTATTATCTTCCGACTTAAAAATTGCACCTCTCAATTTCATTTTTCTATCTTCTATACCAGACTTAACAAGGGAATAATCTATTGTGAAAATATCAGAAAAAACATATTCAAATTTAGAAAAAGTACTTTTAAGACTTTCTTTTATCAGCAATATAAGAGATTCTGTAATATCTAAATATGGTTGAAACTCTATACCAATAATAGCTTCTGCTATCGGTGCGTTATTTAATTTTTCGTGTTTCATTAAAATAAAATCAACTACTTTAACCATTTTTTATTATAAGACACAAAATTTTATAAATTATTATCTAATTTTATCATAAAAAAAAAGCTACCCACTATCTTTAAGAAAAATAATTAATTAGTAAAAGCGTTCAATTAATATCTTAAATATTTGGAGTTTAATAAATGAAAAGATTTCTATTAATTTCAATTGTTTTCATTTTTATATTATTTAGTTGTGAAAATGAAAACACAAATCAGCCTATACCACCAAATAACGAATTAACCGAAAAAGCGCTTTTAGAAGAAATAAATTTAGCAAGGACAAATCCAAAACAATACGCAAATATATTGAAAAATTTGCTACAATATTTTGATGGAAAATTATATAAAGAACCCGGTGAAATTACTTTAATTACTAATGAAGGTGCGGCGGCTGTAAATGAAGCAATCAATTTTTTAATGAATACTCAGCCAATTCAAGCTCTCGAATTGTCAGAAGGACTTAGTAAAGCATGCAAAGATCACGTTTTAGACCAAGGTCCAAAAGGGGCATTCGGTCATGATGGTAGCGATGGTTCAACGCCTTGGGACAGAATTGCGAAATATGGTAAAGCAAATGGATATATGGCTGAAAATATCAGCTATGGCGTAAAGACTGCTCGCAAAGTAATAGTACAATTAATTGTAGATGACGGTGTGGCATCAAGAGGGCATAGAACAAATATTTTTAACAAGAATTTGAATTTTGTCGGTTTTGCTTATGGTTTTCATTCTAAATATCAAATTATGACTGTTATGGATTTTGCCCAAAATTTTACTGAAAAATAAATCTAACACAAAAAAAGCTACCTCGTTTTGGGGTAGCTTTTTTGTGAGAAGATATATTGATTTTGGCTATTGAATCAAAAAATTAAGTTTATCTACAAAGTCAATTTGTTGAAAATCACTAGGTACTTTATACTGAGAGTGTCTTACTGTTTGTAGCTTCAATGCTGTTTTACATACATAATTCGTAACACCTTCATCTAAATTTAGAATTTCAGATAATTTATCCCAATCTTCTGGAGTTGGTAAAGAACCGCCAAAATCTTTTCTAAGCCAATGTCCAACTGTATGCTTATAAGGTTCTGGAAAATAATCTGTTAATTCTTTCTTAGATAAACCCTTTTGTATTCTTTTGTGATTCAAATAATCTACTATAAGGGCTAAATCTACTTCATACAATCTTTGTACTGAAAAGTACTCCTTATCTACTGAAGCTCTCGCTCCAGGCGATGCTCCAAAATTGATTCTCTTCTCACTTTTAAACTTTCCATCATATTTAGAATTTTCTTGTAAACAAAAATCATTTTTTTCTTCACTATAATCAAATAACACTTTATTATTAAGATTTATAATTTGTTTTTTTTCTAAAATTTCTAAGCCATCAGTACTTTTATTTATTATTATGTTATCGTTAATACTTTCTTGGGAATTAACAACATATTCCTTTGTAAAATCGCCATTGTCCCATTTAACAATGACATATATTGGAAATCCATTTTTATCTTTTTCAATGATAGAAACAATTTTACCGGTGTTTTTTATTTTGCTAACATTATCAACGACTTGATAGAAAATAAAGTTTGTTTCATTCCAGTCTCTTTTATACTCACTTTTTGATTTAAGATTTAAAGATTTATATTTGAATAAGTATTGGGTAGTTTTATTATCATCTACTATCATAAAAATTGGGAACCACCTCCCATTCTCCTCAATAATAAGCATATTCCTGATAATCCAACCATGCGACACCAATAATGAAGTATCGTATATTAATTTGTTATCAATCTCTTTGCAACCAATAAAAAAAGTTGCTTTAAGAGAAAATTTTGACTTAAAATATGGATTTTGAAACTTTTTTAAATAATTATAAAATTCATCTTTGCTATTACAAACTTTAATAATACCATTTTTATTAAATTTAGATTCATATATACTTTTTGGTTCTACTAAAACACTATCTAAACTAAATTCTTGTAAGTTTTTCACATTATAAGGTATAAAATCAAACTTCCTTATTTCAACATTTCCATTTAATTTGCATCTTTCTTTTATAATATCAATATAATTATCATTATATTCTATCATTATAGCTTTGGGATTTATATAATTTTCTAAAACAACTTTTAGAGTTGTCCCACTACCTGCAAATGGATCCAATATAGTAAAATTATTGGGTAATTCTACTTTCTTTAATAATTCATAAACTAATTTTTCGGGATACACAGCTACATGTTTAAAAGTTGTAGGCTGTAATGGTACTTTAATTATATTGGAATATTGTAAAGTTCTTCTTCTTTTATCATTATAATAATTATCTTCACCTTTTGAGAAAACAAAAACAGGTTCATAACTATTCGAGAATCTATTCTTTATACTAGAAGGCATGTGATTTGGTTTATACCATATTATAGTATCATTAAGATGCCAACCTTCTTTCTGCATAAAATATGCCAATTTATAAGGTATAAAGCCAAGTGGCGTCTTTCCATATTTAGCAATATATTTATCGCCAATATTAAGGAAGAAAATTCCCTTATCAGAAAGTTTATTTTTTAAAATATTAAAATTTGCAATTAATATTTCTATATATTCAAGATATGAATCCTCTGCCCCAATCTGATTATTAAATCCATAATCTCTCTGCCCCCAATATGGTGGTGATGTTATTGCAATATCAATTGAGGAATCTTCTAACTGGCTTAAGGATGCATATACATCAGAATTATAGATTACTATTTCATTCAAATCGCACTCCTATAAATTCTTCTTCATTTTCAACAAGTTCATCAGCTAAATATATTCTCCTTATTCTATAAGGTGTGTCTTCTAATAATTCAAATTTTGGTCTATCTGCGAATTTATATCTAAATCCCTTACCATCAAAGCCAGATTTTCCGATACTTATAATATCATTTTCATATGTACTTTGAAGATTGCCATTTGGTACACAAATTAAATAAATTGCTTTTATTTCAACATTGTCTACATCTAATTCATAAATAATATTTATAAAATAAGTCAAACAAATTTTATTTTTATAAGAATAAATTGAAGGTAGATTAGCTTTGTATTGAGTGTCAACACCTTTATAACTTGTTTGATTACCACCAATTGGAATCTTCCCTTTATAATCAGATTTATTATCTATTTTTGCTGTTTTAATATCTATATGGACAAAAGCATTGTACGTTTCAAAAAACATATCAGCACCAATAGGAGAAGAATTAGGAATACCAAATTGATTAAATAGCCAATAATAAATTCTTTCCGCACCTCGAGAAAAATCTGAATTTTGACTTGCACTTTGCTTAAAGACTCCAAACCAATCATCTTTAATTTTATCTTTGGATTTCAATCCATCAATCATTTTCTCTAAATCTTGAGTTAAAGAAAATTCTATTTGATTTAAGTAATGATTTTCCCAAAATTCTATATTTTTTTTATCATCCATAATTTTTTCTTTTCAAAAATAATTTTTTATATTTAAAAATTCATATATAAAAATACACAAATTGTATTTATTAAACAAATGTTTTTTTGAAAATAAAAAAAAGGGTCATAATTTTTTATTAATTATAACCCTTTGATATTCTAATAATTACTTATTATTTTAATCTTCTCGTGCCTCTGTATAAACAGTAAATTCGGGTGCGTCGTTGATTGTTTTCTTAACTGCACATAAATTTACTGATTTTACTAATGCATCATAATATTTTTCAGGAAAATCTTTTGGTACTGATATTTTAATTATAATTTGTGATACTTTTTGCTGAACAGGGTCGTATTTAATATTCTGAAAAAGCTCGATTCCATCAGCAGAAATACCGCGACTATCGCAAAAACCTTTAACATAAATTCCGCCACAAGTAGCGATTGATGCTAAAAATAATTCATAAGGAGCGGGTGCAGTACCATCGCCACCACCGCTGACGGGTTGGTCTGTTTGAATAATAAAACCATTTTGTTCGGCATAAACTTTCTTATTTCCGGGAAAAAATACTCTAATTGCCATTAATTTACTCCATTTTTTTATATATTTGAATAATTTTAAAAAACATTTTTCACTATATTGCTTTTCAGCAATATATATTTATTTTAAGTATAAACGAATGAAAAAATTTTTAATGTATTTCACCTTAATTTTCATAATTGGAATTATATCTTTTTTCCTTTATGTGAATTTTATTATTAATAAGAAATCAAATTTAGAAAATCCTGTAAAAGTAGTAATACCAAAGGGTTCGAGTATAAATAATATTAGTGATATACTATTAAAAAACGGTATTATCGAGCATAAAACACTTTTTTCATATTATATGAAATATTTATCTTTTGTAGATAAAAAATATCTAAAAGCGGGAGTTTATCTTTTTCCGCCAGAATTAAGCGTTTCTCAAATTATTGATGCAATTTTTAATGCAAAATATCTTTATATCGCAAAAATCACTTTCCCCGAAGGTATTGATTATAAAGCATTTGCGTCTTTATTGCAATCAAAAGCATTAATAGATTCTACAAAATTTGTAGAGTTAGCAGTCTCGGATTCCTTGCTTAAAAGTCGAGATATTCCAGCAAATTCTATCGAAGGCTATTTATTGCCCGAGACTTATGAATTTTTTATCGAAAGTAGTGCCAAAGACGCGATAGACAAATTATTAAATTATCATTCAAAAATGTATGATAGAATTAGTGCGGTCTCTTCTAATAATGCAAAACTCAATAAACACGAGATTTTGACTCTTGCTTCAATCGTCGAAGCCGAAACTCCTGATGATGACGAGCGTGAAAGGGTTGCGGGCTTATATTTGAATAGAATTAATAAAAATATGCTTTTGCAAGCAGACCCAACCGTAGCTTATATTTTGAACGGGAAAAAAAGATTATTATACGAAGATTTGAAAATTGATAATCCGTATAATACTTATAAATATAAGGGTTTGCCACCTGCACCAATAAATAATCCGGGTGCGAAATCTATTAGAGCGGCATTAAATCCCGAATCTCATAATTATTTATTTATGGTTTCGATTGGTGATGGCTCTAAAAGACATAATTTTGCAGAAAATTTGAACGAACATAATAATTATGTTAGAGAATATCGCAAAAGGGTGAAATCGCAGAATTAATTGATTTTAAATGATTTAATTATTAGAAATCATCTCCACCGCTTTGGGCTTGGATTTTAATTTCTTCATATTGAGTTGCATCATCGTCATTTGTTGTAATCATTTCGGGTTTGACCAATGTCGCTAATTTTAGGACAGCATCAACATAAGCATTAGAATTATTATAATGAAATACAGCGGCACGTTGAAGCGAGTCCTCCTCTCCCCAACCATTTGATTTTAAATAATTTGCAACAGAATAAACGGCATCACTTAAATTGAATAAATCAATTTTTCCATCGTTATTTCCATCAACAGCCCAAGATAAATAACTCGTTGGAATAAATTGAGACATACCGAATGCACCTGCCCAAGAACCTTTTATATCTAAAACAGAAATATTAGAATTTTTTTCAATTTTATATAATGCAACTAATTGCTCGATAGCCCAATCTGCTTTTTTCTTTGATCTTTCGTATATCTTTTTTTCTAATTGAGCTAATTCATTACTACTACCATTAAATTTATCTTTTAAATTTTTCAAATTCATATCGAGATAAGTTTTTTCGTTACACATAGCAGTACTTAAATAAACACTTACTACATTGCTATTTCCTAAATAACCGCCGTGCCGAGTTTCAATCCAAAGTACAGAGGCAATAACTTCTTTCGGAACTCCATAAATAAGCTCGGCAAGTTCTAATAAAGCACGATTAGCACTTAAAAATGCCTTAGTTTTCTCAATTGATTTTGAATTATAATGACTTGAATAATCAGTAGGTTTAAGGTATCCAACAACGTTTATCCGAACAAATCGCTCGTTAAATTCCGTACTAGGGCTATTTATAATTTTATCAATAAATTGTTTATCAACTCCAGCACTAATCAATTTTTCGATAATAGGTTGGAAAAAGGAATCTTTTTTAATATCAGCAAATTTAACATCAGAAGAAAGTGATAATCTTGTTGAGGATAACACCATCATCAACATTATCATTCCAACTAATCCATATTTGCTCGTAGTTAACAAAATTTTTCTCTTTACGCTATTAATTATATTACAAAGACACTTAAAATTAAAAAAAGTTACAATAATTTATCACAAAGATATAAACTAATATAGTGAATATTTATTTTAACATTATTTTTTTTTAGTTAATATTTTTTCATTTTTTTTCAATACATTATACAATTAATTATTATTTATTGATAAGCATTTATAAAATTAAAAAAAAATCTAATTAATAAATGAAATCATTTTTTTTATTAAGATAAAAATCACTATTTTTGAATTTTGTATTTTTCGGGATGTAGCGCAGCCCGGTAGCGCACTACTTTGGGGTAGTAGGGGTCGGGGGTTCAAATCCCCCCATTCCGACAAAATTCACTTCTTTTAACTGCTTAAATAGCAATAGATTAGAAATATTTTATTCATCTGGTAAACTCAGGCAACGGAGCATGCCCCGTTGTCTATTTCATTTAGTAATATTTAGGTAGGATAAGCATTTTTGCTTGTCCTAATCTACCTCAACCCCCCAGCCCCTTCTCCAATGTAGATGGGGAGTGGAAAAAGAAAAGCCCTCTCTTTTGGAGAGGGTTTGGGTGAGGTAATATTAAAAGATGTCCTACATTTCAAAAGTGTAGGACATCTGAAAACTGAAGCAACGGGGCATATTTCATTGAAGTAATATTTAGGTAGGATAAGCATTTTTGCTTGTTGTATATTAAAAAATGTCAAATTTTGCAAAAATTATAAATCTATCAATTTTAAAATAAACAAAGATTTTTTTCGTTTTAAAAGTAAATATTCCTAATCTATTATATTATAATCTTGAAAAAAAATAAAATTCTCATTTCAATTATTACTATAATAATTATCTTAACAATTTTATCAATGAATTTATTTAATAAGTCTAATATAGTCGTTTCTAATCCAAATTTAAAGACAATAAAAGATAATTGGTCTGGCAATCCAATAAATGAAGACGGAACTTTTAGAAATATAAATCACAAATTTGTCAATGATTTTACGCGAATGATAAAATGGCAATTTTCTTCTAATCCACAAAAGGAAGAAAAAAAGAATGATAAATTTCGCATACCTGTTATTAGTGCTGAAAAATTTCTTAATAGCGATGAAGATGGAATCGTTTGGGTGGGGCATGCTACTTTTTTAATTAGAATTTCTGGCAAACTTATAATCATTGACCCAATATTTTACACATCATCATTTTTTATGAAACGTTTTTCAAAATTACCATTTAATCCCGAAAATATTAAAAATCTTGATTATATTTTACTATCACACGACCATTACGACCATTTAGATAAAAAAAGTTTACAATTATTATATAAAAATAATCCTCGTGTAAAATTATTAGCGGGACTAAAAACTGCTCAATATTGTTCGAAATTTTTAGATGGTATAATTTATGAGGAGGCCGGTTGGTATCAAGAATATTCTATTACAGATGCAAATCTGAAAATCACATATTTACCTACTCGTCATTGGGGAAATAGATTATTTAATGATTTAAACGAAAGGTTGTGGGGTGCATTTTTAATTAAAAATAATAATAATACAATATATTTTGGTGCGGATTCAGGTTGGGATACTCATTTCAAAGAAGTAAATGAACTTTTTGGAAGTCCCGATTTTACAATGATTGGAATAGGTGCATACAAACCAGAATGGTTTATGGGGCAATCTCATACAAGTCCGAAAGATGGTTTAAGAGCCGCAAATGAAATGAAAGCAAAAAATTTAATACCAATGCATTATGGTACATTTGATTTATCTGACGAACCAATTTGCGACCCTTATAGAGTAGTAAATAAATTATATAATGAAAACAATTATCCGTTTAAATTATTAAATCCCAAAATTGGTGAAATCATAAGTTTAAAAAATTAATTTTAAATAAATATAAATATTAAATCATTTTAATATAAATTAAACGTCAATTAATTTTTTTTTTGTCCATTTTTTGAAATGAGGTGAATATGCGAAAATGGCGTATTGAAGATTCAGCAGAATTATATAATGTTGATGGTTGGGGTATTGATTATTTCAATATTAACGAAAAAGGGAATATTGTTGTAACTCCATCAAAAAACGGAGTTCAAATTGATTTGCGTGAGTTAATTGACGAGCTAATAATACGCGATGTTACAACTCCTCTTTTATTAAGATTTCCAGATATTATTCACCATAGAATTGAAACTATTTTTAAATGTTTTCAATTAGCAACTAAAGAATATAATTACAAGGGAAAAAGCTATATTATTTACCCTATAAAAGTAAATCAGATGCGTCCCGTTGTTGAGGAAATCGTAAAATATGGTGCAGAGTTTAATATTGGATTAGAAGCTGGTTCTAAGCCAGAACTTCATGCTGTTTTAGCAATACAAGATAATCCTGAAGCTCATGTTATTTGTAATGGTTACAAAGACGAAGCATTTATAGAGCTTGCATTATTAGCTCAAAAAATGGGTAAAAACGTTTTTCTGGTTGTTGAAAAATTAAACGAATTGAAATTAATATTAAGAATATCAAAAAAATTAAATGTAAAGCCAAATATTGGTATTAGAATAAAACTTGCAAGCTCTGGAAGTGGCAAATGGGAAAGTTCAGGTGGAGACCGTAGCAAATTTGGTCTTAATGCAAGCGAGCTACTCGAAGCTACTTCTATATTGGAAGCCGCTGGGCGTATGGATGAACTTAGACTAATACATTTTCATTTAGGTAGTCAAATCACAAAAATTGGAAAAATTAAAACTGCTTTACGCGAAGCATCGCAATTTTATGTTCAATTAAGGCAAATGGGATTTAACGTCGAATTTGTTGATATTGGCGGTGGTCTTGGAGTGGATTATGACGGCTCGCGTTCATCAAGTCAGAGCAGTATAAATTATTCAATTCAGGAATATGTTAATGACGCTGTATCGAATATTGTAGATGTTTGTGAGAAAAATGATTTACCTCATCCAAATATTATTACTGAGTCTGGACGTTCTATAACGGCTCATCATTCTGTATTAGTATTTGATGTTCTAGAAACAACATCTTTACCTACTTGGGATAATAACTATCAAATTTCAGAAGATGATGATGAGTTAATTAGTGAATTACATAATATTTATAAAAGACTTACAAAAAATAGAATGCTCGAAGCTTGGCACGATGCTCTGCAAATTCGTGAAGAATCTTTGGATAGATTTTCACTTGGAATGATGGATTTAAAAACTCGGGCATTGATAGAAAGATTATTCTGGACACTTGCTCGTGAAATAAATGAAATTGCTCAAGATATGAAGCACAATTCAGAGGAATTAAGAGTATTAACAAGAATGTTAAGTGATAAGTATTTTTGTAATTTCTCATTATTTCAATCTTTGCCAGACTCTTGGGCAATAGATCAAATTTTTCCAATAATACCAATACATAGATTAGACGAAAAGCCTACGAAAGTTGCTACAATTCAAGATATTACCTGCGATTCTGATGGTAAAATTGACCATTTTATTGGAACAGGTGATTTTTCGTATAATATACAGTTGCATCAATTAAAGAAAACCGAACCATATTATATTGGAGTATTTTTAGTTGGTGCATATCAGGAAATTCTTGGCGATTTACATAATTTATTTGGTGATACAAATGCAGTTCATATTTCTGTTGATGATAATAAATATTATATAAAACAAGTAATTGATGGGGAAACCGTAGAAGAAGTATTAGATTACGTACAGTTCAATTCAAAAAAATTAGTTAGAACAATGGAAACTTGGGTTTCTGCCGCAGTTAAAGAAGGAAAAATTACAGCAACCGAAGGAAAAGAATTTTTAGCAAATTATCGTTCGGGATTATACGGCTATACCTATTTACAGTCTGAATAGTTTGTTACAATTACAAAATAAAAAAACCTTCCAAAAAATAACTAATGGAAGGTTTTTTTTTATTTTAATATTATTTCTTTAAATTAGCAATTTTTATAGCTTCTGGAAATAATGTTAAAGCCTTTTGGATTTGTCTATCTATTGATGAATAAAATAGCTCATATTTAGCTTTAGAACCCCAAATACTACTCGCTAATGTACCCATAATTTCGGCTTGAATAAAATCTTTATCTTGTTTAAATTGTTCATCATCCCATTTGATGTCCTTTGATTCCGCAAGTTTACGGAAATCTACGAGCATTTTATCAGATACTTTAAAATCAGCTCTATATTTATCAAAATCATTTTTATATTTTTCTTTAATTTGTGAACCATTATGTAAATTATTTGTTACAAATTCGTAGAAGATTCTTTTAATTCTTAAGTTTACAGATAAATCAGTTAAAGTATCGCTTTTTATAATGTAATCTGGAGTTATACCACCTCCACCGAGAACCATTCTTTTTCCTCTTGTATAATTTATTGATAAGGAATCAAGATTAAAAATATTCTTGCTACGAGGATTTTTTTCGAGTTCTTTTTTATTTTCTTCTTCGATAGCTTTTTTAACTTTATCAAGTGCATGTTCTATATTAGCACCTTCTTCGAGTTCGAGACGCCCCGCTAATTTGCGATAATCGAGTTTATCTTTATAAGGTCGTTGGATACTACGTCCCGAAGCAGTGAAATATCGAGAAATTGTAAGACGAAAAGCTGTGCCATCGCCAATATCATATTGTCTTTGAACAAGTCCTTTACCGAAAGTTGTTGTACCGACAATTAAACCTCTATCTAAATCTTGTATGGAGCCAGAAACGATTTCGCTTGCAGAAGCAGAGCCTTGATTAACCAATACTATTAATGGTAGTTTAACATTATCGCCAGTAGTTTTAGCAATCATATACTCGTCAAATTCGGGGCGACGCCCTTTTGTATAAACAATCGTATCGCCAGAATTTAAAAATTCATTTGCCATATAATAAGCTTGCTGTAGAAATCCACCAGGGTTACCACGTAAATCAAGTATGAGTTTTTTCATACCTTTGGTTTTTAAATCACTAAGAGCTTCTTTTAATTCAGAATAAGTATTTGACGCAAAGCGATTTACCTTGATAAAACCAATATCAGTATTATCAAACATAAATGATGCATCTACGCTATATAAAGGTATTTTATCACGAATTATAGTAAATTCAATCAAATCTTTTGAACCTTCTCTTTTAATACCTAAAACAACTTGTGTGCCTTTTGGTCCTTTAAGTTTTTTAGGTACATCAGCTCTTTCTATACCAATGGCATCTTCTTTATCAATGGTAACGATTTTATCGCCAGACTGAATTCCAACGCTTTCACTCGGTCCGCCGGATATTGGTGATATAATATTTATAGTATCATTAATTATATCAAATTGAACTCCAATGCCCTCGAAACTTCCCTGAAAATCCTCTTCTACATCTTTCATTTCTTTGGCATCAATATATACAGAATGTGGATCAAGCTCGTTTAGCATTCCACGTATTGCAGCTTCATTGATTTTTTGTGTATCAACTTCATCTACATAATTTTTTACAGTAATGCCAAATACTTTTTTGTATTTTTCGAATTGGTCATAAATACTATCACCAGAAATTAATGGGGTAATCAATACTCCAAGAATGAACCCAACAATTAATACTAAAGAACCGAAAATTACTCTTTTTTTCATCAAATCTCCATTTTGATAGAAATTTTACCTTTACAATTTTCGTATAAACGATAATATGTACAATTAAGTTTTGAAAAACTATGATTTAAAATAAAAATTATAAAATTAAGTATAAATACTGTTATTTTAATTTTATAAATGTACCATTTTGTATATTATTATTAATATTAATGATATAAATATAATAACCATTTTCAAGGTGGCTAATATCAATTGCTAATTGGTAATTCGCTTTAGGTAAATTTGAGAAAACAAGTTTTTTGACCTCCTCGCCAATTTGATTAAATATACTAACATTTACATCGTTCAAATCAGTATTTCCACTTTTAAATATTATATTGACAATATCATTACTTGGATTTGGATAAGCAATAGTAGAAAAATTAACATTTCGTATTTCATTTACATTAAATTCTAATGGAATATCACACTTGCTATTATTGGTAAAATGAATCGAGTCGGGCTGACCCAAAAGAATGACTTGTTTATCAATACAATTATAGTTAAAGTTTAATGTATCAGTTAATAAATCTTTTTTCAAATTATTTGACCAATAACAGATTTTCATATCAATTTCATCACCCGGTTTTAAAATTATAGGTAATTGTGATGGGGGAGCGGAAAACCAAATATTCTCGCTTAATTTAACATTATCAAATATTATTTCATATTTTCCATAATTAGATAACTTAATTGAATCGCAATATCTTACTCCAATTAATTTTTTACCAAAATCATATACCATTGTTGAATCAGAATTAAGCTCAATCATTGAAAAATCAATAGTATAGCCGGGCAATGAATGCTCGAAAACGGTTTCTAAACCTACTAAATCCTGAGCAGTAATTTTAATATAAGAATCATTTCGATAATCAATAACTTTTGCATTTAATTTATATGATTTATTATTGATTTTAATTATTCTATAATCAAGATTATTTGATTGATTAACAATTATTGTATCAATACCTACATCAGTTTTTAAAGAATCTGTAATAAATAAATCAATATATTGATTACAAGGGTCTTTAAAAGAAGATACTTGTGGTGCGTTTTCATCTTTTGAGTATAAAATATTAATAGCAAGTGCATTTCGTTTAGTGCAATCATCTTCGAAATATAATGTATCATTAATTTCTATAATAGTATTAGAAAAAACACATAATTGAAAATCAATATTTTCACCCGGTTTAATAGTAAATTTATCTTTTGTGTTTATTGTAATATTTGGATTTTTTGCTAAAAATTTGCTGATATCAAGGCTATGCTCAAATTTACCATAATTTATAATTTTATAATTATAACATTTCGTTGTGCCCGGCATAAGTGAATCTTGTAATAATGCAACTTTTGTTTGTTCATCATTTTTTAAATTTGATTCAATAGTAACTGTATAGCCCGGTATCTCAATATTTTTTGAGCTTTGCTGTCCAACAGAATCTGCGGCTATAATTTTAAAAAATCCATCAGCAAATTTATTAATTAATTTTGCATCGAATTTAACTTCTTTAACATAAGGATTAAATTTTTCGATATTTACTTTAACATTTTCTAATGAATTTAATGGAGCGCTAACACTTTTAATTTTTTCATCATTAACAATGCCATTTGCTTCAAAACAATCAACAGAAGATTGAAAAGTAGGCGGTTCGTAATCATCTCTTTTAACAACAACACCGCTAAAATATCCATAAGAATTGGCATTTCCATAACCACAGACAAATAAACCAAAAGCCAAATTACCACTCATCTGGTGAGTTCCCTCATTTATTTTAATATGAGCATATCTATAATTTGAGCCCTCGATAGGTTTAAAAATTAGTGGATTAACGGGATTGCCGTCAAGAGATAGACTTGATACATTCTCAGGTTCAGTTATTACAGTAATAAAATGCTCATCATAAACTTTGTTATATTTTGGGTTTAAACCAGAATATTCATCATATTCATAAGCTTGAATTGCAATAAATCTATATGATTCTCCAAATTGATTTGGAGTAGGTATGATTTGAAGTAATGGATCACCACGATATTCAGGGCTACTAATTGATATACCGGAAGAACGCTTATAAGCAGCAGCCATAATAGGTGAGTTGGCTTTTATATGAATTGGAAATCTTAAATCATCTTCAAATATTTCGCCTTTATTAAGATTAGCTAATAAAATATTATCAACATAAAGTTCAGTATTGTCAAATGCTGCAATAATTCGATATTTATCATATATTCTATCACTTGCCTCCATTTTAGAAGGTGTTGGGAATGGTACTACTATTGCCTCGTTACTCCAAGATTCTACTGGTGGCATTTGTTCTACAATATAATCTCTTGATACATTGTTACCTTTAACATTGTAAGGTACTTGTGTTCTTTGCTGACCAGAGAAAACTGCTATTGGCTTATCAGATTTTATTGATGTTCTTGATAAATCAGGGTCATCGCCTTCGTTAAGAGATTGCACCATATAGACTTGCCCCGAATTCATAGTGATTTGTTGCGTTTTATTACCATTATAATAGGTCGGAACTGAGGGAATTATTTCAACACTCGTATTATCTTCAGTGGCAACAATAGCAAATTGACTGGGAGTTTGCTGTGCAGCATCATAAAAATTTGAAACATTTGCATTGTATGCTAATACTAAATAATTTTTTCCAAGTGATTCGATAGGTAAAACATTAAAAGATTCACTTGTTAACTTAGCTTGGCTATGCCCATAAACTTGCACGGGGTAGTCCGCTTTTACAACAAAAGACAAATCAACAATTTTTTCAGTATAATTATTATTAGAAATAGTTCCCGATAGATTATATCCACGTAAGGCATAATTAAAAGCTGGTTTCTTAAAAACATATATTACATTTGGGTCGGGTATATAAAATGAATCAAGAAAAATTCTATTACTAATATCTCTATAACTAATTGTTCCCTTAGTTGGTACCTCGGCATAAATAAAAATATAAATTGAATCACCCAATTGTAAACGCGGCTCAAAACTTCGCCAATTATTATGATAGTTTGGTAAAAAAGTCAGTATAAATTCTTTGTTTTTAGTTGTGTCAATGTCGCATTTTGAAACGTTACTAAAAGAAAAGAACACTGATATTAGTATAAAGATATTTAAAATAAATTTTAGAAACGTTTTCATTTGACACCTTCAAAATTTTTCTAATATTAAAAAAAATAATACTTTTGAAAACAAATTATTTTTAAATAGAAAGAATATATTAATAAATTATTTTATTTTATTTATATATAAACATAAGTATCAAAAAAGTTGCAAAAAATAATATGAAAAAATTAATTCATAGCGAATTATTAAAATTAAGATTAACAATTAATGAATCACAAAATATTAATAGACATCCAATAAAAATTATTTTACATAATATTCGCAGTCTATACAATGTCGGTTCATTATTTCGGACCGCAGATTCTGCATTATTATCCGAGATTGTATTATGCGGATTTACCCCTTATCCACCAAGAAAAGAAATAGAAAAAACTGCTTTAGGAGCCGTTGATACTGTGCCTTGGTCATATTATGAGAAAATTGAGGAGGCAATATTACATTTTAAAAACGATGGCTGGAAAATTGCCGCTCTCGAACTTTGTGATATATCAAGAAATTATAATTTGCTTACAAAAGAAGATTATCCGCTATGTATCATTTTAGGAAATGAATTAACGGGTGTAGATAATTATGTGCTTGATTTATGCGATTTTGCACTCGAAATTCCGATGTTTGGAGTTAAACATTCACTTAATGTGAGTGTGGCTGGTGGAATTGCAATTTATGCCGCTTTGGAATCATTAAAAAAATAAATAATAAGAAAAATACTTTATAATTTTATTTATAAAAAGTGGCATTTATTGCTGAATATGATTTTATTTGCATAACCTTTTGAAAAGTATATTCTATAAATGAAATTTTACGGCTCTGTGGTAAAAAACAACACAAAGCCGCAAAATTTATTGATGTAAAATGATAATCAATTAAGAAACATAAATATTACGTGCTATTTCGTATCCAACAATATTTTCTTTAGAATTATGTTCTATATTAAGTGGACCATTAAAAGGAGCACGTGATAGCAACTTGATTTCCATACCGGGCAAAAACTTCATTTCCTCAAAATATGCTACCATTTCTTTGTTATCATCAGAAATTCTTTGAATATGATATTCTTTATTTAATTCAGCTTGTGCTAATGACAAATTTGAACTTTCTGGAATAGCACCATCTTTTGAAGGTATTGGATTACCCAAAGGGCTGTATTCTGGGAATCCAAGAATTTCATCTATTTTTGCAATAAAATCTTCTGAAACATAATGCTCTAAACGGCATGCCTCGTCGTGAACTTTGGATAGTGAAAAGCCTAATGATTCTTTGAGATATAATTCTAATAAACGATGGCGGCGTAAAACTTCTAAAGAAATTTGCGTGCCGAGTTCGGTCAATCTAACACCTTTATAAGAATTATAATCAACAAATTCCATTGCTGATAATCTTTTTAGCATACCTGTAACAGATGCGCCTGTAAAGCCAAGCTCTTGGGCAATTTGAGTTGTAGAAACAGTATCGTCAGATTCCTGTAACTTGTAAATTGTCTTAAGATAATCCTGTACTGATTCGGTTATCTTTTCGTCTTTTTCTAAATCTTTTTTCATAACTACTCTAAAAATAATTTCTTGTATTTTAAAAATAATATTTGTCTAATATAATAAAAATTATCTAATTAAATAAAAAATAATTTAATATGATAAAATAAAATCTAAAAATTACTGCCGCTAAAGTTGCAATAAAAATTGACATTACTGCAGAAACAATCCCTATTTTAGTACCAAATTCCTTGATTAAAACGACAAATGTAGTAAAACAAGGGAAATATAAAGTAACAAAAATAATGAATACAATTATCTGATCTTTTGTCATTGGCAAATGAGCAATTGTATCAACATTCAATGCTTGAGTTGCCATAACAAGTATTAATTCCTTACGGAAAAATCCAAATACTAATGTCGAGCCAAGCTTTTCTGGTAAACCAAGTAAGGTATCAAGCACGGGATAAAATACCATATCCACATAACTTGCAACATTAAACATTTCAATCCAACCTAAAATAACGCTACCAATAATTAAAAATGGAAGAGCTTCTCTAAGAAAATCATTTACTTTAAAAAGTGTTTTAGTAATTGTAGTTTTAAATGTAGGTATTCTTAATTGTGGGATCTCAAGAATTAATCCCGTAGGCTTTTGCATAAATTTTGATAGTAATTTACCTGTTATAGCAATAACTAAAACAACAACAACGAAAACAACAATCGCCCAAAGTGGACCAGCAAAAGCAGTTGTTAATGCAAAAATTACTGCAATACGTGCTGAACATGGTACAAATGGGATAAGTAAAGCAGTTAAAATTCTATCTCTTTTAGATTCTAATATCCTTGTTGCATAAATTGCAGGGACGGAGCAACCGATTCCCATAATAAATGCCGCAACAGACTTCCCATGAAGTCCAGCTCTGTGCATTAAATTATCAATTAAAAATGCAATTCTTGCTAAATATCCCGTTTCCTCGAAAAATGAATTTATTAATAATAACGGTACAAAATATGGTAAAACAATGCCAAAAGTTCCGATAATACCTTGTGCGACACCATCAATAGTTGTCCAAATAAATAAATTATGAGATTTAAGGGGAGCATATATTGATGTAATAATATCAGCTATTGGTTCTAATAATTCAGTAAGATATTCACCAATATAAAATATTGTTACAAATAAAATTAAATGAAATATAGCTAAACCGACATACCCATAAATTGGGTGCATTAAAAAAGTGTCTAATTTATCACTTATATCATTTGAGTTTTTTTTGATAAATTTTGAAATTTTCTCTGCTGTACTCATTGCAAAATGATGCCTTTCATAAGAAAAAACCTCAAAACCATCTGTATTATGATTTTCTAAAATATCTTTATTGATGATTTCTAATTCATTTGATAAATTATCAATTATTTCTTTTGGAATTAATTCTGGATTTTCGATTGATTTAATAGCATAGAAACGTTTATTACCATTAAAATTAAATGAACTTATATCAATTTTATTTTCGATAATTTTTACATTTTCTTCTATATGCTTTGTAAAGCAATGTGCTTTAAATTTGTATTCTTTATTTTTAGATATTTTTAAAGTAGTATCAATGAGTTGTTTAACACCTCGGCCATACAAAGCCGAAATAGGTATAACTTCTGATTCAAATATTTCTGATAATTTTTCTGGATAAATTTCTAATCCTTTACTTCTTGCTTCATCAATTAAATTTAAAGCAATAACCATAGGGATACCCAGCTCGGCAATTTCATAAGTAAGTTCTAAACTACGTGCTAGTAAAGTAGAATCTACAACATTAATGATCGCATCAAATTTTTGGGTAATTAAATAATCAATTGTAACTTTTTCGGCATTATCAGAATAATTTAAAGAATATAATCCGGGCAAATCAATTATTTTGATATTTTCGCCATAAATATTAATTAAACATTCTGATATTTGAGTTGATGTTCCTGAAAAATTTGATGTTGTTGTTTTAATATCAGATAAAGCATTGAATAAAGTACTTTTACCAGCATTCGGTTGTCCAACGATAGCAAAAGTTTTCATTTATCCTCGTTAATATTTTTTGAATAAGAAACCATAATGTGTTCGGCTAATCTTCTACCGACAGCAATAGGATTAGAGTTACTTGTAATATTTTTTATAACTATTGGACCAGAACCGTTACCAGCAACCCGCTCATATAAATCATTGGAATATATACCCATATTAAAGAGCCTTCTTTTCTGCTCTCGACCTAAATTAAAATCAGTAATTGTAAAATGACTTTTATTTTCTGTATCAATTAATCTAATCATATTTTTATTATAAGAATTTTTTCAAATATTAGAAACTTCTAATTACAAAATTAGTCAAATCTAATCAATAAAAAAAATATTTTTAATATTTATTTACTTCTATTAAAATCTTTATTTTAATAATCAATCCAATATCATATTGGTATCTCTGATAGTTGTTGAAATAGTATCTTTAGGAATATAAATCCTTGAATTTCTTATATAATCATAATATTTTTCTGGATGAAAATATGTATCGAGAATTTTTTGAGATATTGGAGCGGCTACTGCACCTCCAAAACCAGCATTTTCGACGAAAACACAGAGTGCGATTTGTGGATTTTCCCTTGGAGCAAAACAAACAAACCACGAGTGATCTTGCCCTTGAGAATTTTGAGCAGTTCCAGTTTTTCCACATACCTCAACATCATAAAGTCTTGCTGCCGAGGCAGTCCCACCAGAAATATTTACTACATCAAACATACCATCTTTAACAATTTTAAATATTTTTTTGTCAATAGGTAATTTCTCTGAAAGATAATTCATCGGCTCGTTTCGATTAGTAATATTGTTTTTAATTGAAGTAACGACGTGAGGCTGATTATAAGTACCTTCGTTAGCTATTGTTGCAACATAAGCTGCCATTTGCAACGGAGTTACTAATATTTCACCTTGACCAATACCATAATTAATTAGTCGCCCTTCGCTCACACTTCCTTTTCCAAATCTTTTTTCAATCCAATTTCGTGTAGGCAATAAACCTGAATTTTCATAAGGTAAATCAACACCGCTTTTCATTCCAAATCCAAACATTTTACCATATTTTTCAAGTCTTTCGATACCTAATCTTGCACCCAAAGTGTAAAAAAATGTATTACACGATGTTTGTATTGCTTTCCTTACATTTGTTGGACCGTGAGCACCGTGGCACTTTCTAAATCTATTACCAGACTGAATACCGCCACTGCAATTTATAGTGGAATGTTCATTTATTATTCCTTCTTGTAAAGCCGCAATAGCAACAAGCATTTTCCACGTCGAACCCGGTGGATATTGAGACATAATTGCTCTATGTAGCAATGGTGATGACTCATCATTAGCAAGTTGCGAATATAGTCCCGCGGGGATTTTACCTGAAAAATCACGCGGATTATAGTCGGGCTTACTTGCTAATATCATTATCGAACCATCATTTGGATTTATTCCTACAACTGCACCACGTTTACCTTCTAACAGTTTTTCAGCTAAAGATTGTAGTTTTTTATCAATTCCAATATGTAAATCAAATCCATTTTTTGAAGGAATATCATTACTACCATCATTAAAGCTTGCTACTCTTTGTCCAAATTTATTTACAGTTATATATTGAATGCCTTCACGTCCTCTTAAATCACGTTCAAAAGTTTTTTCAATACCTGCTTGACCAATCATATCGCCAGGGAAATAATATGGACTATTTTGAAGTTGAACTTGAGAAATTTCTCGCGTATATCCAAGTAAATGTGCCATATTTCCATTAAATTCATATAGGCGTTTGGGTTCGACAACGACCTCGATACCTGGCAACTTATCACTATATTCTTCTATCAATGAAATAATTTTAAAATCAGCATCTCTATATATTTTTATCTGATTGAACTTAGAGTATGATATATATTTTTTGACTATATTCATAATTTCAGTTGAATCCATTTCAATTAAAGATGATAATAATGGCATTGCATTTGGGTCAAAAGTAGCTGGAGTAAGAGTTATTGAAAATGATGCTTCATTATGAACCATAATATCATTATTTTTATCAAAAATATTTCCTCGAAAAGGTTCTATTCTAACACGCTTTATTGCTTGAGATTCACTAACAGATTTATATTTATTTCCTTCTAAAATTTGTAATTGACCTAATCTTAACGAAAAAAGAATAATTACACTATAAAGAATATATTTGACAAATTTATATCTTCCTTGAATTATATTTCCGCTACTTCCAACAAAATAATTCCTATAATCCAATATAAACCTCTGAATTCATTATTTCTTGTTTATTAATTCTATTTACAGCTTCTATTAATGCAATTGTAAAAGATAGTACTATCATTCCGTCTCGAGTAAAATATTGAGCGCTTGTAAAGTTAAAAACATACATAGAAAGCAGTGTAGAAAAACACGCTATAATTATAGCTCTTAAAATCTGATTTTTTATTAAAGTAATATTCTTTGCAGAACGAATTGTATAAAAAGTTACAAAAAATAAAAATAATAAGCTTAGTGGTATGCCCGTTCTATAAGCAAGCCATAAATATCCGTTATGAATCGTTGTTGTATGTCTTGCACGTGTATTTAATGGAAAATGAAAAGTAAAGCTTTTTGCTAAACCATTTCCACCTAAAGGATTTAGCTTAATTAAATATTCTAATCTTTCCCATTCTTTAAATCTTGCTATAAGCGAAGGGTCTTTTTTACCCGCCGAAGTAGATTCAAATCTTGAAAATGCAACTTTTAAAGCTACATCAGCCTGCTCACGCATAAACAAAAATGCGGCAAAAAATAATACAAAACTCATAAACGCAATATAAGTAAGAAAACTAATTTTTTTTCGAGTAGGCAAAAAGAAAAACATAAGAATAATAGAAGCACCAAGCATTAACCAAAAAGTTCGCGAAAATGTTGAAATTAAGAAAACAACATATAAGGAGGTAAGAATAACAATTAAAATTTCCTTAAATTTTGTTTTTTGTGAAAATGCTAAAATAAATGCAAATATCGAAGCAATAGTATATAATGTTTGATTAATAGTGATTGAACTTTTTAATTCGTACGCATATACTAAATCTGTTTGCATTTTTGTATAATATTGATATAACTGAAAAAATCCAGCTAATACAATTACAAAACCTAATACTATTAGAAAGTATTTAATATCACGCTCAGTTTTTAGAATATCTCTAATAGGAAAATATATCAACATTATACTTATTAAAAGATATTCCCTTGCCCACATATCTGGCTGAACATCATTAAAAACTGCTATAACAAAATTGAACAATAATAATCCGAAAAAAGTTATTATTGCCCAATCACCCCAATTATATATAATTTTTTCTCTATTAATTAATACTTTTTTTACCATCCATAGCGAGATACTACCAATATATAGAAAACCAACAGCAACATCAAGGAAACTAACCCCTTCATCAGAAGCATGGAAGAAAACTCCAAGAGCTAATACAACTGTATAAAGCCAAATTTTTGGACGAATAAATAGTAAAAAAATAAATGGAAGTGCAATTATTGCTGGCAATACATATTCATAAAGTTCAATATATAGAGCAAATCCAATTAAAGTTACAACAAATATCAGAATTGATAAATAAGATAAAATATGTAATGAATTATTTACCTCATTTAAACTCTTATATGTTATTATTTTAAAGGATTTATCCATATACTAATTAGAATGAGCTTTTATTTTTGAATTTAATGATTTAATTGAATTAATTATTAATAATATAAAAATAATTAAAGCAAACGAACCTAATACTGAGCCAGCTACTATTAAAGACCTTCTTGGTCTATCTTTTTTATCTGCTGGAATAGCTTTGTCTAATACAATAAGGTTTTTCATCTTTTTAGTTTCATCAAGCTTATTTTTCTCAATTATTGGCGTCATAAATGCTTTAACTTTTGCATAAGTTTCTAAATCTGTATATAGTCTTAAGAACTCAATACCCTCGCGTGCGGCATTATCAAGAGAAAAATTACCAGCAAATCCGGGCTTACTCATTGCTTCGTTTATTTTATCTCTCATTTTATCTTTCATGCCTAATATTGATTGAGTAGTATAATCATCTTTGCCATACATATTAGTATAATACTCATAGATTATATCATATTTAATCTCCTCACTTTTTAATTCCGCTAAAGATTTACTTAAAGCACTTGCTTGCTCTGTTGGATAAAACATACCCGTTCTTTTTGAGAATTTTTGCAAAGTGTCAGATATTGCTTTTATGGTTGAATCTGTACTATTCATTCGCTCTTCCATATTCCTTTTATTTAAAGCAACTTCTTCACGGTATAAATTTATAGCTACGTTATTTGCTATTTCAATAAATCTATTTGCAATATTTGCCGCTCTATTTTTATCTTTATCCCATATCGAAATAAAATAATTGCCATCGCGTTCATAATTAATCTCGCAATTTTCTTCGAATTCTTTTCGCACGAGCGACATTTCATTTTTTGGAATATCATATACAGTTGCCAAATCAAATTCATTTATTATCGAATCCATTACAGTTCGACTTTGGAGTATTACGATAAAATTATAGCTATCACCACCCGAGCCACCGAGTTTTGTTAAGCCAATATCTTTTAAAGCTCCTGTAATCGAGCCCATTGCACTTTCCATTGCACTACTCGATGTCTGCGGAGGTACGACATTTATAGTAGATTTATACTCATTTTCAAGAAATAAATACGCTATTACAGCGGCAATTATTCCAGATAACAAAGTTATAGATAATATCCAATATTTATGTTTTAAAAGTACGGTATAAACATAAATTGAGTTAAATTCTTCTTCTTTATTATTTTCCATAAGAAAATTAATTAATATTCAAAAAATTGTTTACAAAAATATTTATTTTTTAGTTGATATAGGATTAGATAATATTGGAGGCTTACGAAAATCATCTTCTGGAGATTTTACTTCAATATCCTCAAATAATAAATCTGGGCATACAATGCTTACTCCTACGTACTGCTCTCCACCAGTAATAAATGGTGAAATAACGCTTGGGGCAAGATAATTATAAGCAAAATTATTTTTCCCAGTATTAATTATATCTTTAAATGATTGTACGGATAAAGCTGGTATTTCAGCTCCTCTAATTAATTCCTCTGTCCCGTCTTGATAAATTTTATAAGTATTAGTAAGATTCATAGCTCCATCGCCTCGAGGTATAGAAAATCCACCCATAGATATTCTATAAAGACTTGTAAACATAATATTTTGATTCATTATTTTTCGAACAATTATTCCATAAGGAAGTTCTCTATCTTTTAATAGTTGAATCATACGTTTTTTTAGTTCAGCATTGCTTAGAGATTTTTCTTCATTACTTTTTACAATCATATTACTAAGCATAGCCGCACCACCTCTTTTATGTCCGTTAGATTTTTTTACTCTTCGAGTTGGAATTCTTTCGGATAAAAGATTTTTAAGATAGCCCTTTTCAACAAGATTAACCTCTGTTGGTAAAAGTCCAGAATCATCAATATTATAAAATCCTAATAATTGAGTATTTTCGAAATATTCTTGTGTTGGTTCTGCTGAAACGCTCATAAATTCGGGTAAAACTCGTCCACCAATTTTTGTTTGAAAAATTTGATATTTATTTGATTGCTGAATTCCACCTTCGCTTAATTGACTGCGTTGAGCAACAAGATTTGGCAAAAAAACCTGTGCTAAAACTTCTGCCGCCGCTTGTGATTCGAATAATACAGGTCCCGAATATGGCTCTTCGAGATATTTTGCTTTTATAGTTTTTGCAAATGTTGAGGCAAGATTTTCGCTAACTCTTTTTAAAGAATCCAAACTTGGTAAATCTTTTGGAGCTTTTGAATAAACATTATAAAAGTCAGCCAATGGCATACCGTCATTGGCTTGAGTATAACAACTAATTTCTAAGCCCGTTTGATAATCCGTTGAAATATATTCCATTCCTTCGCTATTTACATAATAAATAGTTTCGGGGATATATTCAACGCCAACATTACTAACAAAAATTTCTGGATATTTTACAAAAATTTTAGAAATATCATTAACTAAATTCTCAAAATAAGTGAAATCAAAACTTGGATATTCGCGTTTATAATTTGATTTTTGTGGCGGAACCTGCGTAAAATCTGGTGTTGTATCTCTTCTTAAACGATTTTTTAAAGTTGATTCTTTTTTTGTATATATTTCCGAAGCTTGTTTATATGCGGCATCTGTGGCAAGCCATAATTCACGTCTTAGAGAATTATAATCTTGTTCGTATTGTATTCGGCGATTTTTAAAAGATTCCTCATCGTCAGAACTTCCAAAAAAACTAAGCCCAACATCGAAAAAATTAGTATTATCAAATTTATAATCTCCAATTCTTAATTCCACTGTTAATTGAGCAAATTTTGTATTCAATGACTCGAGAGTTTTTCCTAAAGTTGAACTTACTCTATTTGCATCTTTTAATTTTAATGTATATTCAATATAATATGGTTTTTGCAGAGATTCCAATTTTAGATTATTCATCGAGCGAGCTATTTCATCTCGCATTGCTTTTAAAATTTCATCATCATTTGCTTTAAGCGAAAAAGATGATAAAAATAAATTAATTAAAATAAATAGAATTAAATTTGATTTTATTCTTAACATTTAATTTTCCTTGTTTTTTGACTTAATTTTATTATCTAATATAGCAAAAAATTCTTCTATTTTATTTGTACTAAATAGTATATGTTTGCCATCAGTTTTAATAATTTGTATTCCTACATTTCCACTTATTATATATGCCCAACCTTTTTTAAAATTATAACGAATTCCCCAACCACCATATTCAGAGATTGCTTTATATTTTTTAATATTATATGATAATATTTCATTAAAATTTATTATTTTATATTTGATGTGTATTGGGAAAAAACGAAATTTAATCGCCATATCCGTAATCATAAGTTCCAATTTCATTATAAATAATATTAAAACAATTGTAACAATAAAAATTAGATTTAAAACAATCAAACCAATTATATTATCTACACTTGTCTTACCCTGATAAATATCAATAAAAGTAATTAATATTGGTATTAAAATAAATGGCATTGAAATATATTTTAGCCAAGTATTCCAAAAATTACTACTTTCGTAAAAATATATATTTGATTCATTGTGAATCATTGCTTTTCCGAAAGTGGTGAACTTAATATTGGTGGTTTAGCTTGTGATTTTTGTTTTTTTTGCACTTCGATACTCGAAACAAGTAAGCTCGGCGACGATGCAGATACGGGGACACCACCCGACTCAGCTCCGCAAATTCCATTAAAAATACCAATTTCATTGCTCGACGCAACAATATTTGAAAAAGTTGTAAGTGGAGTACCGATCAAATCCACTCCTCTAACAAGCTCGTCGGGACGATTGTCTGTAAAAATCTTATAAACAACAAGTGGAGTTACATTAAAAGCATTTGGAATAGTGCGTGAAGTAAAAGTAAAGCCTCCGGAAACCTCTTGAAAATATAATCCGTATTCCTTTTTTTGCTTGCGAGCTTCTTCTCTTAACATTTCTTTTAGTTTATCACTACTAACGACATTTTTTGATTCAACAATCAAATTTGATTGCCTTGAAACAGCAGAATAACCTGCTTGCCTTCTTCCGTGTCCATTTGAATGTTTAAAACCCTCAATTGGAGAACGAGACATTAGAAAACTTTTGAAAATACCATTTTCAACAGCAACAACTTTTTGTGCGGGAATGCCTTCGTCATCATATAAATAATAGCCCGACAAATCTGTTCCGCTTAAATTGTTTCTTGTTGGGTCAAATAATACATTTATAAATTCTGGTAAAATCTTTTTATCAATTGATTTTTTAAATGTTTGACTTGAATTTGGGTCTTTTTCGCGATGTCCTTCTACTCGATGACCAAAAATTTCGTGAAAAAACACACCTGCAGCCTCGCCCGATAAAATAGCTGGACCTGTAAAAGTTTCAGCCAGTGGTGCAGTTCTCAAATCCGAAAGAAGTTTCACCATATTTTCAATATCTTTTATAATTTCATTTTCATTTGGCAATCCCTCAGGTGAAAATGCAAAATAACTTTTATATAGGGGTAAAGTCATACCATCATCAGCTTTTGAATTAGCACTAACAAAAATTCTATAACCCTTTTCTTGCCATTGCATTTTACTGCCTTCGGTATTAATAAAATACTTAAATTTATTTTCTGAATTAAAAGAAACTGAACTTGATAAAATCCAAGGATACTTATTAAATTCGGCAGAAAGTTTTCTAACAAAATCCTCCCACTTTATAATATCAATTTTTACATCTTTTAAATTAGATATAAAATTTACGGCTTTTTCTTTAGAAAAATCATTAGATAAATCTTCTTCTGTAACTTTAACTGCTTGATTTGTTGATGCTTTATCAATCCTCTCTACTGCTGCACGATAACGCTTATCAATATTAAACCAAATTGCATTTCTGATAGCATTTTCATCATCTTCTAATGGTAAATTTACTACCGAAGAGCCGCCACCAAAATTCAATGGATTTCCTCTAATAATATGAGTATTATCAAATTTATAATCACCAACTCGTAAATCAATATCGAGTATTCGAGTTTTATTATCTATTGAATTAATTAATTTTCCAAATCTTGCGCTAATACTAACTGCATCGTAGTCAGTTACATTTAATGAAATGAAATATGGAGCTTTTTCTTCTTTTGATAATTTTTCCATAGAACGTTTTAATTCGCTATTTAATGCATCGAATAAAACTTGATTTTCTTTGGGTAATATAATTAACGTAGAAGCAAAAAAAACAAAAATTATTAATGATATTATTTTTCTTGACATTTAGAAACTTATTTTATGATACAATGAATTATTTTTTAAAAACGCAAATTAATGATAATTATTGATTAAGTATATAATATCATTATTATAATAAACTATTATGAGTAAAATAATCATTAAAAAATTATTAATACAAAAAAATGGCACGTATTGTGTAATATGATGATAAAGATTAATTAAATGAAAAAACAAGACAAAATGTCTGCAAATGCAATCAATAAAAGACACAATGTCTCAATATGACAAAATGACAAATAATATTTAAATTTTTATAATAATAAATAAGGAGAATAAAATGGGAAAAATTATTGGAATTGATTTAGGTACTACAAATTCATGTGTATCTGTAATGGAAGGTTCAAGCCCTATAGTAATTGCTAATAGTGAGGGTGCAAGAACTACTCCATCAATGGTAGGATTTACAAAAAGTGGCGAGAGATTAGTAGGTCAAGCCGCTAAACGCCAAGCAGTTACCAATCCACATAATACAGTATATTCGATAAAAAGATTTATGGGACGTCGCTTAAACGAAGTTACTGAAGAAGCTAAAATGGTTCCATTTAAAGTTGTTGCAAGTGATGATGGTGGCTCAATAAGAGTGGATATTGATGGAAAAAAATATTCTGCACCTGAAGTTTCTGCTATGATTCTTCAAAAAATGAAGCAAACAGCAGAGGATTACTTAGGACAGAAAATTACAGAAGCAGTGATTACAGTTCCAGCATATTTCAATGATGCACAAAGACAAGCCACAAAAGACGCGGGTGAAATTGCTGGTTTAACAGTTAAGCGTATTATTAATGAGCCAACTGCGGCGGCACTTTCTTATGGGCTTGATAAAAAAGGCAAAAATATGACTGTTGCGGTTTACGATTTAGGTGGCGGTACGTTTGATATTTCAATTTTAGAAATTGGAGATGGGGTTTTTGAAGTAAAATCAACAAGTGGCGATACTCACTTAGGTGGAGATAATTTTGACCAAAGATTAATTGATTATCTTGCTGATGAGTTCAAGCGTCTTGAAAATATTGACTTACGTAAAGATGCTATGGCACTTCAAAGATTACGTGAAGCCGCTGAAAAAGCAAAAATTGAATTATCACAAATGTTACAAACAGACGTAAGTTTGCCATTTATCACAGCTACGCAAGACGGACCTAAGCACTTTAATATCAATATTACACGTGCAAAGTTTGAAAATCTATGTGCGGATTTATTCGAAAAATCTTTATTACCTTGTGAAGCCGCAATGAAAGATGCTAAATTAACTCCAACACAAATTGATGAAGTAATATTAGTGGGTGGTTCGACACGTATTCCTAAAATTCAAGAATTGGTTAAAAATTTCTTTGGAAAAGAACCTTCACGCGGTGTAAATCCCGATGAAGTAGTTGCAGTTGGTGCGGCAATTCAAGGTGGCGTACTTGCTGGCGATGTTCAAGATATATTATTGCTCGATGTTACTCCGCTTACACTTGGTATTGAAACTTTGGGTGGAGTTATGACACCTATGATCCAAGCAAATACTACTATTCCAACACGTAAATCAGAAATTTTCTCAACTGCGTCGGATAATCAGACAAGTGTTGAAGTTCACGTATTGCAAGGTGAGCGTCCAATGGCACGCGACAACCGCTCGCTCGGACGATTCCATTTAGATGGCATTCCACCAGCACCACGTGGCGTTCCACAAGTAGAAGTTACATTTGATATCGATGCCAATGGTATTTTGGGAGTTACTGCTAAAGATAAAGCTTCGGGTAAAGAACAGAATATTAGAATTGAATCATCAAGCGGAATTTCTAAAGAAGAAATTGAGAAAATGAAAAATGATGCTCAAAAACACTCAGAAGAAGACAAAAAACGCCGTGAAGAAATTGATTTACGTAATCAAGCAGATTCACTTGTTTATTCAACTGAAAAGCAACTTAATGAACTTGGTGATAAACTTCAACAAGACGATAAAAATAAAATAATAGAAGCAAAAGAAAAATTAGCAACTGCACTGAAAGAAAACGCTGATAATATTAGACCTGCTATGGACGAGCTTAATAAAATTTGGAGTGATGCATCTACTCGTATGTATCAAAATGCAGACGCCGGCGCTTCGCAACAAAACGCTGATACTCAAAACGAAACTAAAAAAGAAGATACAGTAGAAGAAGCTGAATATACAGTTGTTGATGACGACAAAAAATAATATTCTATAATAATATTTATCCGGTGGTCTTATACCATCGGATAAATATTTCTTTTTATTTTTCAATCCACAAAATTTTCCAATATTTTATTATTCTTAAAATATACCTCAAAAACAATTTCTTTATTCTTATCATTAATTACTATTAATTAAAATCTTATCTATATTTTGATTATTTTTGAGATTTGTTGAAATTTAATTATTAAAAAAGTTTATAAATGAAAAGAACATTAATAACTTCTGCCTTACCTTATGCAAATGGATATATACATCTCGGTCATATTTCGGGTGCATATCTGCCCGCTGATATTTATGCACGATTTTTAAGAATTTCTGGAAATGAGGTACTTTATGTGTGCGGCTCTGACGAGCACGGCGTAGCTATCACAATTTCAGCCGAGAAAGAAAAAGTTAGCCCTCAAGAAATAGTTGATAAATATCATTATGCGAATAAAGAAGCATTCGAAAAATTTGGAATGACTTTTAATGTTTATTCTCGCACTTCTTTGCCGCTACACCACGAAACAGCTCGTGAATTTTTTTCAGATTTCCTTAAAAAAGGATATTTAATAGAAAAGGAAGAAGAGCAGTTTTACGACTCATTTGCAAATATGTTCTTACCAGATAGATATGTAGAAGGCGTTTGCCCGAACTGTGCTTATGACAAAGCTCGTGGAGATCAATGCGATAGTTGCGGAGCTTATTACGACCAATTAGAGTTAAAAAATCCAATTTCTATTGTTAGTGGAAAAACGCCCGAAGTCAGAAAAACAGTTCATTGGTATTTCGAGTTTAACAAATTTCAAGAATATTTAGAAAAATTTATTGAAGATAAAAAAGGAATATGGAAAGATAACGTAATAGCGCAAACACAAAGCTGGCTTAAAGCTGGATTACAAGAAAGAGCTGTTACTCGCGATATGACTTGGGGAGTGCCATTAAGTGGGATACCCGGTGTAAACGAAGAAAATGCAAAAGGAAAAGTATTATACGTATGGTTCGATGCTGTTTTTGGATATATTTCATTTACAAAGATTTGGGCTGAAAAAAATAATAAAGATTGGAAAAATTGGTGGCAAGATGAGGAAACTCGATATTTAGCATTTATTGGAAAAGATAATATTGTTTTTCATGCACTACTATTTCCAGCATATTTATACGGTAAGGGTAATTATATTTTACCCAATAACGTTCCAGCGAATGAATTTTTAAATCTCGAAGGTGAAAAATTTTCAAAATCACGGAATTGGTCTATTGATTTAAAAGATTTTTATATTGATTTTGCCGAACCACAATATAATGATGTGCTAAGATATACACTTGCAATGAATATGCCCGAAACAAAAGATGCCGATTTTACATGGAAAGATTTTCAACAAAGAAATAATAATGAATTAGCCGCAATTTTTGGGAATTTCGTTAATCGCTCTTTACAATTTATTCATAAAAATTTTGATGGAAAAGTACCCGAATTAAGCAATAAATACAAAGATTTATATTTTGATTGGCAAAAGATATCAAATTCAGAAAATGCTGATTTTTCAAAAGAATTTATTGAAAAATATTCACAAAATGATTATGATGTCATTCTTTCACTCAAAAAAGGAATAGATAAATCAATCGAATTATTTAATAGATTTAGATTTCGAGATGCTTTAACTGAAATTATGAATGTTGCACGCGCTGCAAATAAATATTTCAACGATGAAGAACCTTGGAAAAAAATTAAAACAGATAGAGAATACGCGGCTAAAACACTTTTCGTATGCGTTCAATTAGTTCGTAGTTTAGCAATACTTTTTGCACCAATTACTCCATATACGAGTTCGAAAATTGCAAGTATTTTAAATATTAATATTTATACGGGTGAATCAATTAGTGAAACGAACGAGCAAAATTATTGGAAAAATTCCTTTATACCCGATTTAGAACAAAATCATATTATTAATGATACCGTAATACTTTTTGCAAAAATTGAAGATGAAATTATTGCTAAACAAGTTGATAAATTAGGGGATAAGCAATCTAATAAAATCGAAAACGATGAAGATTTAATTGATATTAATGATTTTCAGAAAATAAAATTAAAAACTGCTAAAATTCTTTCGGCTGAAAAAGTAAAAAAATCTAAAAAATTATTGAAATTACAAGTAGAAATCTCTGATAGTACTCGCCAAATTTTAGCTGGTATAGCCGAGCATTACGAACCCGAATATTTAGTAGGGAAAACTATTGTTGTGGTCTCCAATTTAAAACCTGCGAAATTAATGGGTGAAGAATCGCAAGGTATGATGCTTGCGGCAAACCACGACGGAAAACTCTGCTTTGTAACTACTGAACAAGATATGCCTTCGGGAGCAGAAGTTAAATAAGAATTGCAATAAAACAATTGTTATTTCTTTTACTTTAATAAAATAATTTAGAATATTTTTATAAATAATTATGCTGAAAGTAAATTTTACTGAAAATTTAAGTGATTTAAGTAATATTGCGATTGATTACTCGTGGTCATTTATTGATAAAACAATAAAAGATACATCGTATATTACTCACGGTTATTATACTTATCCAGCTAAATTTATTCCTCAACTTGCTTCGAGATTAATAAAAGAATATTCTAATGAAAATGATATTATTATTGACCCTTTTATGGGAAGCGGTACTACAATTGTCGAAGCTATTGTAAATAATAGAATTGGTATAGGTAATGATATAAATGAAATTGCATATTTATTAGCAAATGTAAAAACCACTCCAATTAAAACTTCTGAATTATTGAAAGAATTTAATTTAATAAAATTAAAATTAGAAAATAGATTTAATGGGAACTACGAGAAGTATCTGTCCACTGCTCTTAAAAATGTTCCTAATAATGATAGAATTGATTATTGGTTTTTACCAAGTCAAAAAGAAAAATTAGCGATTATATTTTCTACAATTTTAGAAATTAACAATCAAGAAATAAAAAACTTCTTTCTAATTTCTTTTGCACAAATTCTTAAATCATGTTCCATTTGGATGCAAAAAAGCATTAAACCAACTCGAGATTTAAAAAAGAAAATTTACGAACCAATTACTCTTTTTTACAATCAATCGAATAAAATGATAAAACAGCATTATGAATTTGATAAAATTCTTTCATTAGAAGTAAAGAATAATATCAATCATTATAGAAGTGTAAATTGTTCTGATTCAAGAAATATAAAATGTGAAGATAATCAAGCCAAACTTATAGTTACGAGTCCGCCTTATGTTACTTCTTATGAATATGCTGATTTACATCAACTTCCTTCACTATGGTTTGGATATTTAGAAGAATTATCTGAATTTAGAAAAAAATTCATAGGAAGCGCGTATAAAAATGATTCTACAAATGACATTCAAAGTAATTTGGGTAAAGAAATAGTGAATAATCTTGGTAAAACTAAAAAATCAAGAGAGGTTGAAAATTATTTTTTTGATATGTTAGAAACTTTTAAAGAAATGAAAAGAGTGTTAAGTATTGGTGGGCTTGCTTGTATTGTAATTGGAAATACTGAATTTAAAGGTGTAAGAATATTAAATGCTGAAGTTTTTAAAGAACAATTTGAAAATATTGGCTTTCGAACACATAAAATTATTCATAGGGAAATACCATCTAAAATGCTCCCCTCAACTCGCGACAATTCTACTGGTCAATTTGTTAAAGCAAATGATACAAATATCAAACTTGCTTATCCTACTGAATATATATTAATAATGGAAAAGATATAAATTAAATATGACAATACAGGATATTTATAATATATATGATAATTATAAGAAAAAATATGGCTATGATGCTTATAAATATATTTCACAACTATTAAAAGAAGTAAAATCCAAACACAAAAAGGATTTTGAAGGGCAAGACCATGAACAGTCTTGGCGATCATTTAAAGGTAAAAGTTTTGAACGTTTAATTGAATATATCATAAAAGATCAAATAAAAGAGCTTGGACTTGAACTGATTAATGGAAATAAACTTGAAAGGACTAAAGCAGAAAATTTATCTGAAGAACTAAATTTATTAAAAAGAAATTTATTAGTTGATTACGGTAAATATGGTTGTCATCTGCCAGATGTTGATTTGATAATATATAGACCTCAAGATATGAAAATCATCGCGGTTCTTTCTATAAAAGTTACTTTAAGAGAAAGGATTGCACAAACGGGTTATTGGAAAACAAAACTTTCACACAATTCTTATACAAAACATATCAAATTGTTTTTTATAACACCAGATGAAGATAATACGCTTTTTGAAGCATTTCCTACTAAAAAAGGTCGTGCAATCGTAGAAATTGATTTAGACGGTGGATATGTTCTTAGTGAAACAAATATTCAAGAATCAAATAAAGTTAAAATGTTCGATAAATTCATAGATGATTTAAAAGAATTGATTAAATGATGAATTATAGTTAATTCTTATATTTTATTATGATTTAAAAAAAATGAAAATATAATTTATCCCAAACTAAAACGTTATACATATTAGAATTTATATTTATTTAAAATAAATATTTATAATTTATTTTTCTCAAAATCAAATAGGTTATTAAAATGGAAAAAGAAGTATTTTCAATGCCAAGAATTGGCGACAAAGCTCCTGAATTTAAAGCAATTACTACTCAAGGTGAAATTAATTTTCCAGCTGATTATAGTGGAAGTTGGGTTATTTTATTTAGTCATCCAGCTGATTTTACACCCGTTTGTACATCTGAATTTATGACTTTTGCTTCGATGGAAAAGCAATTCAATGCCGCAAATTGTAAACTCGTTGGTCTTTCAGTTGATGGTTTATATAGCCATATTGCTTGGTTAAGAACAATCAAAGAAAAAATTGAATACAAAGGTATGAAAGATGTTGAAGTTACTTTCCCACTAATTGAAGATATTACTATGGAAGTGGCTTCTAAATATGGAATGATGATGCCGGGCGAGAGCAATACAAAAGCCGTTAGAGCTGTATTTGTGATTGACCCAAAAGGTATTATTAGAACTATTATTTATTATCCATTAAGCTTAGGACGTAATTTTGACGAATTGTATCGCGTTCTCATTGCACTTCAAACTGCTGATGTATTTAGCGTAGCAACTCCCGCTGATTGGCGTCCCGGCGATGATGTTATCGTTCCTACTGCTGGCTCTTGTGGCGTCGCAAAAGAAAGAATGGAAAGTAAAGCTGAAGATGTAAAATGCTATGATTGGTTCTTCTGTACAAAAAAATTAGATAAAGATACTGTATTAAATAAAATAATTAAAAAATAATTTATTTAATTTGTTGTTAAATTACTAAAACTGCCTTATAGAAAAAATAGGGCAGTTTTTTTATATTGTATAAGAGACTTTCTTATCTTGTAAAATGATTATCCTACCTAAATATTACTAAATGAAATAGACAACGGGGCATGCTCCGTTGCCTGAGTTTACCAGATGAACAATATATTTCTAAACTATTGCTATTTAAGCAGTTAAAAGAAGTGAATTTTTGTCGGAATGGGGGGATTTGAACCCCCGACCCCTACTACCCCAAAGTAGTGCGCTACCGGGCTGCGCTACATCCCGAACAATACAAAATTCAAAAATAGTGATTTTTATCTTAATAAAAAAAATGATTTCATTTATTAATTAGATTTTTTTTTAATTTTATAAATGCTTATCAATAAATAATAATTAATTGTATAATGTATTGAAAAAAATGTATCAGTTAGAGATATGAAAAGTGAATTAGATAATTTATCTCTAAAAATTTCTCCTAACCCCGCTTATGATAATATAGAAATATCACTCACTACAAACGATTGCTCATCAAGCAACTTAAAAATTTATGATTTATCAGGTAGAATGGTTCAAGATTTATCGCAAAATTTAATCAATTTTAATTCTCAATCATTAAAAGTAAATCTTAGTAATTTATCTAATGGAGAATATACAATCATTCTTAATTGCGGCAATTTAAAAGTAAGCGAAAAGTTAATAATTTTGAAATAGTATAATTATTTCTTAATAATTTTGAAGGGAGGGCAGAAGTGCTTTCCTTTTTTTTTTGTGGTAATTTGAAAAAAAAAGAGGCTGATTAATTGCTAATCAACCTCATTTAGAAAAATCAATTTATATTACCAAATAACTGCTCTTTTTTCAGCTGGAATATATAATTTATCGCCTTCTTTAATATTGAATGCTTGATAAAATTCGGGGACATTCGGTAAAGCACCATTAACACGATATTCACCCGGTGAGTGAACATCTTCTTTTAATCTTCTTATCGTTTCCTCATCACGAATATTTTGTCTCCAAACCTGAGAATAAGAGATGAAGAATCTTTGTAATGGAGTAAATCCATCAATTTGAGGGGATTCTAAATTTTTATTTAATGCTTTATTGAGTGCAACAAGAGAAACTGTTAATCCACCAAAATCAGCGATGTTTTCGCCTAATGTTAGCTCGCCATTAACTGTCATATCATCAATAATTTTGTATGCGTTTGCTTGGTTGACAAGTACTTTTACTTTTTCGTTGAACTTACTTGCATCTTCTGGAGTCCACCAATCAGTTAAATTTCCATTTGCATCGAATTGGCGACCTTGGTCATCGAATCCATGTGTCATTTCGTGTCCTATTACAACACCAATTGCACCATAATTTACCGCATCATCACCATCGGGGAAAAAGAAAGGTGGTTGCAAAATTGCGGCGGGAAATACTATTTCGTTCATATTTGGACTATAATAAGCGTTTACAGTTTGAGGAGTCATACCCCATTCTGCTCTATCAACAGGTTTTCCAATTTTTGATAAATTATCTTTTACTTCGAAAATATTAGTATTGATTATGTTTGTAATATAGCTATCTCTTATAACTTTTATAGAAGAATAATCTTTCCATTTGTCGGGATAACCAATTTTAACATTAATTTTTTCGAGTTTAACAAGTGCTTTTTCTTTTGTAGCGTCGCTCATCCAAGTTAAATTTGAAATTCTATCTTTAAGAGCCAATTTCAAATTAGCAACAAGTTTAAGCATTTTTTCTTTTGAAGAGGCTGGAAAATATTTTTCAGTATAAATTTTTCCAACTGCCTCGCCGAGAGCTGCGCTTGTAGTATTTAATACTCTTTTCCATCTATCTTGATTTACTTTGCTACCAGATAAAATTTTACCATAAAATTCAAAATTCTGATTTACAAAAGCATTATTTAAATATGCCGCAGATTCATTTAAAATTTTCCATTTAAAGAATATTTTCCAGTTTTCTACGGGAACACTTTTTATTAATTTAGCTATTGATTCGAAAAATTTTGGTTGTCCTACAACAATATCAGTTGGTTTTTCTACATTTAATGCTTCAAAAAATAAAGTCCAATTAAAGTTTGATGTTTTCTTTTGTAAGTCATCAATTAGCATTTTATTATAATTTTTAACAGGGTCGCGAAGTTCGAGACGTGTAGATGAAGCCTCTGCAATTTTAGTTTCGATATTTAATATAGTTTCACTTGATTTATTTGCTTCTTCCTTTGATTGTCCAAAAAGAACAAACATTTTACCTAAATGCTTTTTATACTCATCTAAAATCATTTTTGAACGATCATCTTTTGGAAAATAGTAGTCTCTATCTGGCAATCCCAAGCCGCCTTGATATAAACTTGCAACCATCATTTCGCTATTTTTATCATCAGCACCAGCATAGAAATGGAAAAATGGATTCATACCATAGCTTGCCATTTCACCTGTCATTTTGAGAACATCATCAATAGAAGAAATTGCATCAATTTTTTCAAAATATTGTTTTAATGGCGAAATTCCCGCTTCTTCAATTTTTGCAGTGTCCATACCCGATGCGTAAAAATCACCAATTTGTTTCCATTTTGGGTCATTATGAGAGCCACTTGCGGCTTCTTCAAACAATGTTAAGAGTTTTTTTTGATTTTCGAGATTTAGAATATTAAAAGCTCCCCATCTTGATTCGGCATCGGGTATTGGATTATTTTTCATCCAATTACCATTAGTATATTTGAAGAAATCTTCGCCCGGATTAACAGAGAAATCAAAATTAGCAGAATCAATTGATTTTTCTTTTTGTTCTACAATATCGCTTGTTTCTTTTTTTGTCTCATTGCAACTTGCAAAAGCTATCAAAGAAGCTGAAAATAGCATTATTTTTATTATACCTTTAAAATTAAACATAAGAAATCCATAAGAAATATGAAAAAAGTAATTTATTTATTAGCAAAATTAATAATTAATTCTATAGAATGATTCAAACTAGAATAATTTTATTACTTAATTCCAAAAATCTAATAGATTTTTAATTGCACTTTTAAATAATTTTGGAGCTTTTACACCTAAAATTAAATATCCTTCTTCATTAAGAAGAAAACCAATTTCAATCTCAACAATCTGCTTATCAAGACCACCGAATAAAACAACAGTTCTAATTATTTTAAATTTTGGATAATATTTATTAATATATTCTTTCTCAATATAGTCGTAATTATTCAAATCTTGAATACCGAAATTTCTAAATTTATATTTTTTACCTTCTATATTAATTATTTCGGAGCGACCAAAATCAATTAATATTAAATCTGGAATATGAATAATTTGTGATTTATCACCTTGTTTATATTTAGCTCTATCTTTATACTTTGCCAGAGGTAAATTTTCACCCTCTTTTGTTATGAAGTATCCTTTTTCACAGCCCGCATGGTTTTCAAAAATAGAATAACCGTTAGTAAAACTTTCTACTACTATATGAATGAAAATTGTACCTAATTTTTCACCTTCAGTTTCGTAATGCCAATATTTATTATCCAACTCAATTTTAGGTAAATTTAAACTTTCTAATGAAATATTTAGCAAATTTGCAACTTGAATAAATTTATTTCTCTTACCTATATATTGTTGTTTCAATCCATGTTGAGTTATGATAATTTTTTTATTCCAACCTAATTTACGAAGTACAGCTGATATAATTAACAAAGCACCAATATTTGGATCATATGACAAAGTATTATTTTTTATTAATCTTCCAGAAACTTCAATTTGATTCTTCCGTTTAGTAAGTAAAATTGGGACATTAGTTTCCGGTGCCTTTCTCATATTTTTTTTAAATAAAATAATTTCCTCTATAGTATGGAATGGTTGAAAGATTTCTGCATCTAACTTTTTACCTAAAATATCAACTCCAAAAGTTAATAGTAATTTTGTACCAAAAATATTTGTATCTGTTGGTTGGTTTTTCTGCTCTATTTGTTAATCATAAAGCATAATCAATTTTGCATTAGGAAAATAAAATTTGGCAAAAACAAATTTTATACATCTTTGAAAAACACCAGTATTTCTACTCTCCTTATCATCTGTCTTGGTAACTTCAATAGCATAAATTGGCGCATCATCACAATTTGGTTCCGTATCTTGATAGAAAAGAAGATAATCAATAAAACTCGAGTTTCCAGTAACAATTTTTAAATAAATTCTGTTTATTTTATTGCATCTAAACCCGATTATTTCATATTTAAAACAAAATTTTTCATTATCTAAAATTGGTAAAATTCTCAAATTATCAATAAAACCAGTATAGTTATAATCTTGAAGAAATTTTGTAAAAATGATACGCAAAACTTCTGCTTTAGGTCTTTCTTCTGTTAATATCCAAAGTGTATTTGTCATTATCTTCTCAATATATATAATTGTTCTTGAATATATTTCTTATTCTTATTAACACCATTACTATTACTTTTGAAACGTAAATAATCGAACTCAATTAATTCAAATTCACCGTTATTTTTCATAAGCTCAATTATATTTTCTTTTAGAATTATACCTTCAGTATTATAGCTCATTATAAGAGTTTTATATTTTCCATTTTCAATAATATATTTTAATTCTTCAAAACCTTTTTCTTTATTACAAAAATTTGACTTCTGATTAGTATAATCACGCATCCCAGATATACCATAAATTTCTGGGTAATCATATTTAGCAATAGTTTCAAGTATATGATAATTTGGGGCATATTGTCTTTCATTATAAGGTGGATCTAAATAAAATATATCTGCTTCAAGTGATTTTATTAAATCCATTGAATTACCATAATAACATAAATTTTCGTGTTTGTTTATTATATTTTCTATTAGTCTTAAATTTAAAGATTTTAATGCTCTTGAATCCCAATTTTTTTGGAATGCTGCGAATACACCAGATATATTTGCATAATAAGGTACAGTTTCTATAAGACAAGCTAATAAAATAAAATATTCATTTTCATTTATTAGATCATCAATTTTCCATTTTTCTATTTGTATTCTAATTGTATCTATCTTTTTACCATTTTCATTACTAAAATACATTCTTGGAATATTAAGTTTTGATGAACCAAGAGGTGTATAATTCTGATAAATGAAACCTTCAATTAGAGGTAATGTATTCAAGTAATTTATGATTAATTCAAGCGGAGAAACAAACAACGAATTATTACTTTTTGGCAATTCTTTAAGTAATTTAGAAAAATTATTATTTATATTATTACATATATAAGCACGCTGTAATACATAAGAAAAATATAATAAGTCGGCAGAAATAACTTTGTAATTCAATTTTTTAAAATATTTACTAACACTTGCTGTACCAGAAAATACATCAAATATTGACTTACCTTTAATCTTTCTAATGTCAAGTAGATGATATATTTTTTCAACCAAATTTTCTTTATTACCAATAAATCTCATTAATATTTTTTATGTAATTCTTTTCTAAATATTAATATATATTGATGCAATTGATTACCAACGTAAGCATAAGGATAACCATAAGGATATAGGTTTATTGTTCTATCATACCATATTTTCATACCTTTATAATAAAGCTCTTTTATTTCAATTAATTTTCTCATAATATCATAATGAAGCATTCCATGATATTCTGGCTTTGGCTGAAAATCTTTTATAAATAATAATAAATATCGTTTATTTTTTAACTTTTTAACAGATATTTCGATTATTTCTTTCAATTCATTTAAAAATAAATCTAATTCTAAATTTCCAATATCTTCATTTGTATTATTGAATGGTGTTGGTGAAGTATCAAGTTTCTTTTTTACTGCTTCACCAGTTTTTTTTCTTGCCATCATATTTCCATAAGGCGGATCAGTAAGTATTAAATCAAATTCAACGTTATTTAATTCATCAATTTCATTTAAATTTTTTGAGTTGTAATTAAAAGTAACCTCACTTGTTAAATTAAGATAATTGCAAGATTCTTTATATACTTCTAAATAAATAGAATTTAAATCTATACCTATAGCACGTCTATTAGCCAAAGTAGCCCCTAATAAAGTACCACCAACACCGCAAAATGGATCAAATACTAATTCATTTTCTTTAGAAAAAAAATTTATTAATTTTTGCATAAGTTGAGGTGGTTTTGGACTTGGATGAATTTTACGTATATGATGAGCGTAACTATCTTTACCATTAGTAGAATACTTAGTTTCAATCAATTCAACAATAAATTTATTAAATTCTCTTTCATCAAAAGTAGATACAAAACTTTCAATAGAACTCGTACTATAGACCCATTGTTTACCATTTAAATCATTTAAATTATTAGTAATTATCCTTGTAGAATTTATTATTTTTTGTTCTGCTTTTTCGAATAATGTTTGCATTTTATATTAAAGGAATTTGAATAAATCAATTATTGCTAAAATAATAATTTTTACTATATAAAAAAAATTAGAATATTCTTTATTAGGTTTAATTTTTTCTACAATCTTTCGGCAACTCTTAATTTTGCACTTCGCGCACGAGGATTTTTTATGATTTCCTCGTCTTTTGCTATAATTGGCTGTTTAGTAAGAATTTTTAAAATTGCGGGATTTTCACCTGATTTTGAATATTCTCTAAAAATATTTTTAACAATTCTATCTTCGAGTGAATGATACGACATAACGACTATTCGTCCCTTTGGAGCAAGCATTTTAGCGTAGCAATGTAGAGCAGTTTCTAATGTCTCTAATTCTTTATTTACAGCAATACGAAAGGCTTGAAAAACGCGTGAAAGAGTTTTAAATCTTTGTGGTGGTGATACTAATTCTTCGACAATATTTTTAAGGTCGAATGTTGTTTCAAGAGGTATTGCACGGCGACGTTCTGCTATTCGCCGTGCAATAATTCCAGCTTTTGGTTCCTCGCCATAGTCGCGAAGAATCCTCTTGATTTCTACGGGGTCTGCCTTGTTAATAATTTCATAAGCTGGCATTCCATCGCTACCGAACCTCATATCGAGACGAGAGTCAATGCGATAGCTAAGTCCGATGGAATCGGAGTCAAGCTGTCTTGAGGAAACGCCCAAATCGAGGAGAACTCCGTCAATTTTTCCGTCGTACTCAGCTTTTCCGCAGATTGAACTAAAGCATTCATTATATAATGTTACTTTCGGAGTGGCTTCTTTATTCAAATTGCTTTGAATCTTCCTCTCAAAATACGCAATAGCGTTTTTATCTTTATCAAACGCGACCAAATTCCCCCCAGAACCGAGTCTTGATAAGATAAGTTCTGCATGCCCACCACCGCCAAGAGTGCCATCTATAATTGTTGCTTTATTTGAAAGAACTAAAAAATTTAAACATTCTTCGAGCATTACAGGCAAGTGATAATCATACTCAATAGGCTTATAATCCAATTTTTCGATTTTACTTTTTTTTGCTTTCTTGCTCACTTATTTTACCATTACTCGTGCCGCTACTTCTTCGTAAGATTCATCATATTGACTTAGATATTCCTCGAATTTCTCGGGATTCCAAAATTCAATATGGTCCACCATACCAACAATCACTACTTTATTTTCGATACCAGCAAAGTCTAATAATTTTTTTGATATTGAAACTCTTTGCTGACCGTCGAGCGATACGTCTTCGGCCCATTGAAGAATTTTTGTTAAGAAAAATCTATTTTTTGGATCATATTGATTTAATTCAACAAATTTTTCTTCGTATTTTTTCCATTCATCAAGCGGATATGCAACCACACATTTATCAAGCCCACGAGTTACAATAAAAGTATCGTTAGCCTCGGGCGAAATACTTTTGCGCATTTTAGCGGGAATATTCACACGACCTTTATTGTCAATCGAGTATATTTCCTGTCCTTTAAAAAATGCCATCGTATCTACCTTAAAATAAATGTATTTGCAAATTCGGGAATATCTTTTCCCATTTTTACCCACTTTTACACACCTAAAATACAATTTTTCTAATTAATAGCAAATTTATTTTTATATTTAACATATTTTTTTATAAATTTTTTATCAACATATTTAACTTTTATTATCAAATCTTTAAAAATAGATTGATAAATCAAAGTTTTAAAATTAGTGGTAGAAAGTGGGTGATTTTTATTGAAAATATTAAATTAAAAATTGCGTCTGAAAATTATAATTCAAAAACTATATTTTAAAAGATTAAAATTTTTCAAATAATAATTTATAATAGTTTAAAACGACATTTAATTAATATTATAATCAGCTTAAACTAATAGAGCAATTTGAGAACTCATCATAAAATAATAAATGGAGATAGTAGGAAAATGTCTGAATTGCCAGACAATTCGGTGCATTTGGCTATTACTTCGCCACCCTATTGGCAGTTAAAAGACTATGGATCTGACAACCAAATCGGTTTTCACGACAGTTACGAGAATTACATCAACAACCTGAATTTGGTTTGGAAAGAGTGCTACCGCACTCTTCACAACGGTTGCAGATTGTGTGTAAACATTGGCGACCAATTTGCCCGTGCCGTTTATTATGGGCGTTACAAGGTAATTCCTATTCGTGAAGAAATAATCAAATTCTGTGAGAACATCGGATTTGACTATATGGGTGCAATCATTTGGCAAAAGGTTACGACTTCCAACACTACAGGCGGTGGCGTTCAAATGGGTTCTTATCCCTATCCAAGAAACGGGATTTTGAAATTAGATTATGAATTTATTCTTGTATTCAAAAAATTAGGTGACAGCCCTAAACCAACGAAAGAACAAAAAGAGTTTTCAAAAATTACTGCCGAAGAATGGAACACGTTTTTTGCAGGACATTGGAATTTTACAGGAGCAAGACAGAGCGGACATATTGCGATGTTTCCCGAAGAATTGCCAAGACGACTAATCAAAATGTTTTCGTTTGTTGGAGAAACTGTTCTTGACCCATTCGCAGGGAGTGGAACAACAGCCTTAGCAGCAAAAAACACAGACAGAAATTCAGTAGGCTATGAAATCAATCCTGAATTTATTCCAATCATCAAAGAAAAATTAGAAGTTCATCAAAAAGATCTAAACGGAACGACTTACGAATTTATAGAACAAAAAACATTGAAAACCGACTTTGAAAAGGAAATTCAAAAACTGCCATACATTTTCAAAGACCCGCATACCCTTGACAAAAAAATTGATGTAAAGAAACTTCAATTCGGCTCGAAGATTGACAAGAATGGTTCAGTAAAAAGAGAAGAGCTTTTTACAGTTAAGGAAGTTATCAGCCCTGAAAAAATTCGTTTGAGCAATGACCTGACAATAAAACTTCTCGGAGTAAAAGAAGACCCGGTAATTAACGGAAAAGCAACATCATTCCTGATTGAAAAAACAAAAGGTAAGCGAGTGTTTTTGAAATACGACAACGTAAAACACGACAGCGAGAACAACTTGCTTTGCTATCTCTACCTTGAAAACAAAACATTTATCAATGCTCATTTAATTAAAAATGGTTTGGTTTATGTAGATAAAGATATTAATTTCAAATATAAAGATAAATTTTTAAATCTTATACAAAAAAATAATGGCTAAAGAGTAGATTTTAAATAGTGCAATGAATCGTTTCCAACTAAATTTCAAAAGAAATATTTGACCTACTTCTGAATCAATAAGAAAATGCTCACCTAAAAATCTTGATGAATGGCGTGAGTATTATTTCCGTAATGTAAAACCTAAAGAACATATAATTGAACTTGGTAAAAAACTTTATACCAAAATTACAGAAGTAATTCAAGCTGAAATTTCTGACATAACTGAACAAGATTGTATTGATTATATTATTCAACTTGTAATTGACCGAACTTATGACGGTTATATTACAGAAATTCAAACTATTTACGGACAACTTCAAGAAATTTTAAAGATAAAGATTGAACCCGCTCCTGATGAATGGGATAGATTATATAATATTGATTTTTTTATAAAAATTAATGATAAATTCATAGGTCTTCAAATTAAACCTATTTCATTTGGTAGTGGGACTCAATTACCACAAATTTTTAAAGAAAAAAATATTCAAAACAAAACTCATAAAAAATTCACAAAAATTTATGGTGGTAAAGTTTTTTATATATATTCAATTAAAAATCGAGAAAAAAAAGAAATTTTTAATAAAGAAGTAATTAATGAAATTGCAACTGAAATAAAATATTTATCTAATTAAAAAGCAAATCAATTACAATAAATAATTCCAATTAATAAATTTATTTTGATTTTATGAAAAATTATATTTAATTTTGATAAAAATTAATTTGTTAATTAAAATGTTGTTTTATGCTTGAAATTTTTTTTATTAAGAATCCTAAATATTCATATTATCATAAGTTGGTAATAGACTATAAAATTTATTTTTTTATCAAGTTTGCATATTTTTTATTTATTACTCAAATTTATTATTCCGCTCAAAAGTTAAACAATGCATTATTTTTTTCAAATGTAAATTATATAAATTTTATTTTAAAAGAAAAATCCCCGGCATTGTTTTTGGGCGACAGTTTCTACATCAATCGCTTTGATATTTTACTGTCGCTTTAAAAATATTTTTTAAGTGAATTATGATTTTTCTTGTTTTTAAATAATCATTTATAAATAAATAGTTATTAATTTTAATAGAATAAAAAATATAGTTTAAATAAATTTTTGTTTAATAATTTTAGGGTTTAAAATTATGCATGTTATACTTTTTAATTATTCTGGTGCTATTTCGCTTTTGAAAGAATTAAATAAATCAATCAGCCAAGATAATATTATAAATACAATTATTCAGGGTCGTGGTTGTATGCACGCTGATCCAGTTACAGGTAAATTTTCTTTTAATGCTATATTTGATGAGTTTCCCGAACTTTTTAATCCTATAGGGGTTGGTGTTTCAATTTTTGGAATTGCTTGTGCTCATAGCAGTAAAAGTAATAGTGGCAAACCTAATTTTTTTGATCTTTCAAATGGATTTTATAAAAGTTCAAGAATAATTACTATTCAAAATTCTGACCCAGCTAAAAATTCACATCAAATTACAATTGACAGTAATTTTACAAAATTTTATGAAAATATTTATAATGTTTCTGTAAATATTAATGGTATATATTCAGAAACTTCTTATATTGATTATAATATTCCACTAAACTATACACTTCCATTGACTTATCAGAACGGTATATTAGATGGTAACTTCGACTTAAATATTCCTATTAATGGAGGTGGATTTACCCCAATTAATATCTATCAAACAAATAATTTTTTAAATGGCACTACTGGAATTATTCAAGACTATTTAATAAATGTGAATTTCGATACTAATTTATCATTTTGGGATAAGAACAAAATACATTATATTTAACTGGCTCTTCTACTACTATTTAATGATTATTTTTATTTGATTTTTCAAAAAGAAGGGGCTAATTTTTTAAATTTTGCCCCTTCTTTTTTGTGATTTTTTTATTAATTTTTATGCAGTAGCTTTTTCTAATTTTTTCATAATTGAGAAAATAAAGAGTGCCGATAATATACAGCAGACAACAAAAATTGCCCAAAGTTGCCATAATTCGAGACGTCCCCAGAAATAACTACCTACGAATAAAAGTTTATTACCTACTGCTGTTGCAAGCAACCAACCGCCTTGCATTAAACCTTGGAATCTTGGTGGTGCAACTTTAGACACAAAAGATAGCCCCATTGGACTTAAGAAAAGTTCCGCAACAGTTAATACTAAATAACTACTTATAAGCCAATAAGGTGAAACGCGTGCGTAATCAGTTAGCCCTTGTGATTTTATTAATAATGGAGATACTAAACTAAATGAAGCCATTAATATGATGACAAATCCAAACGAAGCAATGACCATTCCAATCCCGATTTTTTTTGGAGTAGAAGGCTCGATATTGCGTTTTGCTAACCATCCAAAAAATCCCATTACAAGCGGAGTGAGCGATACTATAAATATCGGATTAAATGATTGGAATACTTCGGGAGAAATTGCATTTTGAATGTCATTATTTGCAACAAACCAATAACAAGCCGCCGCACCAGCCACAGCCATAACGCCCGCAACAATTTTCATTGTACCTTTAATTGAATTCATAAGTAGCATAGCAACGCCCGCAATACAGATAATTACTGAAATAATCGAAGGTAATGTAAAGAATAAATAAGTGAAACTATCAACAGTCTTAACAATATAATCACGAGCGAAATAAGTGAGCGTTAATCCATTTTGATGGAATGACATCCAGAAGAATATCACAACTACAAATACTAAAATTAGAGACATAACGCTTGGCATTTCTTCTTTACTTGCACTTTTGAATATCCAAGTAACAAATGCAACGAAAAGTCCAACTGCCATACCAAGTTTATAATCATTAAATACAAAATGGAAAATAATAGCAGTCGCGATTAATCCTAACGCCGCGTAAACTGTTGCTAATATATTACCATTATCTTTTTTACTTTCAGTTTTTACATTTTTCTCAACTTTTGCTTCTTCTGCAACTTTTTCTTTATTCGGTAAGTGTCTTTGGAATAGCATATATACAACCATTGAAACAATCATCGAGCCAGCGGCTATTGCAAAAGCGTAATTATATCCTTGAGCAAATAAATCCAAATAATTACTTGCAAATAGCTTTAAATCCGTAACAGCTCTGCTCATACTAACTTGATTAGCTAATGTTTGAAATTCGCTTGTATTTGTTAGTGAGCCATTTAAAAATTGATGGCACAAAGCGGGTAAAGAACCATCGTGAAGATAACCATTAGTGCTTAACCACCAATTACGAACTCCCGTTGCGGCGAATGGTGCGAAGAATGCTCCAACGTTAATTGCCATATAAAATAGCATAAATGCAGAATCCCGCATTTTTGAATATTGAGGATTATCATATAATTGACCGACGACTGCTTGTAAATTGCCTTTAAAAAGCCCATTTCCAAAGGCAATAGTTACTAATCCAATTATTGTAATTGTAAGCGGCATACCGGGTGTTGCTAATACGATATAGCCTGCAAGCATTACTACAATACCAACAAAAATTACCATTTTATACTTTTTTGTAGCATCGGCAAGCAAACCACCAACTAAAGCCGCTCCATATATACCGAAATAAAACCAGCTATAAATATCACCAGCCGATTCTTCTGATAATCCATATTTTGCTTGTAAAAATAATACCAGAATTGCCATCATTGTATAAAAACCAAATCGCTCTCCCATATTTGCAACGGAGGCTACCAATAGTCCTTTTGGGTGTCCTTTGAGCATAAAAAACATCCTTAAAATAATATTTTGAAAATTGTTCACTTACATTAGTTTAAATTTAACTAATTTTTTTTAAATACATATCAAATTTGATGTTAATACTCTATCGAAATGATTGTTTTTGTTAAAAATATTTAATTTAATATTATTTTTGTAATTTTGAATTGATACTAATTTGTTTTTGATTATTTTAGGAATGATTTTTATATTAGGAATAAAAAAAAGCTGCCATTACTGACAGCCACTTTTTTCTTTTTTTTCAGCTCCCAAGGAGGGACTTGAACCCCCGACCCTCTGATTAACAGTCAGATGCTCTAACCAACTGAGCTACTTGGGAAAAGTAGGAAGTACAAAAGTAATAACTTTTTGTATATTTGCAAAATAATTTTTACATTTTTTTAAAATTTTTTTATTTTTTTATGATTGTAACAAGTGAAGTAATAATACTAAATTCTAAAAAATTTGGTGATACAAGTAAGATAGTTAGTGTATTCTCAAAGGATTATGGCAAAATTTCAATGATAGCAAAAGGCTCTCGTTTGCCAAAAAATAAATTTGCAAGTTCTTTAGAACCTTTGTCAATTTCTAACTTTAATTTTTATTTAAAACCAAATACCGACCTTTATTTATTATCTAAATCTGAAATTTCAAAAAAAATATTGAAAATATATAAAAGCCCCGAACATCTTTCTGCAGGATTTATGCTTATTGAAACCATTTCAAAAACTCAATTAAATAAAATTCCAAATTTTGAATTATATGATTTATTGAGCGACACTATTGGATTTTTGAATGATTTAAAAAATAATCCTAATAGCCTTGTAATATTTTTTTTCTGTCAATTTGTAAAAATAATGGGTTTTGAATTAAATTTAATTGATATTGATGATAATAAACAAGCTCTTACAAATATTATTATTGATACGGGGAATGTGCTTATAAATGAAAAATCATATCATAACAAAATATTTAAAATGAATAATGAAATTGCTAATAAATTATACGAAATTTCCTGCTCAAATCTTGATTCAATCGAAAATATTGAATTAAATAAAAATGAATTTACAATTTTAAACAATTTTTTTAGTGTTTATTTCTCATATCATTTAGATTTTAGTTTTGTTTTAAAATCAGGTTTATATTTTTAAATGGAAAGTGATACGGGTATTATTTTATTAATATTTATATTAGTAATTTTAGCTGTTTTATTGAATTTAGCAAATATTGCATTAAGTAAATTCAGAAACTTTTTTGATAATGAAGACTCAAATAACCAAAGCAATATTGAAAAATTATGCTTAAAAGTTACAAATGATTATAAAAAATATTCAATTAGTCTCGAATATTTAAAATTTATTATTATTCTAATTATCACATTCCAATTTAATGAATTATTTACAAATTATATACAATTAAACGAAAATTTATTACCAGATTTTTTACAAATTGCTAGTAGTAAATCTCAATCAATTTCTTATCTATTAATTTTTCTTGTAATAATTCCAATTCTATATATAATAATAGAAATTTTTCCAAAAGCTTTTTCTGGCAAATTTTATGTTAAATATTCATTAATTTCAGTTTTACCCGTATATTTTCAACATAAATTGCTATTTCCAATAAGGTTTATATTTGAAATTAGTGAAAAATTATTCCTATTTTTATTTAGAAAATCTAATGAGAGCGACAAATTAAATACCGAAGAGCAAATTCGTGAGATTATTGAAGAAAGCACCAAAGCTGGGAATTTAGAATTAAATGAAAGTAGGCAAATTGATAATATTTTTGATTTCAAAGATACTATTGTAAGACAAGTTATGACTCCGAGAAGTAAAATAGTATCTATTGGCATTGATTGGACTTATAAAGATATTTATGATACAGTAAAAACTGATGGATTTTCACGCTATCCCGTATATGAAAATGATTTAGATAATATTTTAGGAATTTTGCATACAAAGGATATTGTTGGAATAAATGTAAACGAAGATTCACTAATAGATAAAAGTGTTTTGAGGCCTGCGATTTTTGTAAAAGAAGATGATTTTATTGATGAATTATTAACTAATTTTCAAAGAAAAAAAATATTAATGGCTATTGTATTAGATGATTTTGGAGGTACGTCTGGAATAATTACTATGGAGGATATTTTAGAGGAAATCGTTGGAGAAATTAATGATGAACACGACGAAATAAATAAAGATATTGAAAAAATTGATGATAATAATTTTCTCGTTGTTGCCTCGATAAATGTTAGAGAATTAAACGAAGTTTTGCCAGAAGAGCTTCCAGAAAGCGAAGAATACGAATCATTAGGCGGATTAATTATTACCGAAACTGATACTATCCCCGAATTAAATACAAAGTTAAGGATTGCTAATTACGAAATTATTATTTTAAAGCGGACTAAAACAAAAATTGAAAAAGTAAAATTAACTTATTTATCGCCATCTGTGGAAAATGAATAATCTGTTTTTGGTGGTAAAAATTCGATTATAGATAATAATAAGATTGTGGCATCTTCTAATTCTTTAATTGATTTATTGTTCTCAATTTCAAAATCGGATAATCTTATTTTTTCTTCTTGTGAAATTTGCTCATTTATTCGAGCAATTATTTCTTCGCGGCTTAGATTTGTTCTCGTCATAGCACGATTAATCCTTGTTTCGTAATCACTCGAAACCGTGATAATATAATCAAAACCCGCGTCTAATCCTGACTCGTAAACTAAGGCACTTTCTACAAAAATTAGTCTATTTCCATTTGTAATTAAACTCTCTATGGTTTCAATCATTTTATCAATTACAATTGGGTGAACAATGGAATTTAACTTCTTAATTTTTTGAGATTCGTTTTGAGTAGAAAATACTATTTCAGAAAGTTTTTTTGAGTTTAATGTTCCATCTGAAAAATATATATCATCTCCAAATTCATTAATTAATTTCTTCTTTAGAGAAATATCATTATTCATTAAGTCCTTAGCAAGTAAATCCGTAGAAATTATTGGATAATTTTTTTTGCTAATGATTTTTGCTACTTCGCTTTTTCCACTTGCAATACCGCCCGTGATAGCCACGACTACTGCATTATCGAGAGTATTATTTTGCTTGCTATTATGATTTTGATTCATTTGATATCAAGGACTTACCACGTTCGTAAATCATATTTAGCCTTTGTTCATCTATTCTTTCAGAATCGAAAAGTATATTATTTTCACTTTCTTTTGAGAATAATAATCCTAAAGAATCAATATGTTCTGAAATTTGTCGTGCTAAATTTGCATATTCATATTCATAAGAAGATAGCAATAAAATTTTTCCATTAATTTTATTTCCTTGTGGAATAATAGTACTTTGATTATTCTCATAAATATAGAAAGGTTGGAAAAGTGGCTCGAGTCTATCTAAAAAATTTCGTAAAAATTCACTTGTACCATTAGAATTTATATGCGTTGCAAAAACCCAAATATCTGAATTTCGAAACTCTGGATATAAATTATTCATATCATCATCGCATCTACATTCATTATTAGAGCTAAATAATAAATCATCGGTACAAGCTAAACATGGCTTTATATCTAAATTACTAATTTCAATATGTTTTACTTCGCCACCAGCACTTTTTATACCTTTAATAAGGCTTTTAATGGCATTATGAGTATCTATATTATTTTTATTGTTTAAGCAATCAAGTAGAAGAACTTTCATTGAATAATCCAAAATGAAATTTATTTTTAATTTAACACTATTTCATTTTAGAATTATTGTATAAATTTAATTGATGTTTTTTATAATAAATTTTGAAAATCCTTGAATATAATTTGAAATTTATAGCTTTTCCATAAATTTTAATTTTTAATAAATTTATAATATTTGAAATTAGATCTAATATAATAAATTCCATTTGCTAATTTACTAATATCAATAGTATTTTTATCTGTTACGAATAATTTTTCACCTAAAATCGAGAAAATTTCATAATTTTTAATGATGTTATTATCGTTAATTGTAATAATATTACTTGCAGGATTTGGGAAAATTTGTAATTCATTTAAATTAAAATTATCACTTACCGAAACGGGTTCTTTTGCATAAAAAGTAATTGTATTATTCGTTTCATCTGAACTTTCAATATATGGCGTTGCTATAAAAAGCATAAAGTAAGTCATAAAAATACTTTCTGCTTGCCCATAAGCCTTTAATTTATCTATTATTTGAATATTATCAGTCGTGAAATCATACATATAAACTTTACCATCGTAAGAACTTGTATAATAATGACTGTCCTCACCATAAATTGTTTCTCTTAAGCCCATATCACCGGCGGTATTTAGATATTCTTCTCTTAAAATATTACTACCGTTATAAGCTCGGATTAGACCTATATCAGAAAATGTAATAATCGTTCTAATATCGCCATTTTGTAAACTATGGAAAAAAATATGATTGGGATTATTATCTAACTCCATATCATTTATTAAAGAATGTTTTCCATCGCCTAAATATCCTGCTACGTGATAATTCATATAATTTGCAGTTATTTCTTCGTTAAATTTTTCATTTAATATAAGAATATTACGGTAATCAAGTGGTAAAGTCATCTGAACCCCAGCTCTCGCGGGCAAAGTATCAGTATATTCATTCATATCCATATTGTAAGCAAGTACATTCCCCGTCATATTTTCAGCTTCGCGTTTGCTTAAATATAATAATTTTTGATTTGATTTATTATATCCAACAGAAATTGCATTAACAAGTTCTTCTAAAATTATTTTTTTAGATATTTGAAATTCTAGATTATCTTCATAGACATTGCCAGATAGATACTTAATTATAACTTCGCTAACACCACCTGGCTCGGGCAAATAGATTTTGCATATATCATTTTTGCACTCTGTATCAAATCTATAAGGAAGTTTGATATTTTGAAAATCTAAATCCATAAGTTTTTTAGGCTTTGTATAATCGCCAAAAAAATCGCTAAAAGTTGAAATCATTTTTTGTTCAGTTCCAAAATACCATATTGAAGGTGCTTCGTCGCCATCGTCAAGAATCCCATTTTGATTTGCGTCTAATCCCGCACAATATACAAACCAAATATTAGAAAACATATTTTCTTCATAATTGAAAATCTTAATTGGTCTTTTTCCAACTTCTAACAGAGTTACAAATTGCCAATCTGATTGAGAAAGAGAAAAATTATTAATTATCAATAATAAAACGAAAGACAAAATATACTTTTTCATTATGGCAACCTCGAAATAATTAATAATTATAATTTAAAATTATTAATTATTAAATATGTAAAAAAAAATTTACGAAATTTAACAAAATAAAATAAATTTTACAAGTAATAATTTAATTCAAATAGCAAATGTGAGATTAATTTTCTTTCATATATTTATAAACAATTTTTTGTATTATTTTTGCTATTTAATATTTAACAATTTTTTAAAAAAAATTTTATGAATGAAAAATTTATATATAAGTATCCGATTACAGATTATATATTTATAGCAATCGGTGCGGCTATTATGGCTTTGGGAATTGGCGTTTTTCTTGTAGATGCACGCGTAGTTCCCGGTGGTGCAAGCGGTCTTGCGATGTCAATACATTATATTTCTAAAGGTTCTATTCCCGTAGGTATGGCAATTTGGTCAATAAACGTACCTTTGTTTATTTGGGGATATAAAGAACTTGGAAAAACTTTCGGAAAAAGAACATTTTTTGGATTTACACTAAATTCCTTTTTTATAGATTTTTTCAGAGGTGATATACCTTATATGAGATTTATGAGGTTACAAGATACAGAAGTTATAAAAGATTTATATGAGCATGATTTTCTTTTTCTAATTCTCATTGGTGCCGTACTTTTAGGCGTCGGACTTGGTGTAATTTTCAAATTCCGTGGTACAACAGCGGGTTCTGATATAGTCGCCTCAATTATGCAAAAAAGATTTGGTATAAAGCCCGGTCAAGCAATAATGTTGATAGATTTCTTCGTTATTGGATTAGCGGGAATAATTATTCAAGTAAATGGATTATCACCGAATAAACCCGCATTGTCTCTTACTTTATATGCTTTTTTATTATTATTTGTATCAAGTAAACTAATTGATGTTATAATTGATGGATTTGATTACGCAAGGTCAGCAACAATTATTTCTGATAAATATCAAGAGATAGGCGAGGCAATTTTGCAAGAATTAAGCCGAGGTGCTACTGCTATAAAAACTCGCGGATTATATAGAAATATTGATAGAGAAATGATTTACACAATTATAACTCAAAAGGAAATAAGTAAACTTACTGAAATAATAAAAAGGATAGATCCGACTGCTTTCGTAATAATAAGCAATGTTCACGAAGTATTAGGCGAAGGTTTCCGAAGGCGTATTTAAAAATTTTTCCTATTCTAATAGAAAAAGATGTCCAGCATTATCATTAGTGTTGGACATCTTAATTTTTTATTATTGGTAGAGATAAATATTTTTGCTTGCCCTATTCCTCTCAATTTTGGAGCGACAAAATAAGATAATCATTTCAACAAATTGATTCATTTTAATTTAATTCATAAAATTCAATTAAATCTCTTATTTTTTATTATTTAATTCAATTTCGAATGCGTTGAAATCATTATAAAATCTACTATTAAAAACAGAATAATCATATCCCGTAGCTGAAGTTCCTATTTTTAATACAACTCCATCATTCCTAATATGTAATTCAGTTTTTTGATTATCAGTTATTTGATAAGTATCCAAATTAATATTATCAAAAATTTCAACATCTTTTGTATTTAGTATATAAAAATGACATTTTTTTTCCTTACTATCATCAAAAACAGCTATCCATACATAAAAAATTTCTGTTCCCATATTATATCTAATTTTGGGGTGAAAACTGAATTTTCTTACATTTTCATCATTTGTTTTAATCCCTTCAGAAGTTTTAACTTGTAAATAGCGAGAAATTACTTCTAATTCAGTTATCTTACAATGTTCACATAAATTAGTAACGCATTTAACTTTTTTATCTTTGCGATTAGAATATCTAATATATTGATTGCTATACTTTTTACATACTGGACAATAATATTTTGTGATTGTAAAATCAATACCTTCATCAATATATGCTCTATGGACTTGCCAACCAAGATCATGTAATTCCATAGATAACCTCATTTCGCCGTAAAGTCCAATAACTTGTTTCTTCTTTTCTTCTAAAACATTCATAATAAATTTATCTCTGAAATATTAATGTTTTTCATATTAAACAATTCGGGTTGTAAAGATTTTGTTAAATTTTGCATACTACTTTTTCCAAACATTTCTTTATTTAATTCAATGCCTATTCCAATTCTATTAAGTCTTTTAGCAGTAATTACAGTTGTAAAACTACCAGCAAAAGGGTCTAGAACATATTCCTTTGGATAAGAGAACATTTTTACAGCAAATTCTGGTATTTCAATTGGAAAAGGCGCGGTATGTCCTAAAATATTCTTTCCTTTAGAATTAATTTTTATTACAGGATTTATTTTAATTATATCTCTACGCCATTTTTTTATAAAATCTTGTTCAATTTCAAAATTTTTATTTTGCCTGCTTTGTGTAACTAATGTTTTTAATGAAAATCTTTTTCCTCTGTTTGCTTTACTTCGTTCAAAACAATCTAAATTTTTACATTCCCAACTTTTTAAACCAATTTCTGAATAAGCATTACCATTAACTTTCAAACAACCGCAAACGGGGCATGGATATCGTGTATCATCTTTTCTGTGTTTATGAAATATCAAAATATGTTCGTAACAATTCATTGGATATTGATAAAATGGATAAGGTTTTTTAGCATTTTTATGCCTTTCGCTTTGTACTTCTCCTTTGTCCCAAATAAAATCATCAACAAATGTAAAACCTTCTTCTTCGAAAATTTTAATAAAATATGCACCGAGTGGAATTCTACGTTTACCCCAAGTTGATGAAGTTGAAATATTATCATTATCAAAAATATCACCAACATTAAAAACAAAAACACGATGATTATCCAAAACTCTATAAGCTTCTCGAATTATCAATCTCATATCATCTAAATAGGCATTCAAATTTTCCCATTGAGAATATTCGCGTGCATTATAATATGGTGGAGATGTAACCATTAAATGTATTGATTCAGATTTCATACCTTGCATAACATCAAGGCAGTTCCCCCAAATTATTTTTACTCCATCATCAATTTGCTCAAGGAAATTAATAATTTTTGGATTAATATTTTTATATTGATTTTGGTATTCTTTTTTTACGTAATCTATATAAATTTTTATAAAACTATCAATAATTTCTTTAGTATTAGTTTTTTCTTTCAAAAAACTAATTTTATCAATAAATTTATTAAAAATTTCATTGTCTGGAAATGTTTCTATTAAATAAGGTTTACTTATTTCGAGAATTGTTTCAATATATGGTTTATTTTCAAGCATTTAATATTAATCATATTTTTAAAATCATTTTTATAATTATTTTTTGATCTACTAATCGAAATGTTGTCTATAAATAATAGCAAATCTTTTATTTATCATCATTAAAAAATCTTTTTTCTAAAATAACAAAAAATGATATTAATTCAAAATAATTCATTAGAAAAGTTAATTTTCCTTTTTGAAAGCCCAAGTGTTTAAAGATGTATAAATGTCTTTTTGCTTGCCCTATTCCTCTCTATTTTTGAGAGACAAAGAGGCTTAATCATACTAATCAAGGTAAAGAAGACTATTATTTTAATCTTATCATTATTTTCACATTAAATATTGATTTAAATAAATGTAAATTATAAAATCAAAAAAGGAAGCTAAATTAATCATTAACTTCCTTCATTAAAATTTTAATTATAAAGTAAAATTATTTATTTGGTGCTTCTTCAGCAGGTTTTTCTTGTTGTGGAGTTTCATTTGCTGGTGCTTGCTCTGGCACTGGAATCTGTGTTTGAGCTGGTGTCGAAGGAACAGTACGTGGCACAACAGTACCTTCTGTTACGGGGCGTGGACCAGCCATCCCTTTATTACCAACAAAAAACTTATTAGTTACTACTGATAAAAGAAGTATAGCAGTTGCTAATCCAATAGTAATTTTTGTTAATAAATCAGTTGCTCGTCTCGAACCAAGCATATTTGAAAAAGAGCCGCCTAAACCGCCCATACCAGAAATCATATCGCCTTTGCCCGGTTGTAATAATACAACGCCAATTAACAATATAGCTAAAATAATTAATATTAAACTGCTTACAACAAACATCTTATTATTCCATAATTACAATTAAAGTAATAACAAAAATAACAATTTTTTGATAAATACTCAAAATATTTTTTAATTTATTAACATTTTATTCAAAAAATTACTTATATTAGTTTTTTTCTAATTGTTAAAAAATAAAAAATTATTATGAAACAACTTAGATTTTGCTTTTTAGCATTTATGTTATTAATATTAACATTTAATTATTCAATATCTTTTAACGATATTGTTCCAGATCCACTCGAATATAAGGAAATGCCTTTTGATGTTTTGCATTATGACGTCAAACTCGATTTAAGTAATTATAAAACAAAAGAGGTCGAGGGCATTTGTAAAATTTTAGTTCATAGAAAAAATATTTACGATGGCGACTATTTTATTTTTCATTTAGAAGGATTGAAAGTTGATGGTGTAAGCTCTATGGGAAAAAATCTTGATTTTAAAGCTCATTTAGAAGATAATCCAAGAGAATTCCATTATAGAGTAAGCTATCCCGACCAGACAAGCGATACAGTAGAGTTTATTATATCATATTCGGGAACGATGACATCAGAAATTAATCCCGGTATGAGTTGGGGCGGAGTATCTTATGAGGAATTAGTATTATATTCTATGGGGGCTGGTTTGGGGGCGCCATATATTTCAACTACTCGTCATTGGTTGCCATGCTTTGATTTACCTCAAGATAAAGCTACTTTTAAAGGTACTTTCATTGTTCCGAATAATTTAAAAGTTGCTTCGAATGGTATTCTTACAGAAGTTAATGATATTGATGAAGGTAAAAAGGAATTTGTTTGGGAGCATAATTATTTAGCGGCAACTTATTTACTTAATTTTGCCGCTGGTCCATATATTATTCTTGACAATTTTGATTATAAAATTCCGATACAAATTTTCACACTTGCAATGGATTCTATCAAAAGCGAGTTTGCGTATCGAAGAGTACCAGAAATGGCAGACTGCTACTCAAGTTTATTTGGAGAGTACCCTTATGAGAAAATTGGCTATTGCAATACTATGAAGGGTGCTATGGAGCATCAAACTATGATTTCTTTTCCGCGGAGTATTATTATTAATCAATATACATATAAAAATGATAATAATTCTACTATGGCTCACGAGTTAGCTCATCATTGGTTTGGCAATATGGTTAGTCCACTCGATTTTAGAGATACTTGGCTAAATGAGTCGTTTGCAAATTATTGCGAGGCGCTTTGGGAAAAATGTAGAGAGGGCGATAGTGCATACTTAGCTACTATTATAATGAGTAAAGATGAATATTTAGGTAATGTTGTTAAACGTGAAGGCGTTCTACCACTTTATGATTATTCAAGAGAAAAGCCATCGTCAAATTATCCAACTACGATATATGAAAAAGGCTCTGTTGTATTAGGAATGTTATATTACGAACTTGAAAAAAATGGATTTGATTTTATAGAAATTATACGAAATTATCTAAATAAATATAAACATTCTAATGTTGATACAAAGCAATTTATTCAATTAGTTAAAGATGAAACAAATTTAGATTTAGACTGGTTCTATGATCAATGGGTTTATAATGCGGGTTGGCTACAATTAGATGTTGAGTACGATGATATTCAAAATGAAAAATACCCATCTCGATTTAGACTTATTCAAACTCAATTAGGAAGATTATTTGAAAATGTTCCCGTTGAGTTCAGCTATTATATTAATGGTGAGGAATTTACTTTTGTTCAGCCAATTAGTGATTCTATTACTTATATTGATTTAGGAAATGATATTAACTATAAAATTGATTCTATAAAATTTAATACGGGCAAAATTGTTGTCGGTTTATTTAAGATAAATAATATTAAAGTAATTAGTTCTGTTAATGATAATAATAAAAATTTACCTTATGAATTATATCAATTTAATAATAATATAAATTTAAATTATCAATCCGAAACAGGAAAAACGATTATAACAATTTATGATTTATTAGGTAATGTTATTTATAAAGAAGAAAAACAATCTAATTATGGAATGAATTCTTTTAGCTTTGATTTTAATAATTATCCACAAAATAATTATTTTATTAATATTATAATTGATAATAATGTTTATAACGAAAAAATTAGTGTGATTCATTAATAGGTTAAAAAAATGGAACCGTCAAAATTACTAGAAATTTTTGAAACAATTAAGAATAATTATAATTGTATTGTTGAAAAGGCTCAAAATGCGGCTATTAAATCAAATAGAAATTTTGATGATATAAAAATTATACCTGTTTCAAAAACTCAGGCGGCAAAAATTGTCGAAATCGCTTATAATGCGGGAATTAATGTTTTTGGAGAAAACTATGTTCAAGAATTAATTGATAAGCAAGAAATTTTATCTGATAAAGGATTTAACAATTTAGAATGGCATTATATTGGGCATTTACAAACTAATAAAGTTAAATACATTGCTCCATTTATTAATTTAGTTCACTCTGTTGATTCTGTGAAAGTTGCTAATGAAATTGATAAACGCGCTAAATTACTAAATAAAAATATTGATATTCTTATACAAGTAAATACAAGTGGTGAATTTAATAAGTCTGGTTTCGATATAGAAAGATATATTGACTCTATTGCAGAAATAGATTTATTAAGCAACATTAATATCAAAGGATTAATGACTATTGGCACTTTTACTGATGATGAAAAAACCCAGCGCCAAGAATTTACCCTTTTGCGAAATTCATTAGAGGAAGTTAATAGACAACTAAATAAAAATTGGACTCAATTATCAATGGGAATGACAAGTGATTTTGAAATTGCTATTGATGAGGGAGCTACTATGATAAGAATTGGTACTGCTATATTTGGTGAAAGACAATATAGAAATTTAGAAAATGATTAATATTGTATTAAAAATTTTAAGTAATTTATGATTATAAACGTCTTTATATAGTTATTTTTCATAAAATAAATGATATTACTATATGTCTGACGAAAAATTCAAATTAGTATCGAGTTATAAACCAGCAGGCGACCAGCCTAATGCAATAAAAGAGCTTGTCGAGGGATTAAATTCAGGAGAAAAATATCAAACTTTACTTGGAGTTACCGGTAGTGGTAAGACTTTTACTATTTCTAATGTAATCGAGCAAGTTCAAAAACCAACGCTTGTAATTTCTCATAATAAAACACTTGCGGCTCAGTTATATGGTGAATTTCGCTCTTTTTTCCCAGAAAACCGTGTTGAATTTTTCATTTCTTATTATGACTATTATCAGCCTGAAGCATATATTGTAAAATCAGATACTTATATAGAAAAAGATTTTTCTATTAATGATGAAATTGATAGATTGCGGCTTAGAGCTACGAGCGCTTTGATAGAAGGGCGTCGCGATGTGATAATCGTAGCTTCGGTTTCCTGCATTTATTCTATTGGAAAAAAAGAAGATTTTGCTTCGTTTTTATTTCCATTACAAAAAGGGGATATTATATCGCGTCAGCAGCTATTATATCGTCTTGTAGATATGTTTTACGAGCGTAATGATTATGAATTTAAGCGTGGAACTTTCCGTGTTCGAGGTGATGTAGTTGATATTTTTCCCGCTTATGAAGATAAATATGGGATTCGTGTTGAGCTTTTTGGTGATGAAATTGATAGAATTTCAATTATTGATGGTTTAACGGGTGATGTCGTTTCGCGTGAAAATTATATAATGCTACACCCTGCGAAATTATTTGTTACCCCCGAAGAAAGATTACAAAAAGCTATGCGAGATATTCGCGAAGAACTTTACGAAAGGCTGAAAGTATTAAGAGCAGAAGATAAATTATTAGAGGCTCAAAGATTAGAGCAACGCACACTTTTTGACCTTGAAATGATGAAAGAATTAGGTTATTGCTCGGGTGTAGAAAACTATTCTATGCACTTAACGGGAAGAAATTTTGGTGACCGTCCTCATTGTATTTTCGACTTTTTCCCCGAAGATTATTTAATAATTGTTGATGAAAGCCACGTCTCAATTCCTCAGATTAGGGCAATGTACGCGGGAGATAAATCTCGAAAAACAAGTTTAGTCGAGCATGGTTTCCGTTTGCCGTCTGCCCTCGAAAACCGTCCCTTAAGATTTGATGAGTTTATATCATTAGTAAGTCAAGCAATTTTTGTGAGCGCCACGCCCGGTCCGTACGAATTAGAAGTTTGTAATGGTGTAGTTGTTGAACAAGTCATTAGACCAACGGGATTATTAGACCCACAAATAAGCGTCCGTCCAATAAAAAATCAAATTGATGATTTAATTAATGAAATTCATATTAGAGTTAAGAAAAAACAGCGTGTGCTTGTTACTACTCTTACAAAACGTATGGCTGAGGATTTATCCGAATATCTTGCTAATATTAATATAAAAGTTGCTTATATACATTCGGATATAGATTCATTAGAACGTGTTGAAATTATTCGCGATTTAAGAATGGGAGCTTATGACGTTTTGGTCGGCGTAAATTTACTACGTGAAGGACTTGATTTACCCGAAGTATCATTAGTTGCAGTTCTCGATGCGGACAAGGAAGGATTTCTGCGAAGCGAACGTTCGCTTTTGCAAATTGCGGGCAGAACGGCTCGAAACTCCGAAGGATTAGTTATACTATATGCTGATAAAATTACTAATTCAATGAATGTACTTATTGAAGAGACTAATCGCCGTAGAAAAATTCAACAGAAATATAATGAAGAAAATGGTATTGACCCAAAAACTGTTTACAAAACTATTGATGAAATACTTAGTACTACCTCGATAGCTGACGTTCACGGTTCGCTTATTAAACGAAGAGCAGAAGATAAAGCAACTGGATTTGATATTTCGACTGAGCCATTACTTGAATTTATGTCAAAAACTGATTTGCAAAATTTAATTGACCAGATGTATATTGAAATGAAACACGCGGCTCGTGATTTAGATTTCGAGCGTGCCGCAACGCTTCGAGACGAGCTGAACAAATTGAAAGAAAAATTAAATGATATGGAATAAAAATTATTGAAGTATAAAAACAAAAGTCCGACACGTGAAAGTATCGGACTTTTCAAAAAAAAAAATTAAATTAAACCAAGCTCTTTTCCAGTTATTTCAAAAGTAGAAAGAATCTTATCCAAATGAACTTTTTCGTGTGATGACATATAACTTGTACGCATCATACTCATATTTGGTGGCACGCCCGGTGGAATAAAGGCATTTACAAAAACTCCACGATCGAATAATTTTCGCCAAGTAACAAATGCCGCTTCTACTTCGCCTACGACAACTCCAACTATTGCAGTACGACTGTCGAGTACATTAAATCCAAGTTCGCCAAATCCATTACGCATATAATCTGAATTGGAGATTAATTTATCTACAAGCTCAGGTTGTTTTTCGAGAATTTCTAATGCGGCAAGTGCCGAAGCGCAAGAAGCGGGTGTTGGACTTGCAGAAAATATCAAAGCTGGCGAATTATGTTTTAAATAATTAATAACTCTTTCTGGACCAGCTACGAATCCACCAAGCGAGGCAAAAGTTTTTGAGAAAGTACCAATTACTAAATCTGTTTCTTGTGTTAATCCAAAATAGCTCGATGTTCCGCGTCCACCTTCGCCAATAACTCCAATAGAATGTGCATCATCAACGAGAACTCTTGCACCATATTTTTTTGCAACTTTTATTAAGTCTGGCAAATTAACAATTTCGCCAGAAACAGAAAAAACGCCATCAGTAACAACTAATTTGCCAACTTTTTCAGGGATAGATTTTAATACCAGCTCTAAATCTTCCATATCATTATGTTTATAGCGTTTAAAGTCAGCAAAACCGCCTTTTGCAAGCATAGCAGCATTCATAATGCAAGCATGATTTTCTTTATCAGAAATAATACAATCGCCACGCTGAACTAATGCTGAAACAACTCCAAGAGCAGTTTGATAGCCTGTACTAAATAGTAGCACAGATTCAAATCCTAAAAATTTAGCAAGCCTTTTTTCGAGTTCGATATGCAAATCGAGCGTACCCGTAAGATATCTCGAACCCGAGCATCCGGTACCATATTTTTCAATAGCTTTAAAAGCGGCTTCTTTCACGAACGGATGAGCAGTTAATCCAAGATAATTATTAGAGCCTGCCATAATCATTTCTTTACCTTCGACAGTTACAACAGGTCCTTCATTTTCTTCTATTGGATGGAAATACGGATATAATCCCGCCGCTTTAACATCATCAGCTCTCGTAAAAGAATAACACTTATCAAATAAATCCACAGATTAACTCCATCTTTTCAAATTCATAAATTTTTAATTAAATAATAACTTAATAAACTTATAAATAAATTATAAAATTGCAAATTACAAGTATGCAAAATAACACTTTATATGTAATATTTTTCAATAAAATTACAAATATTATACTAAATTATCAAGGTTTCCAAAAATATTTTTTTATATCAACAGCATTTTCTATAAATTCAACTCCTTCTGATTCGAGTAATTCACGCATCATATTTGGATTTGGATAATATTTACTTCCAGTAAGTTCACCATTTCTATTAACAACCCTATGATATGGCATATCAAGATTTGTTTTGTCTGAATTAAGCGCCCAACCTACCATTCTTGCTGATGATTTAGAGCCAATATATTCTGCAATTGCTCCATAAGTAGTAACACGCCCAAAAGGAATTCTTGCAACAACAGCATAAACTCTTGCAAAAAAATTATCATTAGATACAATTCTTTTCATTTAAAATAAATCAAAAATATTACAAAAAAAGTGCTAAAAATCATTAGCACTTTTTATTTTTTGTAGCGGGGCTAGGACTCGAACCTAGAACCTTCGGGTTATGAGCCCGACGAGCTACCAATTGCTCCACCCCGCGATATTTGATTTACAAAAGTACGAATTTATTTTGAATTTACAAAACAATTTATTAATTTTATATTTTATTCAATAACCAAAAAGAAATTAAAGGAATAATTAAGCTGTGAATTTGACAAGAGAACAATCGCTTGCATTATTGCGTGATAGACATCTAACTGTTACTGCAAATGCTGGAAGCGGTAAAACAAGTGTTTTAGTTGAAAAATATATTGATTTATTACTTTCAAGAAGTTACGAAAATCCTTCTAAAAATATTCGTTCGATTATTGCAATTACTTTTACTCGCCAAGCCGCCGCAGATATGAAAGCAAAAATAATTAAAAAAATAAGTGATTATTTATTAGATGGAGTGCATTCTGCGGAAGATTTAAAGAAATTAAAACAGTTACGCGAGATTATTTCTTCTGCAAGAGTTTCAACAATTCATAGCTTTTGCAATAGTTTATTGCGCGAGTACCCTATTGAAGCCGATATTTCTCCAATGTTTAGAGAAATTGATGACTACGAAAATAATTCTTTGTTAAATTTTTCGATTGAACTTATTTTAGAAAGATATTCCGAGCAACTTACTATAAGTAAAAATGAGAATAATGATATTAATGATGAAGATGTAAAGTTATTTGGAGAACTAATTGATTCAATTGGTATTAATAATTTAAAAGAATATTTATATTCTTTATTAAATGATCCAGTGAATTTTTCTTATTATAAAGAGTTTTATAATAGAAATTTAGACGCTTTAGTTAGTTTTTATCATAATGAGTATTTTGAGAGTTTTAAAAATGATATAAATGATTATTTACCAATTGTAAATGAATTTATTGATAGTTTAGATTATGAAAAAAATGATATTAATAATATTAACAATATAAAATCCATTATAAATAAAATTGAAAATAGTTTACAAAAATCTATTGAAGATGAATTTCAGAATATTATTAGTAAATTTAGCGAATTGCGAGATATTAAAGTAAAAACTATTTATAGCTCAAGAGAAAAAAAATTCGTAAATGCTATTCAGGATTTTTTCGAAGATAATTATAAATCTAATAATAAATCTTTTGTAAAACTTAATGAATATTTTCTTGATAAATTAAAGGGTAGTGATAATATAATTTCTCATACTGAGCATTCAGTAGAACTAATTTTATTTTTTCTAAAATTAGCTCAGGAAGCTTTTTCTGATTATGAAAATCAAAAAAATGAATTAGCCGCTTATACTTTTGATGATTTATTATTACTTACTAATAATTTACTATCAAAAGAAGATGTTCGTAATAATATTATTAATGAGTTAAAATTTATTCTAATTGATGAATTTCAAGATACTAATAAGATACAATATGATATTGTAAAAAAATTAGTACCCGCTTTAGATCCAAATTATTCGGGCGCGTCGCCATTGGCATTTATTGTTGGCGATGCCAAACAATCTATTTATGGTTTTCGCTCTGCAGATGTATCTGTATTTAACGAAGCGGGTTATGATATTACTAATACAAATGAAAATCAATATAACAACAATAAAATCAATAAAAATATAAAAATTAAGAATAATAGTATTGAATTATCGAAAGATGAAAATTTTGGAAAAATTGTTTTAGCTGATACATTTAGATTATTGCCCGCTATTGCAATGTTTGTAAATTATTCATGCAGTAAGATTTTTCAATTTGTTTCAAATAATAATTCCATATCTTACGAAGCATTTATTTGTAGTCGTAAATTAGATTTTATGCCTTCGGAAAATGATACTTTAGGCTCTGAACACGGCTCAATAAGTTTTATTCTATCAATAAAAAAGTGTGAAGATAAAGACCAAACAAACGAAACACCTATCGAAATACCTATCGAAGAAAAAATTGCCCCTTTCGAAATCAGCGAAGCCGAACAAGTAGTAAATTATATTAAGCGAATTGTATCAGGCGATACAGATATAAAAATTAATAAAAACGGTGAATTATCTACACCCGAATACAAAGATATTGCGATTTTATATAGAAAGAAAAAAAGTAGTCAGAAATTAATACCTGAATTAATAAGCAATAAAATTCCATATATAATACATTCGGGACAAGGTTTTTACCAAACTCAAGAAATTAGCGATTTTATTTCATTATTTAGTTTTATTATTAATCAAAAAGATGATATACATTTTTCTGGTCTGTTAAAATCACCATTTTTTAATTTATCAGATGCTCAATTATTGGAGATTTCGCTTCAACAAGGCGACTATTTATACGAAAAATTTAATAATTATACTCCAACCGACGAATCCGATATTTTAATTACAGAAAGAACTAAAATCATATTAAGTGAAATATTATCAATATCGGCAAGATTTTCTATTTCTGAATTAATTTTACGAATAATCGAGCTAACTGATTATTTTGGCGCAGTCGAAAGGTTCGAAGCTAAAGAGCAAATCAAAGCAAATATTCATCAATTAATAAATAATGCTCTTGATTTTGAAAGTAAGGGTTATAAAAGTTTATATGATTTTTTACAAAGAATAATTTCTTTATCTAAAGATTCAAAGGAAAGCGAAGCCGCATATATTTCGGGTGAAAATGTTATAAATTTAATGACTGTTCACTCCTCGAAAGGCTTAGAATTTCCAATAGTAATTTTATTTAATTCAAATTATAAGCAAAAAAACAATATTGGTTTAATAAAAAGCAAAAAATTAGGTTTTTCTATTCCATATAGTGAAAAAATTGAAACTAATAATATTTCATATCTTGATAAAATAGAAACAATTCCAACACAATTAATTAAAAAAATTAACAATATCGAAGAAATTGAAGAGGAAGCAAGACTATTATATGTTGCTATGACAAGAGCAAAAGATCATCTTATTGTTAGTATGAGTTTAAATGAAAAGAAAAATGGAGATTTTTCAAGAAATAATAATTGTTTTGCTGATATGTTGTTAAATAATGCAGGAATTGATATAAATAGCTTAAAAACAAATAAGTTTATTCAAATTAATGATAAACTTAAATTTCCAAATAATCTTGAGCTTTACTTAAATCTTAATATCAAATTAATTGAATATAAAAATAATACTGATGTAAGAAATGCATCTATAAATAATCAAACAAAAACCGTACAATTTTTGCTCGATAATAATTTAATTACCGATAATAAATTTGATATAGCGTCGGCGACAAAAATTACTACTTATAAATCAAATCAAAACGCATTTATAGATAGATATATATTGGGTTTACCCGAATTAGAAAAAAATATTATTAGAGATTATGATAATTTAGATACTAATGATAGCAATATTGATGGCTCGCTTGCTGGCTCTTTAATTCATAAAGTTTTAGAAAATATTAACTATTGGTTCGAGGATGCTCGCAATAATATATATGAGAAATTAGATAACTCAATCGAAAACGCATTATTTGATAACAATATAGTCAAAGATGAAAATTTATTTGATAGAATAAAAAATGAATGCATTGCTATTTCAAAAAATAAATTAATTATCGAATATTCAAAATATTTTCCTTATTCAGAATTTGAAAAGGAACTAAATATGCCTTTTAATAATTCATTAATAAATTCAAGTATTGATTTAGTAATTAAAGATGAAAATGGTGAATTTATCGAAATTTGGGATTGGAAATCAAATAAAATTACAAATCAAGATGAATATGATGAATTAACTAATCACTATTCCTATCAATTAAAATTATATTTATTTTTAATTTCTAAAATTTATCCGAATAAAAATTATTATATTGCAAAATTAATTTTTACAAGATTATCAAATTCTGATAATTTTGTGTATAAACTCGATATGTCTAAAAATGATTTAGATGAATTTGAAAAAGAGCTTAAAATTATTATTAACGATATGAAAGAGAATTAGATTTTTTTTTTTGCAACTAAATACATATTTATGTGTAATTATAAATGTAATTAATACATTTTTTTTTAAATAAAAATAGGTGAGTTTTGAGAAGAGCATTTTTATTAGCATTGATTTTGCAAGTAATGATATTTAATTATTTATTTTCACAAGAAATATCAAATCCGAGCAACAATCCAATTATTGAGTTTATTAATAATGAAAAAATTAGAATACGTGCAAAAGAAGCTGTTGAAAGATATCAACATCCCGAAAAATACACTAACAAAAATAATTCAAATATCGAAACTTATCAATTTCAATCTTCGAATGATGAAATCATTGTTTCTCAAAGAAAAATTCCCGAATCTGAAATATTTTCTGCCATTAATCCAAAAAATCCAAATAATATAGTTATTTCGCCAATAAAACAAGATATGGGTCATCAAACAGACTTAGTAACCTGTCCCGTATATTATACTTTCGATGGCGGAAAAACTTGGGGACTTAGCGATTTTATCACAAAACCATATACAGAAAATATTAGTTTGATGGGTGGTGGCGATCCTGTTTTAGTATTCGATAATGATGGAAATTTATATTTTACTTGGATTAATTTATATGTAACTTTTAATAATTCTAAACCCGATTCTATTAAAGCCGCTATTTTTTGGGCAAAATCAAGTGATGGTGGAAAAACTTTTCAATTTAACGAAAATAATGTTTTTGATAAAATTTTTAGCTTTGTATATTCAGAAAATCCACAAATCACTCAAATGCTTGATAAACAATGGATGGCTTGTGATAGATCAAATTCAAAATGGCAAAATACATTATATTTATCTTGTTTACATCTTAATCAATCGGGCTTTCTCCCCCAACTTCAATTAAGAATTTATAGGAAAACTCCTAATAGCGATACTTTTGAATCAAAACCAGCAGTAATTAATACAAAAAATATATTTGTCGTTCAGTTTGGTAGTATTGACGTTGATAGAAAAGGATATGTACATTATGTATTTTATGGAACAAATGGTATGACACAAGAATTATATCATTCTGTGTCGAAAGACGGCGGTCTTACTTTTTCCGATCCTAAAAAAATCTCTCAATTAATTGGTTCTATGCGTCAATTATCGGGTACTGAAAATGTTATCGGCATTTCTGCTCAAAGAATGTATCCATCACCATATATGGCAGTTGATAAAGGTACTGATGTAAATAGCGACAATATTTATGTAACTTGGACTGCAAACGGTATTTCCTCAAAACTCGACAAAGGATTAGATATTTATTTTTCTCGTTCTACTGATGGTGGCGAAACGTGGGCTAATCCAATTGTTGTAAATCAAGATAATTTAACGGGAGTTCATAATTTTTATTCTAATATTGCAGTAAATGATTCGGGCGTAATAGCTATAACATATTATGACAGAAGAAATTATGTTGATGCTGACCCCCAGCAAGCGCTAACAGATTTATATTTAAGTACTTCTTTTGATGGTGGTCTAACTTTTAATGATATCAAGGTTAATTCAGAGTCTTCTATGTTTGGAAAAATTGGAACTCTAAATAATGAATTCGGTATTGGTGAGTATAATTCTGTTTTAATTGATGATGATTATATTTATCCCGTATGGGCAGATGGCAGAACAAACGATGGCAATATCAACGTATATATGGCTAAAATTAAAATTGACAAGACTCAAACAAGTATAGATGAAATCAAACCTATTTCTAACTATTTAAATATAAATAGTATTTCTCCAAATCCTGCCAAAGAGCAAATAAATATTGAATATAATTCTGAATTTCAACATAATGTACTTATTGAAATAATTGATATTCTTGGAAATTCAATAATTAATTTTGATAATCAAATTGCAAATGTTGGTACAAATCAAATTCTAATAAATACAAATACGCTTGCAAATGGCACTTACTTTGTAAAAATTTCATATAATAATATTTACACTATAAAACAATTTAAAATTATAAAATAATTTAAAATTAATTGATAATTGAAAGTGGAGAGTTGATAGCTGGTAGGATAAGCATTCTTGCTTGTTTAGTATTAATAAGACGTAAAATAATGGGGCATGCCCTGTTGCCTCATTTTCCCAGTTGTCCTACACTTTTAAAGTGTAGGACAACTTAAACAAAACCCTACATCTTCACAAATTTCTCTACTTTATCTCCTATTTTTATAAAATAAGTACCTCTTGGCAAATTGGAAATATCTATTCTGTTGTTGCCGTCTGTTAGCTCTTTTTTTGAGACAACAAGCCCTAATAAATCAAGTATTTGTACCTCGCGAGCAAGCAATCCTTCATCACTATCAATCGAAATATTGATAAAATCTCCTGCGGGGTTGGGAAAAATGAGTAAGTTTTCTAAATTTGCATTATCTTCTACTGAAGTTAAGTCTTCATAAAGCATTATTACGCCTGTAAGCCACGTAGAAGCTATACGTTTTGATAATGTATTACTTGGCAGAACCATGCGAATATACGCATCATTAAATGGACCGTTATCAATAGAATTAGTAATCTCTAAATCCCATTTTTCCCCTCCATTAGTTGTTGTCCACATAACTCTATCAGACCATGTAATACCATTATTTTTATCTGCAAAATATATTCCATAAGCTAATCCGTAAGGCGCATTATGAACAGCTGTATCAACTTGCGTTTCCCAATCTAAACCTGAATTTGTTGTGTGTAAAATTACATGAGAATACTCTTCACCATTTGAAGCAAGTTGTCTTCTTCCACAAGCCCAACCCTCATTACTATTGATAAAATGTACGCCATACATACCGCTAATATTACTTACTTTATTACTTTGTGTCCAAGTTTCACCCTTATCTGTTGAGAAAAATCCTCCTGCATAAATCAAGTCATCTAAAATATATCCAGATTGAATAAATATATTTCCAGAATAATTAATATTGTCTCTAATATTTTCCCAAGTATAGCCACCATCAATTGTCAAAAAAATAAAATGATCTGTTAGAGCTATCCCAGTTAGAGAATCAGAAAATTTAATTAAATTAACATCTTCTGTTTTGCTTAACTGAACACCTTCCCAAGTATAGCCACCATCTTTCGAGATTGTGATTTGCCCACCAGTGCGACCTACAACAACTAAATCTTGTGTTAAATAAGCTAAACTTCTTGGGGCATTAAAATCTGGCCATTTTGTATCTACCCACTGTCCTTCATCATTATAAATCTTCTCTGCTACATTATTATAAATGATTTCCCAGTTGTAACCTCCATCTGTTGTCTTAATTAATCTCGTACCCGTACCACTTGGCGCACCAAGACTTATGCAATTCATACTATCGGCACATCCTAAGTCCCATTGAATTAAAGTACCTTCATTATAAACAGTTTTCCACTCACCACTAATTAAAATTAAAGTTGTTGTTAGAAATATTAAAATGTGTGTTATTAAATTTTTCATAAAATTATTCCTTATAAATAATGTGAAGAGTCTGCTATTAATTAGTACTAATAGCAGACTCTAAAAATTGTTATTTAATTAAATTGAATGAACCATTAATTCCCGGCTTATTATTATATTTGATAACATAATTATAATTACCATTAGGATAATCACTCATATTTAGCTGTATGGTTATTTCACCTTGTAATTTACTAAAGTCGTATATCGTAATTAGATTGCCTAACTCATTATATACTTCAATAGTATGTAACCCTTCGGACTCTGAATTAAATTTGATATTAAACCACGCTGTACCCGGATTAGGATAGACTAATGTACTAAACCCATTTTGTGGATTTATGTTCTCATCAAGCCCTAAAGGTGTTGGTGCTGGCTCGGGCATCTCTTCACATATAAATGTGCAAGGATACGGATAAACATAACACATATTAGGTGTTGGAAAAGGTGGATTCTTTGTATAATATAGCACACCTGATGAATCTCTACATAATGTTAGCGTACTCCAACAGCATTGACTTGGCTCACAAGGACTTAAAATCGTATCGCCTCCCATTGGCAAAAATGCCCAGCATGAAGCTCTGATAGCTCGCCAATTTGTTTCGCAATGCCCTGTATCTGGCTTAGGTATAGGATTGTTTAGAATCAATTGATCTTCAGCAAAATCAATGAAATCTTTTATTGAAAAAGGGCATGCCAAACATGCTAATGATAGTGTAATCTCACCAAGTTGCAAATCTTTAAATACTCCACAAGCTGAGGGACGATACCAACAATCAAAACTAATAGTACAATTAGGACAGCCCGGAATACTATAAGGACCTAAATGATCATACAGCCATGGGCTTTGTGGTAAACAATCCATATCGCAAGGAGGATCTGGCTCTTGCGACAACAAACTTCCAGTCAATAGCATGAAAGTGAAAACGAAAATAATGACTTTCTTTGTCATTTTATAACTCTACTAATATTAAATTACATAATTATCATTTTTTCTTCTCAATAATCATCACTTTATTATTGAGTCATCAATAAACTGTTTATGCTAATAATAACATAAATCCTGCATTAACCTTAATAAGCGACAGAGAAGATACAAAATAACCTTAACTGTCGCAAACCGTGATTCCGGGAATTTTAAATTTATTATGATGTAAAAATAATTTGCTTCTGTAAATAAAAGTTTGATTTTTGAGATATTTTTGAGATATTTTTGAGATATTTTTGAGATATTTTTGAGATTAGTAAATTATTAAATACTAAATAAATTTGGAGAAATATAAGTTTTGCAATTGTTTGATTAAGATAATTCGTGAATAATTCAGAGAATAAATCTCTCATCCGAGAGCTTAATTCAGCTCCTAAATTGTAAAAATTATTCTTTGAAATTAACAAAATCATTTTATCTAATATATTTTTGCCACAACAACTTTACGAAGTTAAGAAAAAGTAAAATACTTTGCAAGTAATATTTTTTAAAATTAAATGAATTATAATTTTCTAAACTACTCCCCAAATATAAAAATATACCGAGGGAATGATTTTCTGATTAACATCATTTTACTCAATAAATAAGGGCATTGACCTAGTATTTTTTCCGTTAGTAAGAACAGCAATATAATAACCGCTTCGTAAATTGCTAATATCACATGTCATTGTACCTCGCCCCGTCCCCGAATCATAAGTAACTTCGGGTTTTAATTCAGTAGCATAGCGACCAAGATAATCATAAATTTCAATTTTTGTATTACTTAAATTTATCGGCTCAACTCCAAAATCAATATTAATTTTTGTTCGTGCCGGATTAGGGTATAACTGCAAATCAAATAATCTACCTTGAGATGCATTATCAATAACATTTGTACTAAATTTAGGTTTTACTTCTGCCAAGTAAACACTATGAAATCCATCTTGCCCTAATATAATTAGGTTGTTTTCATTTGTAATTGCAATATCCAGAATATTGTTATGCTGTACTTTATCTCCAGTGTACATTGTGTTCCAAACGTATTCTTCAATTTTTTTCCCGTATTTATCAATTATCATAAACCAGAAATTATATCTTGATACTGTTTCTTTTAAAGGTATAAGTCCGTAAATTACAAAATAATCACCATTTCTTATTACAACAGGTTCTTTAGTTGTAACACATTTTTCGGATATGTAATCTACTTCTTGCATCCAGTTAAGCACACCAATATCAGAAATATTTCCAATAATTGCCTTATAAGCAGAAGGGTTCAATCCACCATAATTTCTTAAATTACCAATAAAATTAAAACTACCGTCAGATAATTGATATACTTTTGATATTTTCACTTGGTCAAATCCACTTTCGTTAATTGGTATTTTGCACCTCCATATTAATATTCCATTTAAATTATATTTACATAATAAAACATATTCAGTTATTGCCGAAGAGTTTTTATATTTGATAGGACCTAACATTTTTGTTATTATATTTCCATCATCGCATGGGAAAATTTCAGTTTGTGGGTTTTTCATTTCTATAGGTATATTAATTCCACTTGTATCCAAAGTTAATTTTCTAACAAATTCTCCTTCTGAATTATATATCCACAAGGATTGCACAAAATTATAAATAGTAGAATCAAAGTCGAAAGCACCCACGTAAACGCTATCATATAAAAAATTAGGCATAGCAGTAGTAATAAAATTCTGAGGATTAATTGTATCATTAATATTTCCAATAACATTACATTCATTATCAATATTTAATTTCTTAATAGGAAGATAAACATATCCACCAATCTGAATACCCAAAGTTCCAATGATTTTGAAATGATTATTATTGTTAAATATTTTAACATTGGTAAATCCAGCAGATAATTGTTCAAGTCTTACATAATCTTTACGAATTTTTTCATTTCCATTTTTATCTAATAATAAGACACTAAACATGTTTTTGGGATTAACAACTGTGTCTATACCTTCCAACCAAAGTAAAATTCCAGAGTCGGAATAATTCATAAATGTCCAAGGATTAACACTCTTTTCAGTAAATGGAATTTGCTTTTCCCATACTATATCTGGTTTATCAAATGCCAATGTAATCTTATTATTTATACAAATCAAACAAATAATGCAAAGATAATATTTTATCATAAAGCACCTATAATATTTAAACAGCACCCACCTTTAAAAAAATCTGAATTTCATAATTAATCTCCAGTATCACACGCATCTGAACAACTAATATATGTCTTTGTCCAACCGGGTAAAGCAATACATAACATTTCTGGTTCATAAGTTGGATTACATGTAACGCTAGTATATGTATTAATTTCTGTAACATATATTTCACCGCCACAATTACAGAAATATTTTTCATGTTGACAGCATCCGCTATTTGGTGTATTTGGACAAGTAATTGTACTAATTACTTTCCTTTGTACAGGGGCTGTATCTGGTGTATTTGCAATGCAATAAGCCCTGCACTTTGGTAATGAATATCTTATTGCAAAAGCTGTACCACAAGGCTCTGGCATATTACAATCTGGAGGTGTACCTATACAATTAATAATTGTTCCTTTAACAAATTCATCTTTACCTAATTGCAGAAATATTCCATCAATTAATTGATTGAAGTAATAGTTATTAATTGTGCTAAAATCCGAAGGCCAACCTGGATATAATTGATTATTAACTGCATAACAATTATCAGGTATATCAATTGATGAAAATCTAAACTGTACTATAGTTCTACTATATCCACAAGTAAAAGATTCAGTACAGTGTCTTGTCCAATAATTAAATGTTATTGTACATCCACTTGTAATTGGAAAACTTCTAGTGTCAGCGTGGTATGTCCAATTACCACATCCAGCTTCAATTTCAGGTGGTAGTTCATTGCAGTCCTCTTGTGATATAGCATCATGATAACTCAACCCCAAAATGAAAAAAAATACATGTATTATAGCTATAGTCTGTAAATACTTGATAACAAAATTATATTGATATTTTCCAATATAATTCTCAATATTTACAGTTTTTAATTCCTTAATATATGACATTATTATCTCCTAAATTTTTCAAAATATTATTTAAATTATTTTCCACGTTCCCAGACAATTTTATAATAACATATTAATTAATTGTCAAGAAAAACCCCAATATACCAAATTCGGATTATAAATCCACTGTCATAAAATATTTCCAGCAAAGCGACAGCAAAGATTTTCATAATAATCTTATCTGCCGCAAATCGTGATTCCGGGAATTTTAAATTTATTTTGATGTAAAAATAATTTGGATTTAATATAAAATAGTTGTATTTTTTTGATATTAAGATATACTATATAATTTGGATTTTTAAGAAGAAGAAGAGAACGGTCAAAAGATTCTAAAAAGTTTAAATATATAAATGTAATTAAGCTACTCTTCGCTTTAGTGAGTTTTGCGAATACCTTGTAAAATGTGTTATATATACAATTCTCATTCATTATTATAATCATTGTAAAACATAAATTGGCCATCCATTCAATACTAATATAAGTATAGTTTACATATCCACCAAATTAATTTTACAAAATACTATAACACCCATTCATTTCGGCTCCGCTCAATGAACTGAATTGACTACTCAATGAATGGTATTGACTGCTCAATGAACAAGATTAAATCTAGTCGAAGGGTCGCATTCCCTGGATGTCCTACACCTCAAAGACGTAGGACATCTTTTAATTTTTTTGTAACAATCAAGATGTTTGTCCTACCCAAATATTACCTCAATGAAAATGACAATGGGGCATGCCCCATTGCCTACAGTCTTTTAAGATGCTCAATATTTTCAAAATGTAGGAATAACGCATTAACATAATCATTTTTCAAGACTTAAAAATATGAGTTAGTTAGCTGAGGCATACATTTTATACAAAAGCCAAAGCTGAATTTAAATTATTTGAATATATTGAAATTTATTATAACAGATGTAGATTACATTCATCAAATAATTATTTATCACCAATAGATTTTAAATTGAAATATATAACTTAACTTATTGTACACTATTTTGGATGCAGTTCATTACCTCGAAAAACTCTATTTTCAGGGTTAATTATTTATTAATGAAGTATTATTTTAATTTTTTATTTTTAAAAATAGAATAGTGCTAATAAAATAAAATTTTAAATAAAATGTTTCTTAATTTTTTTTTAGTCATAAATGAATAATATATTAGTTAGAAAATTCGGTGGAACTTCTGTAAAAAATAAAGAAGCAATAGTAAATGTTGTTAATATTATAAAAAAATCCGAAAAAAATCAAGTTGTTGTAGTATCAGCTTTATCGGGTATTACTAATCTACTCGTATCCTGTATTGAAAATATAAAAAAACGAAATATTGAACAAACAATAAATAATCTCGAACAAGTACGCAACACTCACAAACAATTAACAACAGAATTAAATTTAGAGAATTATGCTGTTGATTATGTTGATAATACGATTGATGAGTTAATTAAAATTACTTATGCACTCGATATTATAGGTGAAATATCAAATAAATCTCAAGATAAAATTTTATCTATTGGCGAATTATTATCTTCATTTATCATTTCTGAATATGCAAAAAAAGAAATTGGAATTGTAAAATATATCAATTCAAGTGAAATTATTAAAACTGATAGTAATTTTACAGAGGCAGAAATTGATTTTAAGCAAACAAATTTAAAAATAAATGAACAATTTGCAAAATTTAATCAATCATACAAAATTATTATTTGTGGTGGATTTATAGGCTCTGATAAATTTGGTAATATTACAACACTTGGGCGTGGCGGTTCGGATTATACAGCCGCAATAATTGCAAAATGCGTCAAAGCTGACGCACTTGAAATATGGACAGATGTTGATGGAATATTAAGTTCAGACCCTCGAACAATAAAAACAGCAAAATTATTAAAAGAAATATCTTATAAAGAGGCGGCAGAACTTGCTTATTTTGGTGCAAAAGTACTTCATCCAAAAACAATATATCCTGCTATATCTGATGAAATTCCCGTTTATGTACTTAACTCCTTAAATCCTAATGGTCAAGGCACATTAATAAAGATTAAATCGCAATATTGCAATATGATTAAAGCTATTGCTTTTCGAAAAAATATTACAATAATAAATATTACATCAAATAGAATGTTAGGAGCTTATGGCTTTTTAGCCAAAGTATTTGATGTGTTTTTAGTAAATGAAACTTCTGTTGATTTGGTAAGCACCTCCGAAGTTAGTATTTCTTTAACTATTGATAATGATAAAAATCTTCCTTTGATTATTAAAGAATTGAGTACTTTTGCAAATATTGATTTACATAAAAATCAAGCTATTATTTCTGCTGTTGGTGAAGGTATAAGAGATACGTCGGGCATTGCATCACGTTTTTTTGGTGCATTAAAGGGAGTAAATATTGCAATGATTAGTATGGGTGCATCGGAGGTAAACTTAGGTATTATTGTTTCAGAAAGAGAACTTGAAAAATCTATCGAATTATTACATAAAGAATTTTTTGATAATGAACTTTTACCCGATTTATTTGTAGAATTAAATTAAAAAATTATGATAAATATTGCAAAACACGATATAAAACAGCTTGCTTTAGATTACGGAACGCCCGTTTATGTATATGATAAGCAAAAAATTATAAAGAATTATGAGTTACTTTATAATTCTTTTAAAAAATATTACGATAAAATTAAAATTCATTATAGCGTTAAAGCAAATAGTAATACAAATATTCTAAAAATTTTTAAAGAATTAGAATCTGGTGTTGATTGCTCTTCACCTTATGAAGTATTACTTGCAAAATACTCTGGATTTGAAGATGAAAAAATCATTTATACTGGCAATTATGAAAGTTATAGTGATTTTAGTACATTAACAGATTATAATATTAAAATAAATCTCGATGATATTTCATCTTTTAGAAGAATGCACAATATTTTAACTCCTGAAATTATTTCATTTAGAATTAATCCAGGTATAGGTAAAGGTGGCTATGAAGGTATAACAACTGGCGGCACTGATGCAAAGTTTGGAGTTCCATACGAAAAAGCGAGTTACGCGTATCAACTTGCAAAAGATAATGGATTTAAGAGATTTGGTATTCAAATGATGACGGGTTCTAATAATCTCGAACCATATTATTTTGCACAATCCGTTGAAAAACTTATGATGATTGCTGGAAGCATTTTTGAAAAAATAGACGCAAAACCTGAATATATTGATATTGGTGGTGGCTTTGGAATACCTTATGAAGATGATGAAGAAACGCTTAATATTGATTTGACTGCTAAGCTTATAACTGAGATTTTTCAAGAAAAATGCGAAAAATATGGATTTGGCTCACCAGAATTAATTATGGAACCGGGGCGATTTTTAGTTGGAAATGCGGGTTGGTTAATTAGTAAAGTTACAGGAGTAAAGCATTCATATAAACATTTTGTTGGATTAGATTCTGGTATGGGTACTCTTTTAAGACCAGCTTTGTATGGTGCAAAGCATAGAGCTTATGTTTACGGCAAAGATACACCAGAATGGAATGTAAACTTATGTGGACAAATTTGTGAAAATTCTGATATTTTTTCAAAAAATGTTTTTTTACCACAAATTGAAGAAGGCGATATTGTTATAATGAGCGATGTTGGTGCTTATGGATATACTATGTCATCGAATTATAATAATAGACCGCGTCCAGCTGAAATTCTTTTAGATGAGAATAGTGTAGAATTAATAAGAAGAAGAGAAAATTTTGATGATTTAATAAGATTATATTGATTATTAGAAATTATTTTTAAATTTAATGGTAATATTTTGGAAAAAAAAGCTATATATGCTGGTTCTTTTGACCCAATTACTTATGGGCATGTTGATGTAATAGAGCGTGCTTGTGAAATTTTTGATAGAGTTTATGTTGTTATTGCAGTAAATTCAAAAAAAACTACTCTTTTTAATGAATCTGAACGGCAAGAAATGATAGTCGAATCGCTTAAACATCTCAAAAATATCGAAGTGATTACTCATCATAAATTAACAGTTGAAATTGCACGCGAAAAAGGTGCAATAGCATTAGTCAGAGGCATTAGAGCAGTATCAGATTTTGAATATGAATTTCAAATTGCTTTAATGAATAGAAAACTTGCATCGAATATTTATACTGTTTTTCTTACTCCACACGAAAAATATACTTATTTGAATTCGAGTATTATTCGTGAAATTGCAAGATACGGAAAAGATACAAGCGAGTTTGTCCCGAAATTCGTAGCTCAAAAATTAAAAGAAAAATTTAGTCAAAATCAATAATTTATTTTAAAAATATAAAAAGAATCATTTGATTATTATTTTCAATTAATAAATAATAAATTAAAAATAAATCATTTATTTTTAATAATATTATATTTTTTTATTCAATACAAATCAAAGTAAAGCGTTTATAAATTAATAAATATATATAATTTAGCAAAAATTATATATTATAGTTAATTATTTATTTATTAATAATATTTTGTAGAAAAGAATTATGGCAGTATTCAAACCTTTCAAAGCGTGGAGACCGCTACCCGATAAAGCGGGACTTGTTGCATCAAAACCTTATGATGTATTGAATTCAGATGAAGCTCGAATTGAAGCAAAAGGTAATCCAATTTCATTTCTAAGAGTTGGAAAACCAGAAATTGATTTAGATCCTTCAATTGATATTCATGACCCATTAGTATATCAAAAAGCAAAAGAGAATTTGAATCAATTTATAAAAGATGGTGTTTTAGTCGAGGACGATGATAAATATTTCTATATATATGCTCAAACAATGGACGGTCGAGTTCAATACGGATTGGTTGGTTGTGCCTATGTAGAAGATTATTGGAATGATGTAATCAAAAAGCACGAAAAAACACGTGCCGATAAAGAAGAAGATAGAAGTAATCACGTTAGAGTAACGAATGCTCACTCGGGCCCGGTATTTTTAACTTATCCCGATAACGATATAATTGATAAAGAAGTTGCTAAAATTTCTTCTGAAAAAGCCGAAATTGATTTTGTTGCTCAAGATGGTATTCGTCATCAATGTTGGGTTATTCGTGATAAAAATATTAATCAATTAATTGAAAAAACTCTTGCCAATGTTAAGAATTTCTATGTTGCTGACGGTCATCACCGTTCTGCGGCGGCGGCTATTGTTGGTAGAGAAAGACAAAAAGCAAACCCAAATCATAATGGTACAGAAGAATATAATTATTATCTTGCAGTATTATTCCCCGCAAAACAGCTTTATATAATGGATTATAATCGTCTTGTTATAGATTTAAATGGTAATACAGAAGCTGAATTTTTTGAAAAATTAGCACAATATTTTACTATTGAAAAAGCTAATAATCAAGTAAGACCATCTAAAAAAGGGGAAATTGGCTTATATATTAATAAAAATTGGTATAAATTAAATTTATTAGAAAAATATGCTAATAATCCAGATCCTGTAGAATCGCTTGATGTTGCTGTTTTACAAAAATATGTTCTTGATGGTATTTTAGGTATTGAAGACCCACGCCGATCAAATAGAATTGATTTTGTTGGCGGTATTCGTGGTCTTGGTGAATTAGAAAGAAGAGTAAATTCAGGTGAAATGGTACTTGCATTTTCGATGTATCCAACTTCGATAGAAGAATTGATGGATATTGCTGATGCGGGTCAAATTATGCCTCCTAAATCAACTTGGTTCGAACCAAAACTTCGTGATGGAATGTTCACACACTTTTTAGACTAATAATAATTTAATATTTTTAATTGAGTGTTATGTGTAAATGATTTTTTATTCAGAGCGTAAGCGAAGTATCAAAATTAGTAAATAGTTGATAGTTAGTAGAACAATCATCTTGATTGTTGAGAATTAAAAGATGTGAGACAATGGGACATGCCCCATTGTCTATAAGCTTTTCAACTACACTTTCAAAAGTGTAGGGCATCTGGGAAAAGCGATCTTTCGACTACGCTCAGGGTATGCTAAAATCTTGTTCAATGAGCGGAGCCGAAATGAACTCACCTTGTTATTCAGAGCGATAGCAAAGAATCCAGATAATAAATAGAAAAAAAAAGTCAGAATCTAAAAAAATAAATTCTGACTTTTTGATTATTATTAAATACTAAAAGGTATTTAATACTTTTTGATTTTAATATTTCAGCAGGAAACCATTATTTTTGTACTTGATTAACAATAGCTTTAAATACTTCGGGTTTGTTCATTGCAAAATCTGCAAGAACTTTACGATTAATATTTATATTGTTAACTTTAAGTAAATGAATTAGCCTTGAATAAGTTGTTCCACACTCACGTGCTGCTGCATTAATACGAATAATCCACAAGCTACGATAAGTACGTTTTTTGAGTTTACGCCCAACATAAGCGTGCAAAAGACCTTTTTCGACGTGATTTTTTGCAACTGTCCAAACATTTTTACGGCGTCCCCAGTAACCTTTAGCTAATTTTAAAAATTTTCTTCTTCTGTTTCTTGCCGCTACTTTATTGGCTGATCTTGCCATATTTTAACTCCTAATTTGGCTGAGGGAGAGCAACATTCCCTTTTACCTATTAAAAAAAATATTTTAATTATGCAAGAGCTAACATTTTTTTAACTCTTTTAATATCTGCATCAGCAATTACTGATGACTGCCCAAGATTACGTTTTCTTTTAGCAGATTTTTTAGTAAGTATGTGGCTATGATAAGCTTTTTTTCGCTTAATTGTGCCGCTTGAAGAGATTTTAAATCTCTTTTTTGCAGAGCCACTCGACTTCATCTTTGGCATAATGTTTCCTATTTTAATACAAATAATCAAAGGATTACAAAAATACGATTTTTTTTTAATATGACAAAAATAATTTTATAAAATTCTAACTAATTATTTACAAATGTTATAGATTAGCTTGATTTTATATTTATTTTTTTATCAATTTCTTTTCAAATATATTGTCTTGATTACATTTAACTTCAGCATTCCACTCAATAGATTTATATCCATCGTAGCTAATTTCAAATCCATAAGAACCTTCACATAAGTCAGTAAATTTAACATAAGAAAATTTTTCTACAATTAATTCTTTTATCAAACTTCCATTTTTCCAAATATAAACTCTTGCACCATTGAGAGGCTCATTTGTTTCAGCATCGTAAACATATATTTTTACCCACGCTGTACAGCATATAGTTTGTAATGTAATTGTTTTTTCAACAGTTTGTTCACAATCGAAATTTTGAGCAAATTCTTGTGCGATATATCCATCTTTTTTTACTAAAACAGAATATTCACCTTTACATATATCTGTAATTTTTATAAAACCATTCTCATCGGCAACTCCCTCATATTTAGTAACTCCGTTCTTTCTTAAAAGCACTTTTGCACCTTTAATAGCTTTGCCATCTTTATCTTTAATATTAAATTTTGTAGTATTATTGCAGCAGTCGTATTCATTTTTTAGTAATGTAATAGTTTTTTCAATAGTCTGTTCGCAACCAAAGTTTATTGAAAATTCTTGTGCGATATATCCATCTTTTTTGATTAAAATAGAATATTCGCCTTTACAAATATTTTTTATTATTACTTTGCCATCAGAATTTGTTGTAGTATCGTATTTAATTACTCCGCTAACACGCAATTTTACATAAGCACCAACAATTGAATTTCCCGCCTTATCTTTTATTTTTATTGCTAATGTATTATTGCAACAATTATCATTATCTTTTTTCTTTAAAATAATAGTTTTTTCAATATCTTGACCGCAATAAAATTCTTTTATAAATTCCTCAATATTATATCCGTCAATTTTAACAAGAACTGAATATTGTCCTTGACAAATATTATCTATTATTAATTTACCATCATCATTTGTTGTGCCTTCGTATTTAATAACTCCATTAACTCGCAATTTAATATATACGCCTTTTAAGGGGTTACCATTTTCATCTTTTACTTTAATCCTGAAAATATTATCACAACAATCGTTAGATTTACTTAAATAAACTTTCTTATAAATTGTATCGCAATCGCCGTTACTTTCAACGGTATAATCCGCATTCTTATAACCCTTCGCTGAAATTTTAATTAAATATTGCCCTTTGCAAATACTATCCTTAACGACATAGCCAAATTTTTCTGTTATAAGGGAAGCAATTTTCTTTTCAGATTTGAATATGTTTACTTCTGCACCTGAAATTAATTTATCTGTATCGTTTTCATAAACAATTACTTTCAAAAAACCACAACAAGAATCATTTTCTTCAAGTTTGCTTAAAATAATATATTGAGTAATTGCCTCATCATCATCGTTGAAAAATTTTGAAACTGAAACAGTTTTCGATTGAAAGCCGTCGAAAGATACTTTAACAACATATAAATGTTTTTGTTGCTTATCAATTTCAAAACTAAATTCACCCGAAGAATTACTAAATGTACTATCAATGAGAACTTGATTTTTTAGCAATTCGATTTTTGCATTTTCAATTCTATTCAAATCACTATCTTTAACAATACCCAAAATCTTTGTTAATGAACTTGGATTATTTGAATTATCCTTACACGAGAATATTATTAATGAAAATAATAATATCAAGCTAATTTGTAGTAAACGCTGTTTCATAAAAATCACCTCATAAATATTTATAAAAAATTGGACTTGTTTATAATTTATACTATATATACACATCAACTAAGAAATGGTTGCAAATAAAAACTATTTATCCAGAAGAATTTTAATAGCATATAAAATTAAAAATATTGCAAATCCCTTTTTTAAATATACCTCATTAATATCTATGATAAATCTTGAAGAAAGATAACTACCAAATATAAAAGCAAATACCATTATTATAGTAGCTTTTACATCAACAAAACCCGCATTATAATAATTTATTACTGCAAAAATACTAATAGGCGGTAATAGTAAAGCCAAAGAAGTTCCTTGTGCTAATTGTTGGCTATATCCAAGGAAAAGTATTAAAAGAGGAATTACAATTACACCTCCACCAATACCTAATAATCCACTAAATGCACCTGCTAAAGTACCGATTGCAATTAAAATAATATTTTCTTTCATTTTTTACATTTAATAAATAAATTAACAATATTTTAGAGACTATTATAAAAGTAAAAAATTTTGTTTGTTTATATACTTTTTGGACTTCTAAACGAGTTCGAATAATCTGACCATTCTTAATGTTACAAAATATAAAGTATTAAAATCATCAAAAATATTTTGTTAAAAATCAAAAATAAAATTTGGAGAATTCGTTTTTTTTTTTTTACTTTGAAAACAGAAGTGCACCAAAGTAGGAGAAAGTATTTTCAAGATGTAATTTTCAAAAAAAGCTAAAATAAAATTTATAAATTCAGCCTTAGCTTTCAATGTTTTATGTAGGTTGATTATAATGAGAAAGAAATATTTTAATTGGGTATAAATATTTTTTTCAATAAAATCAATTTCGGATATATCATCCGAAGGACAATATACCCGAAATCTTAATATTCTTTCGAATAATTAACGAAATCAAAAGTACGAAATTATATTAAGAAGTCAAAATAAAATATTTCTTAACTTATTCAGGAGTTTTTTTATGAAAAACTTTCTTAAGATAATAGGGCTTCTTATATTTGTGGTGATATTCATTTCACAAGATGTAAAAGCTGGCCCTTTATATAAGCCTTGGGATTTTTCTGGTCCAGGATACAATGGACGATTAGATTCGCCTCCTTGGTATGCAGGAGGGGACAAATTATTAGGCAGTTGGACCTTGCATAATATTCGATGGAGTGGCGAAGTTTTTGATTGGGCAAACTGGAAATGTGATAATCCACTCGGAAACGAATGCTTTCGCGGATCATGGTATACATCATGGAAAGCAACTTTTAGTGATCCTACTTGGCCTTTAGATGATGATGGTAATCCAGAACCTCCTTTACCTAATGAACCTGGCACTTGGATAAAAATTTATATGCCATATATGCCTATGCATTACGATCCATATACTAACACATATTATTAAACAAAAAGAGGTATATACTCATAAGATATATACCCCGTACTTATTTATTTAGGAAAAATATTTATGAAAAAAACTCTACTATTAATAATTATATCCTTATTGATAATTTCTTGTAATAAAGATAAATCGGCTGATATAAATTTTATCCAAGAAATGATTATCTCTAATACCAAGCAACAATTTGCAGTCAATAATCTTGCCCCAAATAAACAATACTTCTTACATATATATGAATTTTGCGACTCAGAAGAGCATAATAAATATGAAATAGTTGAATTTAAAAAAATTGAAAACACTTATGTTGCAGATTTCATATTAGATTCTACAGTTTTTATGGTTCAGTTTAATATAACGGATAATAAAGAAGTATTGGCAGACTATCAACCAATAGTAGCACAAGTATATAATGAAGATAGCACATTAAAAAAATATTCTTATCTGAACATATTATCGGAAGCTAAAAAAGGAAATTACTTAGAAGTTTTCAATCGTTCTATTCAGCAGTATCCCGATAATATTTCAATTTACTTAGCAAGATGGCAATATGAAGGAATGCACGAATTAGCCAATAGAGATTCTCTAACAAATCAAATTAATGAGCTAAAAGCAAATCACTATAATAACCCTGATATACATTTTGTTCTCGCTGTAGCATATAAACTATTAGAAGATGATGTAAACTTTCTAAATGAACTAAAACAATTAGAAGAGACCGGTTCTAAATTATTAAATATATCCTTTACTTCATCAATTTTTAATTCTGTATTTAATTTAGGTATTCAGAATAATATTGATAAAAGTAAATACGAGGAGGTATTTCATAATTTGATAGTCAAAAATCCTAATAGTACTTTTGCTATTAGAAATCTTGTTTCTCCTTTTTCCTCTAAATATGATAGTTTAAATATACCTATTTTGTATAGTCTATTACAAACTAATAAAACTTATTATAATGATATTTTATTAAAATTATATATAATCCTATCTATAAAATATATGCCGGATTCTCTTAGTTCAGCTAATAAGATAGAGCAAGAGTTTTTAAAATACTATAAAAATCCATTTAAATTATATAAAGAAGGAAAGAATCCACTACTAAATTCTTTACCAAATCCTTCAGTATTTAATGAATTTAGGTACCATAAAAATTTCAATTCTGGTAATTATCGAAAAGCGATTGAAGTTTGTAGAGAAAAAATAGACTTTTTTAAAGCAGATAATCAAGTTTCGCTTATTAAATATGAATATATTAGAATAGCCGAAGTTTATGAGAATAATTTACAAATATTAGACTCTGCAATTTCTAATTATATCTTTGCTTATGAGCGTGATAAATCAAAATTAGATGAAGCATTATTACAAATTTATAAAAAAAATTATCGTAATTTAGACAAATTTAATTCTTGGGCTGATTCTACTGTAAAAGCTATAAAGATTATACAAAAAGTGAAAAAGAATGATAATGTTTCTGATAAATTTATCTTATTTGAGAATGGGAGCAAAATCAATTTAAATCATCCCGAGCAAAATACAGTTTTAATATTTTATTCTATTAATTGCGGTCCTTGTAAATGGATTTTCAATTCAATATCAAAAAATATTACGAGTATTGAAGATACAGATACGAAAATTATTTACCTTACAAAAGACAAAAAAGATGATATTGATATTATGGCAAAAAAATATAAATTAGGATTTGATTATATCAAAAATAGTAAAGAAATTTTCAATTTCTACAAAGTCAAATCTGTTCCTGTTGCTATATTTATTAATACTGATGGCGAAATAGTAAACAAGGTTGATGGAGCAAGTAAGGAATTTGATATAATGCAATTAATTAATTATTTTGATGCATAATTTCTATTAAAAATCCGCCCAACACAAAACATATTGGGCGGCTTGAAAAATCAATTTGATTCACGATTACTGCTCGATATGATTTGACTCAAACAAGAAAAAAAGTTTATCTTGCTATATTATAAAGATTTAGTTGTTCAACACGCCCTCTGATTTTAGATATCTGGATAATTTGGGATAAATCATTATTCTACAAAAATTATTTTATTCGGATTTTGTAAAACATTAAATTTTAAAATTGGTAGATTATTATTTTTATTATTGAAAACGAGAATTTCACCATTATTAATATGATTTTTCGCATTACAGAGCCATATAGATGAATCATAAGGCGAAATGTCAATATTATACCACATATCATTTTTATTTGGGTTTTTAATTATCATTTCTTGATTTCCAGAAAGCAAATCAATACACGATATGCCCGATTGCTCACTCATCGAACTTCCTTTTGACATTTGAGATATAAAAATCAAGCTATCCATAGTTGTAGAAAGTCTAACAGAATGCGCCCTAATATCCCATCTTCTGATTTCTTCAAGATTTGTTAAATCATATTCAATAATTCCCCCTTTTTCATTTTCCTTCGAGGGTAAATTATAAAAAATTCCATATAATTTATTATGTTTTGGATTAATTAAGACTTCGTTACAATTCGGTCCGCATAGAATTTTTTTTATCTCTTTATTGCTTGTAAAGTCAATGACAGAAATTGTCTCTGCATCTTTGTGCTTATAATTTAAGTCGCCATAAGCAGAATTTGCAGTATAAATATAATTATTAAAAAAAGTGATACCCTCTGGTTGCGGTCCGACTTGAATTTCAGAAATAATTTGATTATTATTAATATTAATAATTGCAACCGTGCTTTTAAATAAAAGGCTTACGCAAAATAGGCTATCACTAACTTTAGCAATTTTTCGCGGCATACTCTCAAAGGGTAATTCGATATTTTTGATAAATTTTCCATCTGAAATTCTTATTAATCTAATTATCGAAGAACCGCTCATTACAATTAATGCAGTATCACCTTTTTGAATAATATCATTTGCAGTATCACCTAAAAATTGATCGCTATTAGAACTTTTAAAATAATCCGCAACTATTTCGCCGCTCATACTTTTTATTAATGTAAGTGCTGAATTATCAAATCCTTGTAAACCTTCTTCTAAAACTAAAATATCGCCTAATTCTGCTTTTGAACTGCTAATTGGTAAATTATCAATTGGCGATTTTATACAAGAATTAAGTATAAAACTAAATATTAATATAATAATATATTTATTCATTAATTATCTTTTCAAAAATATGCTTATTATTGTAGTAAATATCAATAAAATAAAAGCCTTTTGGATTGTTTTCGAAATTGAATTTTACAATATTAGAAAAATTTGAAAATATCATATTTCCCAAAATATCATATATTTTTAATTGAAAATAATCTAAATTATTAGATAAAATTAGCAACTCTCTATTATTATTTGTAATCGAAATATTATTCTCATTTATTTCATTTACTTCAGCGCTCATATCATCATCTTCGAGATAAAGTCCAACTATGGCATCGAGATCGAACCCTGTTAATATAAATTCTGGATTCCAATATTTATGATCTTCGGGGAGCGATTTAATAAATTCTGTAGTATCTTTAATTTTAATATATCGAATATAATCGAGTCCTAAATCTTCGAGGTCGAATGAGTCGCCACCGCTTATTTTGGGATTAAATGGGTCTTTTTTTCCATTCGTATAGTTAATTCCAGCGAATCCTTTTAGTGTTAAGGTATCAAAAGGAAATTGATAAAATGTAATTCCATCTTGGCTTACTGACACTATACCGGGCTCGGCAAATACGGTATTTGTTACGGGATTAATAAAGGCATTTTCAAATATCGTAAAGTCTGGACCTTGCCCATTTTTTAAAATTTTATTTTTAAAGCCAATAATAATCTCGCCACCTAAGCCTATAGGTTCGATTTCTTCAGGTGAGCTCGCGGGGCTTGTTTTTGTGGCAGTTCTCGAGGGAATACCAAAAATATTCTGTGGGAAATAGCCTTCGGTATTAATTGTATTATCAATAATACCTTTTGAATAATAAATCACGGTATCAATAGTACCATATTCAGAAAAAGATATATAAACTGTTGAAATTAATATAATTAAATAGATAAAAAGATTTTTCATAGCCGATTATTTTTTATTATATGTATAATTTAACCCAAATCTATAAATAGCACCGGGCATTGGATAATTTTTGATTATTGCATATTTTTCATTTGTAATATTATCTGCAGAAATGCTTGCAGTAATATAATTATTATTAAACTCAAAAACTCGATTTATTCTTAACGATAATGTATAATATGCAGGCAAAACCGAACTAATATCATTACTTGTTAATGAATATCTAAAACTTGAATAGTTAAAATTTGATATTAAATCAAAATCAAATAATTTATAAGAAATATTAAAATTTATAATTTCTTGCGGAACGTAAACTAATAGTTTATTATAATTTATGCTTCCCAAAGTAATATCGCTTGCTTTTTGTAAAGTATAATTCGTATTTATATTAAAAATATTATCTTTCGACTTATAAGAGGCAATAAATTCAATACCTTGATT
>JARKQC010000143.1 GCA_029974985.1 Bacteroidota bacterium | reverse complement strand
GTTTTATTGTCTAAAGGCCCTGAATCCTTCACTTCTCGGCCTAGATCACCTAATATTTTTCCATAATCTCCAAAACGCTCTTTTATACTCACATAATGTGGAGGTAATTTTTTACTTCCCGGTTTTTTCGACATACAAGATCACCTTAAAATTTCTTAATCTATATATTTGTTTTATTGAGATATATTTTTAATACTCAGAATGGGTAGAATAAATAAAGAAAAAAAGCCTAGATTAAAAACAAAGACTTTGATCGAAGCCTGTTATGAAATTCAAAGAATAAAATTTTCATTTTCTACTTATACAATTTCTACTTATATTTTGATTACAGTTAGAGCTGCTGCTTTAAATCCTATGTAAACTGCTTTCCCCAGGTTTAAGTTCAACTGTTCCTTGAGGTAATCGGTGACCTCTACGAAAAGATTGATGGCACCTATGTCTACAGTTAACCTTACCATCTGGTTTTGCAGGTTCATGCTGATTATTTTTCCTTTGAAAATATTTTTCACACTGGAGTCCTGGGCTTTTAACTTTACAAAAATATCCTCAGGGCGGATTAAAACCAGAACCTTGTCACCAACATCGAAATTTTCTCTAAGGGGTAGAATGACTTTATTGTCATTTAGATAGATGTTAGCACTTCTATTTTTAACATCGATATCTGACATTGTGCATTCTATGTCATTCACATCTGCCTGCATTTTTAAGATCCTGTTAACCTTTATATACTCTTTTAATATTAATTTGCCCTGATCAGTTAACTTACTTCCGCCTCCTCCTTTCCCTCCTATTTTAGTTGAAACAATTCTGTTGTTAAAATCATTTTCCAAATCTCCAATATATTTTAGAGCCCTTCTATAAGAAATATGTACTTGTTTAGAAGCTTCGGTTATGGAACCATATTCATCTATATAGTTTAAAAGCTCAAATTTTTGATCATTAAGTAATATTATCTTATCGTCTAATTTTAAGCGATATTGAGGTCCATCTAGCGCATTATACATTGTTCAATACCTAGGATTTTATCCTTATATTTGGGCAGTATCCCTGTTTTTCTGGATTTCATATGGGTCTATCCGAAATTCTGAGGTGATTTTTCCACTCATTAAATATGATCGATGTAATTTTCATTCATGATCATATTTCTTTCATGATCATTCACAGAATATTTTAAAAAATCCTGGATTAACCGGTGTTTTTGAGTAAATTAATCCAAATCTTCCATGAATGTTCATGATATATTTAATTTATTAAACAGTTCGATTGGAACGTTATAATCTTTTGTAAACAAACTCATTTAGAAAGACTTATATCCGTTATGTGGAGTTAACCACCTCGAATCTAAAGACTTCATAACGTTGGGGCCTTAGATCCCATAAAATAAAAAAAATTAAACGCTAGATATTCATTTGTTTTGAAATCTAAGTTTTTTCCCGCCTATTTATTTAGTTCTAAGATGACATACGCTTTTTTGTGTATTTAAGTTAATTGTAAGTATAACTTAAACTTAAAATGGGTGGCTAATAAGTGGGAATATAAACTTCGAATGGATAAGAGTATATCTAATAAAAATTAGTATAATCAAAGTTAACTAGTCCAAATATCTTAAACCTGTTATCTGGTTTATAATATCGGTTTTAGTGAGGATTCCAATGGGCCTTTGTTGTTCATTAACCACAATAAGACGCCCTATTTTGTTCTTATTCATAATTTGAATGGCTTCTACTA
>JARKQC010000140.1 GCA_029974985.1 Bacteroidota bacterium | reverse complement strand
GAACTTAAACATTTTAATTGAAAAAGAAAATTATAAAGAGAATGCAATATTTAGTAAAGATATGTCTCATATTATTGTTAAATTAGTTTTAGAAAAATAATGAGTTTTTTATTCAATATTATTTAATTTTTGAATAAAAATATTAATAAATTAGTTTTTTTTATTAATACTACTTTTTTTATTCTAATATTTTTATTATTTTTAAGTAAGTAAATAATCAATAATGAATTTGCTTGTTTGAACTAAAAAATTGTAAGAAAATAAATGTCAAATGTTCACGAATTTATACAAACCCAAGAATTTGCAACTCTACCTTTGGTTGCAAGTAAAATACTTGAATTGTTAGAACACGATGAAGTAGATATTAGGTCTGTATCTGGATTAATCGAAACCGACGCGCCTCTTACACTTAAATTATTAAGAGTTGCAAATTCACCTTTGTATGCTTTACGCTCCGAAGTTAATTCGATACATCAAGCGATACTTCATCTTGGGCTTAACCGATTAACTAATATTGTGATTGGAGTTTCAATTTTCTCAAAATTTTTTGTTGCAAAAAACAAAGCTGTAAATAACTTATTAGAAGAATTTTGGTGGCATTCTTCTTGTGTAGGAATGATTTCAAAATCTATTTCAATTAAAACTGGTAAATTTTTCAAAGAAAATGAATTTATTGGTGGATTATTACACGATATTGGTAAATTAGCACTTATTCAATATGATGTCGAAAAATATCTCGAAGTTATTAGATTAGTCGAACAAGAACATTACCTTGATAAAGAGGCTGAGCAAAAAGTATTTACTACTGACCATACTATCGTAGGCTCTGAAATTGCTAAATTATGGAAATTACCCAATGAGCTTTATGATATTATTACATTTCACGAAAATTTGAACGACTTAAAAAGAAACCGTGAACTTGTTTCTTCAGTTCGTCTTGCCGATTTACTTGCTGAAATTTGGGGTGCCGGCTTTTACGAAGGTTTAAGAAAAGTAAATATCGAAGATGAAACTGCTTGGAAAATTTTAACCGAGTCTTATGATGATTTTAAAGATATTGATTTAGAACTTTTCACTTTTGAGCTTGAAACAGAGTTTAATAAAACTGTAGAATTTTTAAAACTTGTTAAAAGTTAATTTCCTAATCCTTTTTATATTAGAAAATATATATATAATTGAATGATACAATTCAAATTATTATATTTCTTTGCGAAGTGAATAATCTATATTTTTCAAAAATGAATATCTAAACTTTTAGAATTATAAAAAAAATATGCCCTAATTCTTATTAGAAATAGGACATATAGCAAAAATAAATTTGAATTGAAATATTGATAATTTAAAATATTAAAAACCTTCTTTAACGATAAATTCTGGACTTATTCCTAAAGTCTCAAAATGTTTCTCGACTGCTTTCATCATTGGTGGAGGTCCGCATAAATAATAATATTTAGTATTATTATCAGTATATTTTTTAATTAATTCTGCGGAAATAAATCCTTTTTCGTAGCCGCTTATTTCTTCATCAGACAAAATATTAATGAAATTTTGACCTAATAAATTTTAAATTTCTGCTCATCAATAATATCTGCTTTAGTTTTATTTGCAAAAAGTAATTTATTATTTGATATTTTATTATCTTTTTCGAGTTGTTTAAAAATTGAAATAAATGGAGTGATACCCGCACCGCCAGCAATAAATATACCTTCGCCTTTGTACTGAATATCACCATAAACATCATATAAGAAAATCTCATCATTGGCTTTCAAACTGAGCATTTGATTTGTAACAGCGTTATGAGATGGATATGTTTTAATAGTAAATTCGATAAAATTATCATCGGGAATAGAGGTAAATGTAAAAGTGCGTATTTCCTTTTGCCAACCTTCTATATTTAATGAAATATCAACAGCTTGCCCTGTTTTATAAGTAAGATCATTAGGCTTATCAGCTTTAATTCTTAAAACATCGTGAGTGATTTTTTCAATAGATAAAATCTTTACTTTATTAGACATAAAAAACCTAAATTAATAATAAAAGTATTTAGAATATTTGTAGTTTAAACGAATATTATTTTTATTTATTACTAATATTTATTTTTTGTTTACAATTTTTTCTAATAAAATTAGCATTTCATTAGCAGATTTATCCCAACTAAATGATTTTGCCCACCGAACAGCACCGTCTGATAAATGATTTCTTAAATTTTCATCTTTTAGGATTTGAATAATTTTTTCTGCAAGATCATTTATATTCCCATATTCGTATAATAATCCCGATTCACCATTTTTTACAGAATCCTTCAAACCGGGTACATTCGCAGAAATCGTTGGTGTTCCGCAGGCATTTGCTTCGATATTAGTAATACCCCAGCCTTCTTTCATTGAAGTATTTACAACGATATGAGATTTTGCTAATAATTTTGATTTATCTTCATCGGATACAAAACCGTGAAAAATGACTGAATCTAATATATTTAATTCTTTCGATAAATTTTCGAGATAAGGTCTAAAATCACCTCTACCAATAATTTCGAGTCTGGAATTTGGAATTTCCTTTTTTACCGTCGCAAAAGCTTTAAATAAGTGATCCACAGATTTGTATTTTTTTAGTCGCCCGAAATATGTTATTGTAAAAACATCATTTTTTTCGACTACTTTCATAGGAAATTGTGCGTGGTCTATAGCATTTGTAATAATTGTAAAATTTGATTTATCAAATCCACGTTCTAAAAATTCTTCTAATGTGCTATTTGATACAACAGAAAACGGTGTATTTTTATATACATAATCAACTAATTTTTCTGCTAAAACTACATAAGATCCCGCAATAAAATTTGCTTCTCTAAAAATACTTTTTCCAAAAAAATGATGACTAATCGCAAGTAATGGCTTTTTTACAAATAGAGGTGTGTAAAAAGGAATTTTATTTATATCATCAATAACAATATCAAAATCATATTCTTTTAGTAATTTTTTATATAAAAATGGTACATAAAAATTAAATAATGAGCGTGAGCCTTTTCTATATACTTTTATTCCATCAATTTCCTCATAATTATCAAACCCTTGGTGTTCACAAGAAAGTAAAACGACTTCGTTGCCCATTGCTACAATTCTTTTGAAAATCTCGTGAAAATGCACTTCTGCACCGCCTCCGAGCGGGTTTTTTATATCTTGCCAGTTTATTATTAATATCCGCAAATGTCTTCCTCAAAATTTTAAAAATTAAAATAAATATTAATTAGTTCAATATTTATTTTCAAATATACTTTTTATGAATAGAATAAAAAATCATTTTCTATTTTATTATTACAAATTTGCCATAAATTGGTTCTAAATAGTAATTTGTATTAAAATTTATGCGATAAAAATATATTCCCGTTGGAATTGTACCGCCATTTTTACTTCTTCCATACCAATTTATTATATTTTGACCTAATTGCAATTTATTTGTTAGTTCATCAATTTTATTACCACCCAAATCATAAATTTCGATTTTGTAATCTCCTTCGGAGAATGGTGCGGCATAATCGAAACGAATATTTACAGCTTCATTACTTGGATTTGGATAACTAATTAAATCATTTGCAAAAGCATTTAATAAAGAAGTTCTTGCAAAAGTTGTGATTGTGTCGCGATTGCCTTCGTTATCAGAAATATATACAATTATTGAAACATCTTCATAACGAATTGTATCGGGCATAAAACTAAATCTTGCTTTTAGCTTTGAGCCATCATTTATTGATTCGAACTTGCTCCAAAGTGTATTTTGATATGGGTGCAAATAGCCATTAACTCTAACAGTAATTTTTGTAGAGTCATTAATTTGTAATGGTGAATTATCAAATAATTCGATTTCAAATTTTGGTAAAATACTAATATAATCATTATAATTATGAATTTTGTCATCTATTTTGATTATACAAGTTGGCTTAACAGTATCTTTAATCGTTAATAAATCAATTTGATAATCATTATTAAATTTATAAAATTCAATATTTTTATCTTCAGGATTAATATTTAAGAATAATTTATTATAGTAATCGAGATTGCTTGTTTCGATTTCAATATCTTTATTTATTTGTGTATCTGCTCGAAAATCTTTAAGCCAAAAAATCTTATAATCGTTGTCTGTGCCACTTCTTGATACGTTTAATCTAAATTCAACAGAATCAACATCATTTCTTAAAGATAAATTTTGTAATTGAGTAGATAGCACAACTGGAACGCCACGCAGCGACGGTTCTTTATCAAGAGTTGTCTTAATTTTTGATATTGCAAACTCATCAGCGGGAACAAAGTCAAATTCGATAGAATTGATTTCAGACGCGGGTTTATTATGTAAAAAATGATTTGAAAAATCTGTTTGCTCAAATTCAAAATGAGCATTAATTTCGGGATATAATTCTGAATTTATACTTGATAAATCAACATTTGTAGGATATTCAAAAGTTTGAATAGTATCAATAATATTAGTTTGAGAATTTAATCCATTTAATATAAGCAATACTTTTGTGCCATTTTGTGGATAATTTGAATTTACCTTTAATGAGTTCCATTTTTTTGATTTACTAATCAAGGGACTATTATAATTAGCGTTTTTCTCATAAGTAATTAATTTTCCTTGTATTAATGCTGTATCTCCTAAAAAATTAATACTTTCGGGTATTGAGCCAATTTCAGCTCCTCGCCACCCCAACATTGTAAAAGAAATCAAATCACCATAGCCATCCCTATCAAACTTTAATGTATCTGCAATTTTAGAGCCGAATTGTTTTAAGTAATATAGTAGCGTATCAATAGAACCGTAATCAAGTGTATCAGAATAAAATTTATAAAATTCCAATAATCTAAATGATGATTTACAGGTTGCAATAAATAAATATTCATCATTTTGCACAGAATCGCGAATAAATTCTACTAATCTCTGTGGGGTTTTGTCATTTTTAAAATTATTTTTCGCAGGATATCTTATTGTATCACCAAAGGTTTCAAATCTTTTTTGTCGAGAAATAATTTTTCCATTAGAATTTTTAATTGTTACAAGATTAAAACCAAGATCGTGAGGACCGTCTAAAAATACTTGATTTCCGACTTCAATATTAACATAAGATGAAACGACAGGAAGATTATCTGGATTATTAACTCGGTTACCTTTTACAGAAAGAGAATAATAATTCAAAGTGTCGCGTTTTAAAAATAATTTATTATTATTACTTGATGAATCAAAAGTTAAACCAGAGAAATTTCCTTTATTAAATTCGTAAAAACTTTGGATTTTTGCCTTTACATTATTTTTTTTAAAATTTTGATTTACGTTAATTGGAATACTCTGCCAGCGGCTTCTTACAGAATTATCATTATTAATAAATCTCGAATGAAACCAATATGAACCAGTATCCAAAGTAATATTGGGTTTCCAATCAATATAATTTTCATTTATACTAATTTTTGATTTATCTATTTGAGAATTAGCTTTTACTATCGCATTTGTAGTATCTTCGCTTTTATTTAATATAAATTCATAATCATAACTATTTTCGTTACTAAATGGATTAATTACTCTAAAAACAGGATTTTTCGAGCTAATATTCCAATATTCAAGTGGGTCTAAATTTAACAATCCTTCTTGAAAAACATCAATACTTCTTACTAATATGTTATTTTGTTTATTTAATTCATTAATTGTATTATTAGGGTCAATTATAATAGTAAACTTATGTCGTCCGGGCATATTTTTAATACTAATTTTATAATTTAAATCAGCTGATAAGCATAATCCATTTATAAATATGTCGTTTGTGTCGCTTTGATTTTTATAATCTCTAATAATTCTAATTGGTACATTTTCTTTAACAGCATAGCCATAATTATATATTTTCCCTTTTACTTCAGCAATTTCATCATTATCAAGAAATTTATTTTTCCCATCTTGATTTACAATACTAATTTCATTTTCATTAAAATATGCGTCGGGTTCGTTTCCGATTCTAATTTTTAACAGCGGATCTCCAAGTAGTGAATATGTAAATGCTGTAATCATTTGACTCATTGATTTTATCGTGAAATTTGTTTTTCCATACAAGAATAAATCGCCAATATATCGCATATTTAATTCTTTGTTGGCTAGTGCAGAAATCATTCGGCTAACTATAAAATTATGCTCATAAACAAATCCAGTGAAAGTTGAACCCGTTGCTATAATATAGCCTTTATCTTTTTCGAGAATATACTGCTCATTTCTACTTGCAATTAATTGAGGCTCTGCAAAAGCACCCGTATTACAAGAAACTGTTGATAAAACTCCATATCTACTTTTATTATTTAACGAGTTAGCATACCAGCCGTCCATATCAAAAATTTCAGAAGCCGCATGCCCAATATAAATAGTCCAAATCGCGCCTTTATTTATTAAAGAACGTATTTCACCGCCTTGAGTAGATGTGCTTGCTCCTTCTAAATCCTTAATAACTCTATCATAAGAGCCGCATAAATCGGAGTTTTCTATTTCATCTTTATAATAATCTGTAACGATATTTTTAAAGATTCTTATCTCATCATTATTATTTCCGCCAACGAGAAATAAAAGGTTTTTCATCCAAGATTGCGCGGGAATCGTATCGTAATCAATTACTTTATCAATATAATTTTGTAACTCTATTTCACTATTAACGGGTATTCTTCCAATTACTATATCGGGCGATAAGTCCATATCTCCATCAAAAAATGAATACCAAGTATCGCTTGCAGGATAACCATAAGTAGGAATCCAATCCGTACTTATTGAATTTGCCATTTTTTTTCGAGCATCCCAACTTGCATCACCAATAAGTAATGCTTTAGTAAGTCCATTTTCGGAATAATATTTATATAAAAATTCCTTAATTGAATGAGGTGATTTTTTTCCGTAACTAAATTCTTTGTAAATGTCTTCTGCATCAATAACTTCAACTTTAACATTTTGAGTATTCATTCTATAATTTGCGAGTTGTCGGGCTTTTTCAATAAAATTTTTGTGGCTTATATACACAGCATCAACACTATTATCATTTTCCGCTAAATTTGTTTTATTTACCTTGCTAATTCTATTAATTTCACTTATTGAGTCATTACCAATTATTATAAATTTACTATCTGAATTTGATTTTAATATTACATCAAAATTATAATTAATACCATTTTCATTTTCGATAGAAGTGCTAATTGCTGCATAATTATCAGCTATTTTTTCCTCAAATTTTGAAAAACCCTTTATAAACGTTGCAACATAAACCTTTCCCAAATTAAAATTATCAATAATTTTACTGCCAAGCTGGCGAATAGATGAAAAATCAAAATTTCCTTGATTTTGGTTTATAGCAATTGCAATAGCAGTACCATTAGCTAATGAGTTTATGTAATTATTAAAATCTTTATTTGCTTCTTTAAAGTATTTATCTTCAAGTTTTTCATTTTTATAAGTTTGAACTAATATACCTTCTTGATTAGTAATATTTCTTGCATCAGAAATCCCAAGACTTAAAACGGGATTATCACCAGAAATACCGCCAACAACGAATTGATATGCATTTTTAAAGTTTGATAATTGTTTAAATTTATTATTCTTTATATCGAAAATACTAATATTTTTACTTGTAAAACCGCTTGCCTCTATCCTAAAAATTGAATTTTTACCTAAGAAACAAAGCTCATTATTATATGCAAAAGGTTTTGATTTGCCCGAAATTTCTATAAAATCAATATTTGTTCTTTCATTAGTTTCTATATATACTTGTTTCGATTCCACTGATATTTGATTTAAACCCGGTAAAAGAACATTCTTATTTCCTAAAAAAACGAAATCTCTTTTCTTAAAAGCAGTTATTGAATCCCTTTTTTGAAGAATATTATTAATAGAATAATATAAATCGAAATAAGTCATAACATTAACAGCTCGCTGGAAGCTGATAGAATCTTGATTTGTCAAATAACGTAGAGAGATATTTAATTTATCGTTAGTATCATCAGCAGGGAATAAATTCACATTAGTTTTGAAGATATTTTTATTATATGTATTATTATAGCCATTGGGAACTATCTGCGCCCAATACCAAGCTTCGCTTAATACTGTTCGAGAATCATTGTAATTACTTTTTTCAACGCTACCATCATAATAATCGCTTACAAATTCAGTTCCAATCCCGTAAAAATGCTCTTCTTCGATATGATTAAAAATATCAATCGAGTGTGAAATTGGATAATTATCTGAAATTAATTCTTCCATTTTTTCATATTGTAAGCCTTCGCTCTGCTCATCATAATAAATATAAAATGCCTCGTAATTACTATAATTATCCCACCAAGTAGTATCTGCACTTGGATGTAGTCCATAAAAAATCAATTCATCATTTTCATTAATCAAATCATTATTATTATTTATAATAAAACTATATGGTCTGCCATTATGTAGTAAATGTATGTATTTTTTTGATTTGTTAAGAATATCTGGCAAATATTTAATTAACTCACTAATTTTAATTTTTACGATTGCATCTTTTTCAGTTTCAATTTTTACATAATCAATATTTGGATTATACCATTTTTTTTCTAAAAATTTTTCTTTAGTTTTTTTAATTTTTCTTTTGCTTAATATATCATTTAATTGCCTTTTATTTAATATATTTACAAAAAACGCGGCTTCTTTATTATTAACATCATATTTTGATAATTTCAATTTTGAATTAAAATTTATATTTAATTCTAATTTATCAATGTATTCAATTTTATTTGTGATAATGTTTTTTCTAAATGGATAAATTGATATTGCTAAAATTTTTACATCTCTAATTATTTGTATATTATTTTTAAATATCGAAAATTCATTTGGAATTATGGGTAAATCGTCACTATATTCATTAATTATTTTAGTAGATAAAATTTTATGATCAAAATTTACATCATCATTTGGTATAGCAAATTGCAGAGTATAAAATTCTAAATTATTATCATCATAATTAGCATAATTTTCTAAATCCGGAATAGAGATTTTTATTTTATTATTCTCTTCAATTTTGGGTTTCAAATCGCTTAGAACAACTTTTATTACATCACTTTTTTCCTCAATAATAACATTTGAATAAGCCCCAAAATTAGCAAATAATAAAAATAGTGATAAAATTCCAATTTTAATTTTCATATATTTCACAATTAAATAGATTCGATAATAATTTAAAAATAATATTGACTTATTAACATATTGATTATTATTTAAAATTCAATATTTTGTATAATAACAACTTAATATGATAAAAGTTACAAAAAAACCCAACTAAAAGTCATAGTCGGGTTTTAATATTTTAAAAACATTTTTTAAAAAAGTATTATCTACGAGAATCGCCACCATAAGTTTTATAAGAATTTGGTTTTTCTTCTCTTAGGCTGAACATAATTTTCTTAGCAATTTCTTCAGCAACAACTTTTTGAATTTGGTCGCCACTTGTCATATAATCTTCGATAGCAGTTTCAACTCTTGCACGAATGATTTCTGCTGTTTGACCAACAAGAGCGTTAGATAATTGGTGAATATCAGCTTGCTGACCGCGTAATGCTTCGAGCTGGCTACGGTTAGCATCTTCCATTTTCTTCAACATTCTATCCATTCTTTCTTCTTCTTCGGTATAGATAAGAGTTAAAGCAAGTAGTGAAAGCATCGTAAATTCGAGTGTAATCGCTAATAAAATGAACGATGGACGTGCCGCTGGAATAAATTTAAGACCACGAATACCAACTGCTACGATAAGGAATGCCGCACCACCATAAGCCAAACCAGTTACGAAGTTAGCATATTTTTCTGTAAAGTGGTGAGACATATACAAACGGAAACCTTTCATAATAAGTAAACGATTACGTCTCCATAATAAAGCATTTTTAGTATCTTGAATTTCGATAACAACGAAGTCAGAGAAAAATTCTTTAATACGAGTATAAACTGCTTCATTACGGAAGAAAACTATATCCGTATCAGAATCAAAAACGTCTTCGAATCTTGCAGATTGAAATGGAGAAGCTATATCTTCGGTCATAGTTCTATCCCAAATTAATCTGTAAGCACTTCTTACTTCGCTAATTTCTTTTTCTGCAAGTTTGTCGTCGGGCATAATCAACAAATCAATTATATCATCGGAGAATCCAGTTTGCAGACGGAGTTTAACTTTTGTATTATCAATCTGTCTATCAAATAATACAGCCATAAATCCAATACTCGAAGGCATAAACATTGTTAATAATAATGCACTTACAAATGCAAATACAACCGCTAAAATAATAAATCCAATCCAAGGCTCGAGAATAATTGCGTCTTCGCCTAAAATCGGAGCCCTTACATACCATTCTGTTTTACCTTTTGAAAATCCGTGTTGTTCTTCTGATCTTGCTTTCCAAGAAAAATCGAACACATATTCTTTATTAATAGCATCTTTGGTAACTTCTTTGCCGATATTTGCAAGTTCTTTATCTTTTGTTGTTGATGCCCATACTAAACCATCAAAATTAACAAAACCGATTTTTGCTTGCTGCTCCAATGATGGTTGGAATAGTGGCACCACAAATCCAGCAATCATATTTGGTACTAAGCTGAAAAAATAAAAGTAAAAGAATGCTATTGAGAGTATCAACATTAATAAAACATGTTGAAGACCAATTTTGAACTTCTTGGCTTTTGTTGAGAAATTCTTGTTTGTCATCCGGGATTACTCCTTATTACTATAATAAATCAATTTTAATATTCTATAATTAATTTTATCAATAATATATATTCAAAACTACAAAAAAAAAATCTGTTTTTACTATTATTTTTCAAAAATATGAAAAAAAATTTAATATTTATCAAATTTTCATAAATTATTTTTTTTTCATAATATATTATTTAAAAAAATCTTAATTTCTTACTATTTTAAGTAAATTTATTAAATATCATTATTAAATAGTCATTTAATATTTAATAATTAGTCCATATTGAAAATATAACTTAATCCTACTTGTAAAGAAGCGGGATGTGGATTAAGAGAACCAAGATTTGCATCATCAGAATACTGACCATTTATTTGGTAACTTCCCGTTACAAACAAACACAAACGCCCTAACTCGCTTTCATTCATAGTAAAATGTCCGCCGATTTTTAAATCAAACACAGTTGCTAACGTGCTACTATTTATTTCTAATGAACGGTCTGAATAAACTCTTTCAGCAGATGAAGGAAATCCAATTCCGAGGCCAATAGTAAAGCCAGAAATATAAAATTTTGGCTCTACAGATATATATGTAAATCTATCAGTCCAATCAACGGAAGTATTGTTAAATTTTGTTAAATATGCATAATTAGCATAATATGCGTCTATTATTAATCCCATTTTATCATCTGGATTAAGTGGCATATAAAAAGATAAACCCAAATCGGGCATTGCGGCAGTTCCTACGCCATTTTTAAAGCCATTAGGTGGCTCAACAGTATTTACCCCAAGTCTATAAGCAACTAATGGTCCAATCCCCATAGAATGATTAATTGTTCTATATTCACGTGCAAAAAGTATATTTGAAGTAAATAATAGTATTAATGAAGATAATAAAAGTTTTTTCATAAATAACACCATAATTAATTTTTATAAATATTTACTATTCAAATTAAAGAAATATAAAAAAATGTTTTTTGTAATTACACTAATTTTAAATATAATCATTTATTTCAATTTTTAATAATAATTTATAATAATTAATTATATAGATTTATTAGTTATTTTTGTAATTATTAATTTTTAATAAGGTAAAATATTAAAATGAAAATATTAAATATAAATATTGACCATATTGCAACAATTAGAGAAGCCCGAAAAGGAATTGAACCCGAACCATTATTAGCCGCACAAGTTGCTGTATTAGCAGGGGCAGACGGCATCGTAGCACATTTAAGAGAAGATAGACGCCATATTAATGACCGAGATGTTAAATTAATCCGCGAACTCGTAGATACAAGATTTGTTTTCGAAATGGCGGCAAATGAAGAAATAATAAAAATTGCACTTGATTTGATACCTGATTTAGTTACTATCGTACCCGAAAAACGTGAGGAACTTACAACGGAAGGCGGACTCGACCTTGCCGCAAATATCGAAAAATATAAAAAATTAACAGATAAAATGCACGAAAAAAATATTTTAGTTAGTTATTTTATCGAACCCGACAAAAAACAAATTGACGCTGTAAAAGAAACAGGTGCTGATATTATTGAAATTCATACTGGGACTTTTGCAAATCATTTTAAAACTGAAAAAATGATAAATGAATTCGATAAATTAAGAATTGCCGCAGAATATGGTGCTTCTATTGGCTTGCATATAGCGGCTGGACACGGATTGAATTATAACAATACTAAGAAAATTTTAGAAATTGACGCTATATCAGAATTTTCTATCGGACACTCAATTATTTCACGTGCCGCTTTCACTGGATTAGAAAAAGCAGTTAGAGATATGATAGATATTATTAAATTTTATAAACGGTAAAAAATATTAATGTGTGGTATAGCTGGAATTGTTGATTGGAACTCATCGAGTAGTATAAATTATAATATACTAAAAAAAATGAGCGATATTATTATTCATCGAGGCCCCGACTCCGAAGGGCAATGGATTTCGGATAATAATATGTGTGGGCTTAGTTTTAGACGTCTTGCAATAATTGACATTAGCCCACAAGGCAATCAACCAATGCACACAAAAGACGGGCGATTTCATATTGTTTTTAATGGTGAAATTTATAATCATAATGAATTAAGAAAAGAATTTCTTCTTCAAGGGAAAAAATATCATTCAAAAACTGATACCGAAACCATTTTATTTGGTTTTGAAAAATATGGCACTCAATTTTTAAATAAAATGATTGGAATGTGGGCTATCGCTATTTGGGATAGCTACGAAAATGAAATTTTTCTTGCTCGTGATAGAATTGGTATAAAGCCTCTTTATTATTATTATAAAAATAATCGCTTAATTTTTGGTTCAGAAATAAAATCAATTCTATGCCATAATGATGTAGAAAAAGAAATAAATTTTGATGAATTGCCAAATTATCTTAATTATATGATGAGTTCGGATAATTGCAGTTTATTCAAAAATATACATAAAATTCCCGCAGGTTCGTTTGTAAAATTTAAAAAATCAAGTGAATTTAGAGTTGATAAATATTGGTCGCCAGTAAGCAATTTAAAAGGATATACAGAATTAAACGAAAAAGAAATTCAAGATGAAACTATTAGACTAATTAGAACTGCAATTAAAGATAGAATGATGAGCGACGTTCCGTTTGGAGTGTTTCTTAGTGGCGGAATTGATTCGAGCTTAAACGTTGCTCTTATGAGCGAGTTAATGACTAATTCAGTTGATACATATACAGTCGGTTTCAAAGAATTACAAAAATATAATGAGCTCGAATATGCAAATCAAATTTCAAAATTATATAATACAAATCATCATGAAATATTAATTGATGATAAAGATGGATTATCCGTTCTCGAAGACTTGGCATTTTATGAAGATGAGCCTAATGGCGACCCCGTTTGTATTCCTCTTTATTTTTTAAGTAAATTGACCAAAGCGTCAAAAACGACTGTAATTCAGGTAGGCGAGGGAAGCGACGAGCAATTTATTGGCTATGATTGGATGAGAAGAGAATATAATTTTAAAAATTCTTATTGGAATTATTATTTAAAATTTCCTAATTTTTTACAAAAATTTAGTTCTACATTTAGCATTTCTTTATTTAAGTCATTAAATAGATATGATATAAGTGAATATTTTAGAAGAGCAATGGCTAATGAGGAGCTTTATTGGAGCGGTATTTCAAAAATTCCTCCAATAATGCAAAATGATTTATTTACAGATAAATTTAAAAAATTATCGTCTTATACTTGGCTTTTTGCAAAAAAAATGCACAATTTTGTTGATGAAAATTACCCAAATGCTGATTATTTACAAAGAATGATAACACTTGAATTTAATCATCGTTTAGCTGAATTATTATTAATGCGTGTTGATAAAATTACTATGGCACACTCTCTTGAATCACGAGTTCCGTTTCTTGACCACCGTCTTGTAGAATTTACGATGTCAATTCCTCCAAATATTAGATTGCCAAAATCCGGATTAACTAAGTCAGTTCTTAAAAAAGCAGTCGAAGGAATTTTACCAGAGAATATAATTTATAGGAAAAAGCAAGGTTTTGCCGCTCCGATACGCGAATGGTTGCGAAATTCGTGGTTTGCATATAGTATGGATATAGTAATGAATTCATATTTTGTAAAAAATGGAATTTTTGATAAAAATTTTGTTAATAGAATGTTTTTATTACATAAATCGTCAAAAGTAGATTATAAAAATGAGATTTTTATGCTTTTAATGCTTTCTATTTGGTATAATAAATTTTTTGGTTCTCAGAAATGAGCAAGTTTTTTTACATATTTTTTACAATTTTAATTTTCTTATTTAGTGCAAATAGCCAATATCAAACTGGCAATCCAAAAGAAATAAGGCTAAAATACGCTGATAGTCTCGTTGGTTCGAATACACCGGGTTTAGCATATAGGGATTTTTATGGTAATGTTCAATTCGAGCATGGTGATGTAAATTTACGTTCAAATTTTGCAAAACAATATATCGAACTAAATAAAGCTGATTTTGTTGGAAATGTCATTATAACGCAAAGAACTCTTACTCTAAAATCACCTAAAATTTTCTATGATGGAAATACTTCGATTGCTCAAGCTTTTGATGGAGTTACTATAAAGGATAAAGAAACTTTTTTAAAGGCGCAGAATGGCACGTATAATACAAGAACTTTTATAGCAGAATTTAAAGAAGATGTTTTTATTGAGGACGATTCTGCGAAGATTTTCTCAAATTTTATTGTTCATAATCGCAATAACGGCGAAAGCTTTGCTTATGGTAATGTTTTAATACTTGGTAAATTTACAAATGCAATTCTAAATAGCGATACATTAATGAATTATCCGAAGAGAAGTTATTCTTTTGCTACGGGCAATCCCATTTTATATCAAATTGACTCCACTATCACAAAAATTGATACTTTATATTTTCCAAATGATTCAATCGGAATTTATGGTGGGGATATTATTTATGATACTCTATCAATAACTTGTGATACTATGCACTCTTACCGTCAATTATTTAATGAAAAATATGTGTTTAATGGTAATGTAGAAATTGTAAGAGAAAACGTAAGTGCCAAGGCTGATAATGCTATTTTTTACAAAGATGAGGATTTGATTATTTTGCGTGGAAATCCTGTAGTTTGGTATGATTCTACTCAATTATTTGCTGATTCCATTGTAATTCGTTTGCCAAATAACGAAATTAGAACTATCGAAGCGTATAATAATTCTATTGCTGTTTCTCGTAATGATACAATCTCACTACAAAGGCTCGACCAAATTATGGGTAATAAAATTATTATAGAAATAGATTCAGGAAAAGTTAGTGGAATAACAAGTATTGGCGATGCAAAAAGTTTATATTTCTTCCGTGATGACGATGGTGAAAACGGTGTTGATAGAAGAACGACTGATTCTATAAAAGTACAATTTATTGATGGACAAATAGAAAATATTATTTGGCTTGGTATGACTTATGCCGAGTTTTTCCCAGAAACTTATGTATATGGCAAGGAAAATTCCTATTATTTACCTTTGTTTAAATGGTTGTATGATAGACCTAAACGAAAATATATTGAACTTCCAGAAAAAGTATTTAAAAATTATCAATAATTATATATTTGGTTTGCATAAACATTTTTGTTTAAAATGAATAGTGAATTCTTTTTAAACAAGAAAGAATATACTCTTACGCCAAAATATTATATAATTATTATACAAGTAATGTTGAAATGTTGAAAACTTTTTTAAAGAGTAAACTTATTTTATTCGTTTAAAATAAATTATGATTGATGGTATCGAAAATAGAATTAAATTGTTGCCCGAATATATCGCAAATCAAATTGCGGCGGGCGAGGTTGTGCAGCGTCCCGAATCAGTTGTTAAGGAGCTTGTTGAAAATTCCCTCGATGCTAATGCTGATTCTATTATTATATCTGTCCGCGATGCAGGAAAATCTCTAATCCATATCGTTGATAATGGTATAGGAATGAGTAAAGAAGATTTAGATATATCTATAAAAAGACATACTACGAGCAAAGTTTTCACCTCCGATGATTTAGAAGAAATCAAAACCTTTGGTTTTCGAGGAGAAGCTCTTGCTTCTATTTGTTCGGTTGCTAATGTCGAAATAAGAACTAAAAGAAAAGAAGATGATTTCGGCTGGCGATTGATTTCCGAGCCTATGAAAGAAGTCATAATAGAGCCGGTACAATGCGATAATGGTACTCAAATTTTCGTTAGAAATTTATTTTATAATGTACCTGCAAGAAGGAAATTTTTAAAATCAAATCTTACTGAATTTAGATATATTTCTGATACAGTAATAAAAATTGCACTTTCTAAACCTAATATTAGATTTACATTTTATGATGATGATACATTGATTTTTGATGTTAAAAGAGAGTTATTAAAACAAAGAATAATCAATCTTTTAGGTCGTAGTGTCAGCAATTCATTGATTGAGTGTAATTATCAAAATGAATTTATAAAAATTAGTGGTTTTATCGGTGAGCCGCATTTAGCACGCCAAAGCCGCTCTGGACAATTCTTTTTTTTAAATGGACGCTCTATTCAAAGTAATTCATTATACCATTCGGTTGTTTCGAGTTACGAAAAATTACTCGATAAAAATAATAAACCAGTGTTTATATTAAATCTCGAAATTGAATATTCAAAAGTTGATGTAAATGTTCATCCACAAAAACACGAAGTAAAATTTGATGACGAGCGATTTGTCTATAATTCCGTAAAAAGTGCAGTTATCAATGCTTTGAGTTCAGAAAATTTAATAGCAAATACGGACATTAATTTAATTAATTCCGCAAATCCATTTACACGTATTATTAGCGATAATAACGAAATATATGTAAATAAAATGACGGGCGAAATTATTGATAAAGATGTAAATCCTTACAAAAAAAATTCAAATGATTTTTCGAGTGATAATAGTAAAAATATTTTTAAAAATACTGCTTTTGATGATATTTTTGAGAAACTTCCATTTTCACCACAATTACAAATCGAAATTTTAGATAATATTGATAATATAAAATATAATTATTTAATTAATAGATTTATACTTGTTGAATATGAAAATTTTATTATCGTACTAGACCAAGCAGGATTTAGCCAAAGAATAATTTATGATAAAACTAAGCGAAAAATTTCAGAAAATAAAAACGAGTTTTCATTACAAGAATTATTATTTCCTATAACTATCGAAATAGAACAAATTGCTTTTAATAAAATAAAAAAAATTAAAAATGAAATCGAAAAAATTGGTTTCAAATTTGAATTACAAAATAATACAATAATGTTTTATACAATACCCGATATTATAAGAAATGGTTATGAAGAAGAAACTTTAAGAAAATTTATTGATGAATTAAATTTAGATGATTTTTCGATAAATAGCGATACTCTTGATAATATATGTATTTCTTTATCAATAGCGAGCAGTATTAAAAATGGAATTAGTTTGTCCGAAATAGAAATTAAAGATTTTATTAAAAATTTAAAGAATTACAAGATACCAATTTTCTCACCGAAAGGAAAAAAAATAGTAATTCGAGTAACTTCACAAGAATTTTACAATAAACTTTTTTTTAGTTCATAAAAATTTCGTATTTTTAATTTCGTTCAAAATGCAATATAGTTTTTTTTTGTAAAAAAGCTAAATTATTATTATTTTTGTAAATTATTTTGTTCAAAATTATTTTTTTTAGGAGTGTTTCGTGGAACCCTCAGCAAAGATTACTAAGTCGTTTAGAAAAGAGGATGTTAAAAGAGATTGGTGGATTGTAGATGCTACAAATATGACAGTTGGCAGGCTTTCGACACAAGTTGCAACTTTATTACGTGGAAAACACAAGCCATGGTTCACTCCTCACGTTGATACCGGGGATTTTGTTATTATTGTTAATGCTGATAAAGTCATTATGGAAGGCAAAAGAGCAGAAAAGAAACAATATTTTAGACATTCCGGTTATCCGGGAGGTCAAAAAGTTGATACTTTTAAGAACTTGATAGTAAAAAATCCAGAGAAAATTATCCAACATAGTGTAAAAGGTATGCTTCCAAAAAACAGATTGGGTCGTGAAATAGTAAAGAAATTAAAAGTATACACTAATGACCAGCACCCACATTCTGCACAGAAGCCAAAAGTTTTCGAATTGCAATATAAATAATATAGAATTAAGAGGTAATTAATGAAGGTGTTTTCAGCAACTGGCAGAAGAAAAACATCAATTGCTCAAGTTAGACTAATTTCACCCGGTACGGGCAAAATTACTGTAAATAAAGCTTCTTTCGAAGAATATTTTCCAGTAGCAATTAATCGCCAAGAAGCCGCAAAGCCGTTATTTTTAACAAGTAACGACGGCAAATTTGATATTAATGTTAGCGTACGTGGTGGTGGAAAAAGTGGGCAAACTGGCGCTATGCAGCTCGGTATAGCTCGCGCATTAGTAGAATTTGACGAAGAATTAAAAAGTCCATTACGCCAAAATGGCTTAATGACACGCGACCCGAGAATGGTTGAACGTAAAAAATACGGTCAGAAAAAAGCTCGTAAACGCTTCCAATTCTCAAAACGTTAATTTTTTTTTTTAATAATCATGCTTCCGGATTACATCTTTGTGGCTAAATATGATTAGTTCAGATAGTAAGTTGATGGATAGCAGTAGTTTAACATAATAAATAGGAGTTTATAATGGAACATTCAGTTTCAATCGAGGCATTACTCGAATCTGGTGCACATTTCGGTCATTTGACTCGTAGATGGAATCCAAAAATGGCGCCATTTATATTTATGGAAAGAAATGGCATTCATATTATTGACCTTCGTAAAACACAAATACTTCTCGAAATTGCAAAATCTGCTGTATATGATATTGCATCAAAAGGAAAAAATGTACTTTTTGTTGGTACGAAACATCAAGCAAAAATTTCTATCACAGAACAAGCTACAAGAGCGGGCGTAAATTATGTTTCTGAACGTTGGCTTGGTGGTATGTTAACAAATTTTATTACTATTCGTAAATCTATTAAAAGATTAAATGCTATTGATAAAATGGAAGTTGACGGCACTTTTGAGAAAATTACTAAAAAAGAGCGTTTGTTGATTACTCGCGAAAGAGATAGACTTAGAAAAGTATTTGGTGGTATCGAAACTATGACTCGTTTGCCCGGCGCTATATTTGTTGTTGACATTCGTAAAGAGCATCTTGCAATAAAAGAAGCTAAGATTTTAGGTATTCCAGTTATAGGTATTGTTGATACTAATACAGACCCTGATTTAGTTGATTTTCCAATTCCAGCAAATGACGATTCTGTTAATACAATTCAAATTGTTTCTACTATTATGGCTGATGCTGTACTTGAAGGTAGTGAATTAGCAAAAATTCGTCAAGCTGAGCTCGGGGCTGAATCACATCATGATAAAGATGGCGATACTGATGATGAAGATGGTAAAGTTAAACGCCGTATTCGTGAACGTAGAGTAAAACGCTCTGATAAACGTAGACCTGCTCCGACGGGTACGATATCTAACGAAACAGAAAATACTGATACTACTGATGTTGTCGCATCAGAAGAATAATATATTAAATAACACAATTGTAAAATATTTTAAGAGTTGAAAATAAAATGGCTGAAATTTCTGCTTTAATGGTAAAAGATCTACGCGACAAAACAGGTGCTGGTATGTCTGATTGTAAGAAAGCTCTCGTAGAAGCTGATGGTGATATGACACTTGCAATCGAAATTTTAAGAAAAAAAGGTGCCGCTTCTGCTGCTAAGCGTGCAGAAAGAACTGCAAATGAAGGAATGATTATTGCAAAAACAAATAACGATGGCAAAATCGCATCTGTTATCGAAATAAATTGTGAGACTGATTTCGTTGCTCGTAATACTGAATTTGTTGATTATGTAAATAAAGTTTCGGACACTTTCCTACAAAATAATGTTAATAGTATAGAAGAACTTTATAAATTATCATATCAAGGGGAAAGTCTTTTAGATTTACATAATGGAATTCTTGCAAAATTCAGTGAAAAAATCGAAGCTAACCGTTTCGATCGTTGGATAAGTGATGGTTTTATTAGCGCTTATAATCACGCTGGTAATAAACTTGCTGTATTGATTGAAATCAACGCTTCGAACTTAAATGACGAAGCTCAAGCACTCGTAAGAGATATCGCGATGCAAATTGCGGCTATGAATCCTCAGTTTATTTATCGTGAGCAAGTTGATACAACAACTTTAAATAAAGAAATTGAAATCTATAAACAGCAAGCTATTGACCAAGGTAAAAAAGAAGAAATTGCTGAGAAAATTGCACAAGGTCGCTTAGAAAAATTCTATACTGAAAGCTGTCTCGTAGAGCAATCATTTGTTAAAGACCCAAGTATTACTGTGCTTGACGTTGTTAAGAAAATTTCAGAAATCACTGGTACAGAAGTAAAAATAAATAGATTTTTAAGATTTGCTCTTGGTTAATATAATTAATTCAGTCAATATAATTTAAAATTATGATTACTTATAAAAGAATACTATTAAAACTAAGTGGCGAAGCACTAATGGGTAATAAACAATATGGAATTGACCCCGAAGTGCTAAAAGTATTTTCATCGGAAGTTGCCGAAGTTCATCAACTTGGTGTTCAAATTGGTATAGTTTTAGGCGGAGGCAATATTTTTAGAGGTATTCAAGCCTCTGCACACGGAATTCATAAAGTAAGTGGAGACCAAATGGGAATGCTCGCTACTGTTATTAATAGTATTGCTTTTCAAAATGCACTCGAGGAGCTTGGTGTCGAAACTCGACTTCAAACTGCAATTAAAATGGAGCAAATCGCAGAGCCGTTGATTCGCAAAAGAGCAATTAGACATCTCGAAAAAAATCGTGTCGTTTTATTTGGTGCGGGGACGGGTAATCCATATTTTACTACTGATACTGCCGCCGCTCTACGTGCTGTTGAAATAGAAGCTCAAATGCTAATTAAAGCAACACGAGTAGATGGTGTTTATGATAGCGACCCAGAAAAGAATCCAAATGCAATAAAATTTAATCGTATAAGTTATAAGCAAGTTCTTGAAAAAGATTTGAGAGTTATGGATCATACGGCAATTACCTTATGTAACGAGAATAAATTGCCGATGTCGGTTATTAATATAAACAAAAAAGGAAATTTACGTTCTTTAATTATGGGCGAAAATTTCGGTACTTTAATATCTGATTAATATTTTTTAAAGGTTGATTTATTATGCCTATAAATGATTTAGTTAAAAATTCACGCGAACAAATGAGTAAAAGTATTGAATATTTTAAAGTTCAATTAAGTAAAATTCGTACGGGAAGGGCTACTGCTAATTTAATAGATGGTGTAACTGTTGATTATTATGGTGTGCCGACGCCAATATCACAAGTTGCGGGTGTGTCTGTTCCCGATGCTCGTACTATAATTTTGCAGCCTTTTGACCGCAGTATTATTAGTGATATAGAGAAATCTATCCGCTCTGCTGACCTTGGATTTAATCCTCAAAATGATGGTACTATTATTCGTATTCCTGTGCCACCATTAACCGAAGAAAGAAGAAAAGAATTTGTAAAAATGTGTAAAAAAATTGCTGAAGATACTAAGGTGGCGATTAGAAATATCCGCAGAGAACAAATTGATGAATTAAAAAAAGAAGAAAAAGCTAAATTAATTAGCGAAGATGAACGGAAAAAAGGCGAAGACGATATTCAGAAAGTTACAGATGAATTTGTTAAACAAGCAGATCAACTATTAGATAAAAAAGAAAAAGAACTATTGCAAGACTAAATCTTAATAGATATTTTAATAAAAAAGCTCTTCAAAAAAATAAAAATTTGAAGAGTTTTTTTATATATCAATTTTCTATTATAATTAATTAATATTGAGATTAAATATTAAATAAATGTCCGTTATTTTTTAGAAATAAAATATATTCCTTATATTTTGGAGTTATTTGGCTGACTAATTCCCAAAAATCTTTTGAATGATTTTTATGTATAGTGTGGCAAAGCTCGTGAACAATAACATAATCAATTACTTCCGATGGTGCCATAATTAAATTCCAAGAATAAATTATTCCATTTTTCGATGAACACGATCCCCATTTTGTCTTTGCACTATTAATTTTAATATTTGTAACATTAAAATTATATTTCTTAGCTAATTCGACAGTCTTATTAGCAAGATAATTCCAAGCTAAATTTTTATATAGAGCAATAAAATATTGTTCAGCATATTCGATACAATTTTCAGATAATAAAAAATTATTATCAAAATATTGAATTGCATTTTTATTTGCTGGGATTATTTTTAATTCACACTCTTTTCCGAGATATAAGAATTTTTCTCCATTTATGAATTTCTTTTTTGGGATTTGTTTGCTTAAAATATACTCTTTTTTCTTCGAAATCCAATCAAATTTATCTTCGATTAATTTGTTAATTTCATAAATTGAAGCGTATTTCGGTGCTGTTAACAAAACCTCGCCCGTGTTATTAATTTTTATTGTAATTCTATTTGAATTTGTACGGGTGAATTTGCTTACAATAGGATTAATTTTAATACTTTTCATCTATAATTAAAATCATTTTTTTTTGATAATCGTTTACATACCAAAACACGATTGAATTTTCAATTATTTTAAAATTTTATAGTAGGTTTCTTTTGATAGATAAGGAACTAATTTCAGAAAAACAATATGAAAGAGCAATTATTATCTCTGCTTCGCGTAAAGGTGAAATGAGAAATATAATTGAAGAGCATATTAACGAACTCGAATTTTTAGCTAAAACAGCGGGAGCAGAAATATTAGAAAAATTTTCGCAAGAGCTTGCTAAATTCAATATTGCAACTATGATTGGTAAGGGTAAAGCTGAAGAAATTCATGAGTTTATTAAAGAAAATTCTATTACTTTGGCTATTTTTGACGATGATTTAACCCCTATTCAAATAAGAAATCTTGAAAAAATATTTGAGATAAAAGTTCTCGATAGGAGTATGTTGATTTTAGATATTTTTGCAAAACACGCTCAATCTAACGAAGCCAAAACACAAGTCGAGCTTGCTCAATTACAATATTTGATGCCAAGATTAACGCGTATGTGGACTCACTTATCTAAACAATTCGGTGGAATAGGAACAAAAGGTCCGGGCGAAACCCAAATCGAAACCGATAGAAGAATTATCAAGCATAGAATACAAATTCTTAAAGAAAAATTAGAAGATATTTCTAAAACACGTGAAGTACAGCGAAAGAATCGCTCTAATTTCCCTAGATTTGCACTCGTAGGCTATACCAACGCTGGTAAATCAACTCTTATGAATGTATTAAGCCAAGCTGGCGTTTATGTAGAAGATAAGCTTTTTGCTACTCTCGACACTACTGTTAGACAATTTGTATTGCCTTCTGGTGTAGAAGCTCTTTTATCTGATACAGTTGGATTTATTCGTAAACTGCCAACGCATTTAGTTGCTTCTTTTCGTAGCACATTAGCTGAAACAGCTGAATCTGACATTATTTTGCATATTGTTGATGTGTCCAATCCGTTTTTTAGAGACCATATAAAAGTTGTAGAAGATACTCTAAATTATTTAAAAATTGTTGATATTCCAATTATACTTGTCTTAAATAAAATTGATTTGATGCAGGAGTATTTTGGGCTTTCTTCGATTGAATCTGAATTTAAAGATTCTATATTTATTTCTGCAAAACGGCATATTAATATTCAAGGTTTATTACAAAAAATTCAAGACATTTATAATAAACAAAGTAAAGAATATATATTAACAATACCATATAATAAAATGGAAATGCTATCACTTCTTTATAAATGTGCAGAAATTATAAGTAAAAAAGATGGTGATTTTGGTACTGAATTTAAAGTAAGAATTCAATATGATGATTATGAATTTTTCCAGAATAAATTTGGAAATTTTATAAATAATAAGTTAGGAAATGAATAAAGTTTTAACAGAAATTTTAGAAATTCTTAAAAAAAATATAAATTTTAATAATTTATTAAAAGACATTGATACATCAAGTGAGCTTGATTTAAGCGGATTAAACGGCTCATTTTTAAGTTTATTTCTAAAATCACTCTCAGATAAATTAAATAAAAAAATTGTTTATCTATCTAATGATTTAGATATTCTTAATGATTTGTATTATGATTTAAAGCTATTAAATAGCGAAGATAATGCTATAATTTTAATAAAAGAACCTCAAAATACGCTGAGAAAAAAAATTGATAATAAGGAAAATAATCTCGATTGGCTTTTAGAAGGGCTAATCTCGTTTAATCAAGAAAAAAACGCTATTTTATTATCGCCTCAAAATATATTTTCTTACAAAATTCCCAATACACAAAAAATCGAAGGGCATTTAAGAAAATTAAGTAAAAATGATAATATAGATTATGAAAATTTTATTAAAGAACTGATTCTAAATGGATTTGAGCGAATGGATTATATCGCGGGGCAAGGTGAAATTGCTGTTCGAGGGGCAATAGTTGACTTTTTTCCAATAGCTTGGAATAATCCAATTCGTATTGAATTTTGGGGTAATGATATTGATTCTATACGCGAATTTGATGTAATTTCTCAAAGAAGTATAAAAGAATATGAGTTTATTGAATTTATTGATTATATATTTAATACAAATGAATTAGAGCTTGATTATAAAGGTATAAATTCATATTTTGATAGTGATACAATTCTATTTTTTGATGATACGATAGATAGTGAATTGCTATTTTCTTATATCGAAAAAAATAGTTTTAAATTAGTAAAACAAACAAATTTAGTAAATAATAAAATTTATCTAAAATCAAATAGGCAATCAAAATTTACGGGATCTATCAAAACATTTATTTCGGAAATTAGTAAATTTGCTCTTAATGGTTATAAAATTTATTTGAATTCCGAGGGCGGCATTCATTTAGAAAGATTTAAAAGTATGCTTTTTAATGCTTTTGAAGAGCATAATGAATTTTTTGAAAATAATAGTTATTCGATAGATTTAAATAGTTTAAAAGAATTGATTAATTGGAGTGATGTTTCATTATCGCGAGGATTTAATAGCGAGTCTCTTAAAATTGCTTATTTTACCGAACACGAAATTTTTGACAGAAATAGAATAATTATTGATAATAAGAAAAAGAAAAGTAAGGGCTTAACGGTTAAAGAGTTACAAGAATTAAAAATTGGAGATTATGTTGTTCACGAAGATAAAGGTATTGGCATTTTTGATGGATTTCAGACTATTAGTATAAATGATTCTAAACAAGATACAACACGCATAAAATTTGCAGATGGTGATATGCTCTATGTTCATTTGAACTATATAGGCAAATTAAGTAAATATTCTGCTCAAGAAGGTGCCGTTCCAATTTTATCAAAACTTGGTTCGTCGGAATGGTCTCGCAGAAAAGAGCGAACTAAGAAGCGTTTAAAAGATATTGCACGAGATTTAATAAAGCTCTATGCAGAGCGCAAAGCACAAAAAGGCTTTGCTTATCCTCAAGATACGGTATGGCAAAAGGAATTTGAAGCGTCTTTTATTTACGAGGATACACCCGACCAAGCTACGACAAGCTATGAAATAAAAAATGATATGGAAAGCCCCTCCCCTATGGATAGATTGGTTTGCGGCGATGTCGGTTTCGGAAAAACTGAAGTTGCTATTCGTGCCGCTTTTAAAGCCGCACAATCGGGCAAGCAATCTGCTGTACTTGTGCCAACTACGATTCTTGCTCAACAGCACTATATGTCTTTCAAAGATAGAATTAGTAATTACCCTGTAAATGTAGATGTTATCTCAAGATTTAGAACTAAAAAAGAGCAGACCAAAATAATCGAAAATACTAAGTCTGGCAAAGTTGATATTTTAATTGGAACTCATAGACTACTTAGTAAAGATATAGAATTTAAAAATTTAGGATTATTAATTGTTGATGAAGAACATAGATTTGGTGTGGCTCATAAGGAAAAATTGCGTCAATTAAAGGCAAATGTTGATACGCTTACTCTTACCGCAACACCTATTCCTCGAACTTTAAATTTCTCTTTAATGGGCGCAAGAGATCTTAGTCTTATTGAAACTGCTCCTCGGAATCGAATACCTGTAACTACTGAAATTATAGAATGGGATAATAATGCTATTATCGAGGCTATTAATAATGAAGTTACAAGAGGTGGTCAGGTGTTTTTTGTTAGCGATAAAATTGATGATATTGAAATAATTGCATCAGAATTGAAAAAATTATTGCCTCAATATAGTTTTGCTATTGCTCATGGTCAGATGAAAACAACAGAACTCGAAGATATAATGAATAATTTTATTTCGGGAAATTATGATGTTTTAATTGCTACAAAAATTATTGAATCGGGAATTGATATTCCTAATGCAAATACTATATTAATAAATCGAGCCCAAAATTTTGGGCTTGCCGAACTATATCAACTTCGTGGTCGTGTGGGCAGGTCTAATATCCAAGCGTATTGCTATTTATTAATTCCACCCGCGTATAAATTAGCACAGAAATCACTGCAAAGACTGCAAGCTATTGAGGAATTTACCGAACTTGGAAGTGGCTTTAAACTATCAATGAGAGATCTCGAAATAAGAGGTGCGGGAAATCTATTAGGTGCCGAGCAAAGTGGTTTTATAATTGATATTGGATTTGAATTATATCAAAAAGTGCTTGATGAAGCCGTAAACGAACTTAAATTTACTGAATTTTCGGATTTATTTGTTAATGAGGAAGTCGAAGAAAAAGCTAAATATCTTAATGAAGATATTGCAATAGATATTGACGAGGACGCACTATTTCCCGTAAATTATATTAAAAGCGATGCTGATAGATTTATTTATTATAAAAAATTATATACTTTAAATAATAATAAAGAACTCGATAGCATCGTTAGAGAAATTGTTGATAAATATGGAAAAATGCCAAAAGAGGGAGATAATCTTATTTTTGTTGTTAAACTAAGAATCGCCTCACTCGAAACTGGATTTTCACGAATAAGCATTAAACAAAATAAATTAATATGCGAATTTCCACCACAAGATTTTAAAGATTATTATGATAATGTTTTTCCACAAATAGTAGAATATTTAAGCCAATATGATAGCTTTTTACTAAAACAAGTAAATGATAAACTATTAATGGAAATAGTGTTAGAAAATAAAAGCCAAGCATTAGAAATTATTTGGCGAATTAAGAAAATTATCGAATTAAAATTAGATTAAATTTCTAAGCCTCCATTTTGCGGTGTTATAATTATTTCCTCAATAATTAGATTATTTTTAAAAGAATTAATTATAGATTCGACTGAAATTTCAGCAATAGCACTTGGATTTATCATTTGGGAATGAAATTTTTCTCTCATTTCTAAATCCCAAATGTCCGTATTTGTTGGACCAGCTAAAATATCTATAATTTTTATACCTGTTTTTCTTGTTTCATTTCTTAATGACCTCGAAAAAGACAACAGCCCAGATTTACTTGCATTATAAATTGCACAATTAGCGTAATTATATAATGCCGCGACAGAAGAAATATTTAGAATTAATCCATTTTTATGCTTAATCATATTTGGTAAAATTAAATATGTAAGATTAATTGCAGAAATAAAATTTGTATTAAGTATATTATGAATTGTGTTTAAATCGCTTTCAACAAATGGCTTAAAATCAATAATTCCAGCATTATTAATTAAAATATCAATATTTTGATAATTGGTTTTGATTTGTTCGATTACATTTTTAAGTCTTTCAAAATTATTAATATTGCATTTTATTTGATGATAATGTTTGTTTTCAGAAATTTTATTTTTTGAATTTGAGCGGTTAAGCGAAATAACATTTGCACCATTTTCGATTAATTTTGTGGCAATTTCAAGCCCAATACCCTTATTTCCACCCGTTATAATTATATTTTTATCTTCTAATAAATTATTTTTCATAAGATTATATTTTTTCCTAAAATATATGTTATTTTTAAAAATGTTTTTTTTACAAATTATTTGAAGTATGTTTAAAAATAATATTTCAAAAAAGAAGATTCTCGAAGAGTTATTTGCAAAAAATAGATTAGGGATTAAGCCCGGCTTAGAACGAACACTTGAATTAAGTAAATTCGTAGATAATCCACATTTGAGTTTCAAGTCTATCCATATTGCGGGTACTAATGGAAAAGGCTCGGTTAGTAGTGCAATTTTTTCTATTTTGATGGAGTCAAAATATAAAGTAGGTTTATATACATCACCTCATTTAATAGATTTTAACGAAAGAATTAGAGTAAATAATAAATTAATACCCGATGAAAAGATTATCGAATATTATAAAATTTTAAAAAATAAAGCAGAGCAAATTTCTGCAACTTTTTTTGAAATTACGAGTGTTATGGCATTTATGTATTTTAGAGAAACTTATGTTGATATTGCTGTTATTGAAACGGGAATGGGTGGCAGGTTTGATTCTACAAATATTATTAATCCATTATTAAGTATTATTACAAAAATAGACTACGACCATCAAGAATTTTTAGGCGATACAATCGAAAAAATTACTTATGAAAAGTGTGGAATTATTAAAAAAAATATTCCTTGTATTATTTCCAAAAATTCAAACGATATTTATCAAGAAATTTTTAAAAATAGTGAAAACACTCAGCAATTAATTTTTTCAGATAAAAAAATTAATTTAGAACTAAAAGAAATAAATAAAGATTTAGTAAGTAGTTGGGAAATTAATTCAAATTTTAATTTTAAAGAATTTGATTTTCCAATATCTGGAATATATCAAAAAGATAATTTAAAAACAGTATTTGCTGCTATAGAATATTTATCAAAATACTATAAAATTAGTGAGAAATCAATTTTAACTGGATTTAAAAAAATAATTAATAATTCTGGTTTAAGAGCAAGGATAGAGTTAATAGATAAGAAAAGAAATATTATTCTCGACGGCTCTCACAATAGCGGCGGAATTGAGAATTTATTTATTACTTTAAATATTGTTTTTCCCGATAAAAAGTGGAATATTGTATTTGCAACAATGTCGGATAAAGATTTTTCTAATGCAATACAATTAATTAAGTTAAATTATAAAAAATTATATTTAACTAATTTAAAAATTCCAAGAGCAATGCAAGCCGAAAAGTTAGCTTTAATCGCAGAAAAAGTGGGGATAAAAAGTATAGAAGTATTTGAAAATATAGAATTATTATTAAATTCTTTAAAAAATGAAAATGATGTTCTAATTTTTGGTTCTTTTTATTTAGCAGGCGAAATACTTGAAATAATCAATCTCAAGAAATTATACCAGAGTTCATAACAGCAAATCGAATAAGAGCGGCAGTATTTTTTATACCTAATTTTTGCATAATATTATAGCGATGCGACTCGACTGTTCTAATAGATAAAAATAAAGCGTCGGCAATTTCATTACTTGTTTTGCCTTCAGCTACTAAATTTAAAATTTCCTGTTCTCTGCGAGTTATTTTAATATGTGGTTCGACTTGTGATGCTCTATTCATAAACTTATTTTGAACAAGCAAAACTATTGATTTCGAAAATACTCTTTCGCCACTTAATACTGAGCGAATTGCGTTGATAATTTCTTTTGCGGGTGTGTCCTTTGTTAGATAACCATCAGCGCCTGCGGCGAGAGCTAATTCTAAATGAGCGGCATCTTCGAAGGCAGTAAGCATTATAACAAATGTATCTGGCAAATTCTGTTTAACTAATTTTGTAACTTCGATACCCGTGAGTTTAGGCATCATAATATCAAGAATTGCAATATGTGGTTTATGATAAAGTATTAATTCATAAGCATCTTCACCGTTATTTGCTTCGTCAATAATTTTTATAGATTTATCAATAGCTATTAATCGTTTAAGCCCAACACGAACAACATCGTGGTCATCAGCAAGCACGATTTTAATAGGATTTTGTTCGTTGTATAGATTATCTATCACAAATTCAATTAATTTTATTTAATAATATATGAAATAATTAAACGAAATAAGTAAAATATATTTTATTAAGTTGTTTCTAATGAATTATTTTTCTATCCATAAATTAAATTCAGCATCAGAAGGCATTTTCCAATCTGAACGCGGTGATAACGATATTTCACAAATTTTTGGACCATCTGGAATAGCATTACGTTTAAATTGATTTTGAAAAAATCTTTTAAAAAATTGTTTTATTGTGTTATTTATAATATTTGTATCAAACATATTTTTGAAAGCAATATCTGCAAGGAATTTAATTTTATTTGGTGAAAAATTATATCTAATAAAATAATATAAAATAAAATCATTTAATAAATAAGGTCCCAAGTTTTGCTCTGTTTCTTGCAAAATTTTATCATTTTTATCTGGTGGTAATAATTCGGGTGAAATTGGAGTATCACAGATGTCCAATAAAATATTTGAAATTTCGCTATCAAAAAATTCTTCTGCATACCATTTGATTGAATTTCTTATTAATGTTTTAGGTATGCCAGAATTTATACCATACATAGAAATATGATCACCTGAAAAAGTACACCAACCAAGAGCAGATTCAGATAAATCTCCCGTACCGAGCACTATTCCATTATATTTATTTGCTAAATCCATTAAAATATGAGTTCTTCTTCTTGCCTGAGCGTTTTCATAAACAGTATTATGGATATTCTCGTTATGATTAATTTCTTTAAAATGTAGCTTTACGCTATTTTCAATAGGAATTTCTAATAAAGTTATATCTAATTTTTTTGCTAATTCGATTGCATTATTTTTCGTTCGATTTGTAGTACCAAAACCAGGCATAGTTACGGCAAAAATACCTTTTAAATCATAATTTAATTTTTTAAATGCTTTGAATACAACTAATAATGCAAGTGTAGAATCGAGCCCACCAGAAATCCCAATAATAACATTTTTACAAGAAATATGTAATAACCTTCTGCACAAAGCGACAACTTGTATTTGAGAAATTTCGGAATATACTTTATATTTATCATTTTCTTTTGGAATAAATGGCACAATACTTATTGGACGCTTAAAATCCTCAAACTCCTTTTCAGCAAGATTAATACTAATAATTCTAAAATTTTTACTTGATCTTGTATTGCTAAAAGATGAATTTTTTAGTCTCTCACTTCTTAAAATTTCAGTATCAATATCTGCGATACATATTTCATTTTCAAACGAAAAAGAATTAGATTTTTTGAGCAGTTTACCATTTTCGTAAATATATGAGGTGCCAGAAAAAACAGTATCAGTAGTAGATTCATAGATTCCAGCATTAGCATAAATATATGCTAAGTTCAGCTTTTGAGATAAAACTTTTATATAATCTTCACGGATTTCGGATTTTCCAAGATATTCATTACTTGCGGATAAATTAAAAATTGCAATACAATTAGATAAAGCCAAATCAATATTTGGTGATTTTATTGCCCATAAATCCTCACATATTTCTATACCAAATCGAAAATTCTTATCATTGGAATTTTCAAAAATTAAATCCGCACCAAAAGGAATTTTTTGATTTAATATATTAATTGTATCAGAACTTCTATCAAATTCCGAAGCAAACCAGCGATTTTCGTAATACTCATTTTTATTTGCTAAATATGTTTTTGGGACAGCACCCAAGATTTTTCCCGAAGAAATAACAATTGCAGTATTAAATAAACGATTTTCAGAAATAAGTGGCGCACCAATAATAAGTGTAGATTTAGTTTTTTCAGAAATTTTACAAATTTTTTCTAAAGCTATAAATACATTATCAATTAAATTCTTCTGAAAGAATAAATCTTGACATGAATAAGAAGTCAAAGAAAGCTCGGGAAATACTAATATGTCACTCTGTTGATTATTTTCTAAAACTGAACAAATAATATCAGAATTATATTCAGTGTCAGCAATATTAAGTTTTGGGCTTACTGTTGCAAACCTATAAAAACCATATTTACGAATATTCATTTATTTATCTTTATATTTAATTTTTATTTACAAAAATAATTCTATTTTATTGAATTTAAGTTATTAACGTGATATTTAGATAATGATTTTTATTTATTAAAAAGAGATATAGTATAAATAAAAAAAGTTCCTAATAAATAGGAACTCTTTAATTGCTGAGCCGGATGACGGACTTGAACCCCCGACCTGCTGATTACAAGTCAGCTGCTCTACCAACTGAGCTAATCCGGCGTCAAAGCTGAATTCAAAAGTAATACTTTTTTAGGACATACACAAGAAAATTTTTTATTTTTTTGTTTTTTTTAGAAAAATTCTGGAAATAATATTTCTTCGGTCATTTCGCACCAAATATGCCCAATTAAAATATGGCATTCTTGAATTCTTGCTGTAACATTGCTTGGTACAATTACTGAATAATCGCTTAAAGGCTGGATTTTTATAGGGTTATATAAACATAATATAAAGAAAATTATCAATAAACCTCGTCGTGTGTTCCTATTGTAAGTAATAATATTTCTATGTAATTATCACGATTTATTATTTCAAAAATTATTCTATAATCATATTCTACTTTACAAGCCCATAATCCCTTAAACTCTCCTTTTAGTTTATGAGAAAATAAAGTATCATCAAGATAATTTTTTTCTAATTTTTTTAAAGTAATTTCAATTTTAGTTATTAAATCTGGTCTTTTTTTAATTATTTTCTTAGTAGATTTTATAAAACGATTTGACCAAACTAATGTATTCATTTTAAAATTTCACTCATTAGTTCAAAAGAATTTCCACTTATTGTTTTTTTATTTTTAAAATCCTTTTTACCTACTTTGATATCATTTAATAATTCTTTTCTACGATATTGAATTTGTCTATTTTTTAAAATCTCCATCAAAATTTCTTTTTCTTCATAAGCAAGATTATCAATTACTTCTAAAACTTCATTAAAAGATAAATTCATATTAGCACCTTCTAAAAAATCAAAATTTTATTTATAAACAACTGCAAATATAAATTATTGTAAATATTAAAAATATTCTGGAAATAATATTTCTTCGGTCATTTCGCACCAAATATGCCCAATTAAAATATGGCATTCTTGAATTCTTGCTGTAACATCACTTGGTACAATTACTGAATAATCGCTTAAAGAGTTGATTTTTCCGCCACCCGCACCTAATAAAGAAATTGTTGTAATTCCCATCCTTTTGGCTTTTTCTATTGCAAGTAATACATTTTTTGAATTTCCACTCGTAGAAATTCCAATTAAAATATCACCTTTTTTGCCATAAGCCTCAACAGAACGAGCAAAAACATTTTCAAAACCAAAATCATTTCCTCCAGCTGTCATAATCGAAGGGTCAACTGTTAAAGCCATACCCGGCAAAGCGGGACGATTGACGTTACTACGCAAACGAACAACTAACTCAGCCGCGAGATGTTGAGCATCTGCCGCCGAACCACCATTTCCGCAGAACATAACTTTACCACCGTTTTTTAAAGCCTCAGCAATTATCAAACCACATTTTTCAATTTCACTACTACACTCATTGAGTAGTTTTTGCTTAGTATCAATTGATTCTTTAATGGAAGAATTTATATTTTCAATAAAACTTTTCATTTATAGAGTAACCTTTTTCAATATACCAATTAATTGATTGCGTCCCAATCCATTTTGAGAAGAATATGGGAGAACTTCTTTACAATATTTACAATTCTGAACAAGATTTTCGAGTTGTTTTTGCCTCTGAGCGATTGCTTTTGGCTTTAATTTATCGCATTTAGTAAGAATAATCAAAAATTCCTTTTGATTCTCTTCGTACCATTCTATAAGAGCCATATCTATATCCATTGGGTCGTGTCTACTATCAATGAGAGCAATGATTAATTTCAGATTTTGACTATTTTCTAAATAATCAAAATTTAATTTTTTCCATTTTTCTCGATTTGCTTTACCCGTAGAAGCATAGCCAAATCCGGGCATATCGGCAAATACCCACTTCTCCTCGACATTAAAGAAATTTATTTGCTGTGTTTTCCCCGGTGTAGAGCTTGTAAAAGCTAGATTTTTTCTTAATACTATACTATTTAACAGTGATGATTTACCAACATTTGAACGTCCCGTAAAAGCAATTTCCGGCAAATTATGTTGAGGAAATTGTGATTTTTCAGCGGCTCCGAGTAAAAAAGTAGCATTTAAAGTAACCATATAAAATCATCTATTTTTATTCATAAATAAACTAATAACACCAAATCCATAAGCAAAATGTATAGTTATGAATATTGCAAATAATATTAACGGATTAACACGATTGTTAATGCCAAGAATTGATGATGTGATTAATAGAATTGTTATATAAATTAAAAAAATCAAATTATCGAGTAAGAAAAATATTGGGTTAATGATTGTTAAGAGAAGCAAAATTATTAAAATACTTAAAAATAAAGCTGGAACGAGTGTTTTAAATCTCATAATTGATAATTTTTTGCTATTATTATGATTATATGAATTTAAAACGAAAAAAACAATTTGTCTCCATAAACCATAATTATATTGCTGAATAAATAAATCATTAAGATTTTTGCGAGGATAATAATAATTAATTGATTTTGGATTTTGATACAAATTATATCCTAATACATATACTAATCTGTGATTTAGCTCGATATCTTCCCCAAAATTTAACTTTGTATTATATAATCCCGCTTCTATGATTATTTTTTTATTATAAATCATCATACAACTATGATCAACTTTTTGAATTTCGTTTATATTTAAAAAGTTTGATGACCCCGCCCCGCTTAATATACTTCTAAAAGCAATTTCTTGAGCTTTTGAAAAAATACTTTTTTCAGCATCATAATGAACAGAACCGACTCCCGCAATTTTTTCATCAATTTTTTGATAATTATAGTAGCAATCCCAAAGCTCGTGTAACCAAGATTTATCAGCAAAACGATGTGCATCTAAATATGCAATATATTGAGATGTTGACTTCTCGATTGCTAAATTTCGCCCATAAGATTGATATTTGTTTGGGTTATGAATTAATATAATATTATGATGAGTTTTTTGTAAATTTTGAATAATATCGAGAGTATTATCAGTCGAGCCACCATCAGAAATTATAATATCAAACCCACCTTTGTAATCTTGCTCAATTAATGAATTTATACACTTTTCTATATATAATTCTTCATTCAAACAAGCCACAATAATTGATATTTTAGGAAATTCATTATTTGCCATATAAATACCTTCTTGATAATACGCTTCGAATCATATAATACAAATATCTGAATTTTTTATAATAAATATCATAAAAAAATCTATATTTTTGATATTTTGCTATTTCCAATTGAGTATAATATTGAGATTGACAAAAAGTACGTTCTTTATGATGTAATTCTTGGTGTTTTTTTATATTACTAACACCGTATAAATTAAAAAATGAAATTGGATATTGTAAATATTGATAGCTACAATTATACTTAAATAAAGCTTTTAATGACCAATCATAATCACTAATAATTTTATATTGAGTACTATATAAACCAATTCTTTTGAATAAGGATTTTTTTATAAAACTTGCTTGATGACTTAAACTATCAAAATAAAGCAATGATTTTAAATTGTTTATAAAATATTTACGTCTAAAACTAAATCCATTTTTATATTCTATGATAATATCTCCAAAAATAAATTCTGCACCATTATTTTGGTTAAGAAATAGTTTTATTACATTATCATTTATATAGTAATCGCCCGCATTCATAAAATTAATATATTTACCATTTGATAATTTTATCCCTTTATTCATAGCTTCAAAAATACCTGAATCATTTTCGGAAATAATTATATCAATTTTATCTTTATATTTTGAGATAATATCAAGAGTGCCATCATTTGAATTACCATCAATAATGATATATTCAAATTTATCCCTTTCGGACTGATTTATTACACTTTGAATAGACTTTTCTATACTATTAACTTCATTTTTGCAAACTGTAATTACGCTCAATTCAATCATTTAGGTGCAGTCCAACCATCACGTTTATATTTTACTAATTCGATATTAATTTTTCCAATAATAAAATCAATTTTTCCTTTCAGAGGAATGCGAGCGTTATCATCACTGAACCAACCTTCGAATTCACCTGTTAAGCCATATTGCTTTTCCCAATTTGCATTTCCTTTACAATAAATTGCTCTAACTTTTCCATTAATGCCGTCAACTAAAATATAATCTTTTTGCGAGCCATATCTTATATTTGTATAAAAAGGCGATTCATCAAGATAAGTAAGAATTTGCGAGGTAAAATTTGGCGACGCCGCTAATCTTGCCTTATAAAACAGCCCTATAGCACTATGAATTCGATAACTTGGATTAAATTCTAAATTTATTGAAGAAGTAGATTTGTTATTTATCCATTTATTATTTTTAAGAATATTCTTATTATAATCAAATTCAATTTTTTGATATTCCCAAGGTTTATTTCTAATTGATAAATTACGAATAAATTTATGAGAAAATACTCTACTTTTATCTATCCATTCTTCCATTTTTACTTTTGCATTAATTAATGGAATATGCCCATAAGTAAAAACATTAGTTCTAATTTTTGCAACGCTACGACCTTGTAAACTTTCATATCCATCACAATAAAATTTAACATTTGCGATAGAAACGCCCATATATGTAATATCATATTCTAAAAATTCTCCAGGCATAATTACAGAACTTTTTGCAAAATTATAGGAAAATACAATAAATAATAATAAAAATAAATATTTTTTTAGCATTTGAAATATTAAAATGTATTTTTGGATTAATATAATTTACCAAAATATGAAAATAAATTGAAATAATAAGGAAAAATTTGTGTACGATTATCAAATTGTGATTGCGGGAGCGGGAGTTATTGGTTTAGCAATAGCTATGGAACTTTCTCGAAGCGGATATTCTGTATTAGTAATCGAGCGAAATTCATCTTTTGGTCAAGAAACAAGTTCGAGAAATAGCGAGGTGATACATTCAGGCATTTATTATGAGAAGAATTCATTAAAAGCAAGATTATGCGTAGAAGGAAATAATCTATTATACGATTGGTGCATAAATAACGATGTCCCGCATAAAAAAATAGGTAAATATATTGTAGCACTATCAAAAGATGAAGAGGAAAGGCTAAATACATTATTTAACAAAGGTATGCAAAATGGTGTAAAAGGTTTGCGATTTGCCTCGAAAGATGAAGTTATTGAAAATAATTGCGGAATATATTGTACAAAAGCAATTTTTTCAGAAAATACGGGAATAGTTGATACTCATAAATTAATGGAAAGTTTTATCTTTGTTACTATCGAAAATAAATGTGAATTTGCTTACAATCATTCAGTAAAAAGTGTAAAAAAAGAAAATAATATATTAAAAATTTTAGTTAGTGATATTGATGAAAATATTTTCGAAATTAGTTCTCAATATTTTATAAACTCTGCGGGACTTGGAGCAGATATTTTAGCAGAAAATTCTGGTATTGATATTGATAAAAATAATCTGCGATTAAATTATTGCAAAGGTCATTATTTTAAGATTTCATCGCGTTTAAATAATATTGCAAAAAATTTGATTTACCCCGTTCCACCTGTCCAATATGTGGGTTTAGGCATTCATCTAACAATAGATTTAGCTGGAAATTTAAAATTAGGACCAGACACAGTTTATACAAAAAGTAGAGAGCTTGATTATTCAATTCCAGAAGATTTAGCTCAAAAATTTTATCAAGCCGCAAAAAGATATATCCCTCAATTAACTTTGCAAGATATTAGCTCAGACCAATCAGGGATTAGACCTAAACTTCAACGAGAAAACGAGGTATTTAGAGATTTTGTAATTCAGGATGAAAAAGCGAATGGATTAGAAAATTTCATTAATTTAATAGGTATAGAATCACCCGGATTAAGTTCATCTTTAGCAATTGCTAAATATATAAAAGAAAATTTTATTAAATAAATTCTTTCTATCGAAGCCCTATCCCCAAAAAGTATAGGGCATCGCAAGAATAAAAATATTTGTCAAAAATAAAAAATCAAATTATCGCTCCAAGTAATATTCCAACTGTATAAAGCAATCCGAACATAAGATTATGCTGTGCAGTGCGCACATCTCCAATTTTTATCAATTCGGGATTATTAACATCTGCTTTTGAAACATATTTAATATTATCAATAGCGGGTTTAAGTGAAATAAATACAAGCAAAGTCCAAGGCGACAAGAATCCAACAATTACCATTATTAATACGCTTGAAAAAGCTCCAAATATTAGAAATTTATATTCTATAACTGATGCTTTTAGTCCCATAACAGTAGCCATTGTATTGATTTTTGCTTGTTTGTCAAAAATTATATCTCTAATATTATTTGCATTTAATATTGCAATCGTCAATAATCCAATTGGAATACTAACAAAAAATGTATTATAATCAAAATTTCCCGTTAGTCCAGCAACAGTACCGAGAACCATCAAAGGACCGAACATCACAAATACTCCTAAATCACCAAGAGCAAAATATTTATAAGAAACATTGAATCCCGTATAAAGCATTCCTCCTAATAAACCAATAAGCCCTAAAATTAAAATTTCAAAACCGTGATAATAGACAAGTACTAATCCCAATGCAAATCCAATTGCAAACATCAATAAACCACCTTTAAACACTGCTTCTGGCGATAATAAACCCTCAATAATAATCCTACTCGAGCCGTAAGTCTCCTCCCTATCAACTCCTTTTTTATAATCATAATAATCATTTAACAAATTTGTTCCAGCATGGAATAATACTCCTGCAATTAAAATTAAAGGTGTTAATTCCCAATATATTTTACCATGATAAGAACTTAGTGTCCACATTATACCAACAAGAATAGGCACAACTGATGCTGGAAAAGAAAAAGTACGAGCCGCTTGAATCCAAAGACTCATCTGGCTTCTTTGAGGATTTGTAAAAGTTGATGTCATAAAATTTTTAAAATATTGAATCAAAAATATAATTTGTTTTTGACTTTAAAACTCAATTATTATTGTTTTTTAAAAAAAAATTATATAAAAATAATTTTTATTCATTTTCATATAATTAATTATTTAGTTATAACAAAATAATTAGTATTTTTGTATTATTATTCATATTTCATAGAGTATAATTATATGCGTTCTATTATCTTTTTATTACTATTTATTATTTTATTAGCATCTTGTACAGAAAATAATACTACAAACATTATTGGTACAGATAAAACTCTTGTAATCATAAGTGATAATGATTTCCAAGTCGAAGTAACTATGGGAATTGTTGGAGCAGTTCGTAAGAATTATCCCAATGTTGATGTTCAATATATAAAAAGTAAAGATTTTGATATTAACGAAGCTGGTTTTTTATTAGAATCTTCTGCAAGTTTATATCCAGATAATACTTATTTTTTAGCACTTGTCGAACCAGGTCGAGATGCCAATAGAATTATTATTCAATCTGGTAATCGTAAAGTTATCGCACCAGATAACGGGCTAACAACAAGATTTAGAAAGAAGTTTTCTCCAACAGCTATTCATAATATAAATAATTTAAAACTTTTTTCTAATAATGTTCAATCAATTGATGAAATCCAATATGAGCAATTCTATATTGACGCTGTTGTAAATATGCTTTCAGATAAAGCAATTTCAGAATTTGGTACTTTATGTGAAAAACCCATAGATTTAGAAGTAATTAATCCTAAAATAGAAAATGAAACAGTTTTGGGAGAAGTTTTATATGTAGATAATTTTGGTAATTGCGAAACTAATATCTCAAAAGAATATTTTACAAAATTTAATATTGGTGATGTACTTGAGTTAAATATTAATAATAAAAAAATATTCTTAAAATACGGGACTTCGTATTCATCAGTCGAAAATGGCGAAAACGTAGCTTTTTTAAATAGTAAAAATCGCATTGAGTTATCTATAAATATGGATAATTTCTCTAATAGATATGATTTTCATTCTGGTACGAAAGTAAAGCTAAAACCTGCTTTTATTAATGCTGGTATATTAAGATATAATTCATCGGAATTAGTTGATAATATAATTCTTGGAATGAAAAAAAGTATGGAAAAATTTGGTTTTATAGAAGGTAAAAATATAAAATACATTGAAAAAAATGCAAATGGCATTGACTCAAAATTTCAAGATATAATAAATGGTTTATTAGCAGAAAAAATTGATATTGTAATTCCAGTATCAACGCCGGCGGCTAAAGCGGCAATTCAATTTATACCTGATTCAATCACAATTGTATATACTTATGTAACATCACCAGAATATGCAGGCTTGGTAAATTACAGAGCTAATGTTACCGGGCTTTCAGATGCTACAAATTTTGATGATTATCTTAAATTTGTTAAGGAATTAGTACCCAATATTTCTATCGCTGGACGAATATATAATCCAGACGAACCTAATTCTGCATTCTCACAGGATAAATTTCAGTTTTTATCTACAAAATATAATTTAACATATATTAATGAAACTGTAAATTCACCAACAATAATTCCAACTGCTTTTAATAATCTAAAAAATAAAAATGTTGATGCTATACTAATTGCCGCAGATAATACTCTCAATCTTGGAATGAAAGAATTAGCAAATCTTGCAAAAGATAATAAAATTATTCTAATTGGCGACTCAAAAGAAAATGTTGAAGACGGTGCATTAGCTTCTATATCAGTTGATTATGATATTTTATCAAATACAACAGGAGTTGTTATAAAGCAAATTTTATTAGGATATCCCGCTGATAAAAAACCTATTCAGAGATTTAATACATCGTTAATTACTTTGAATAAAAAAACTGCTAATGCAATATCTTTTGTATTTAATGATAATATTATCAAAAAAGCGTCATCAATTATAGAGTAAAATCTAAAAAAAATTTTTTAAATTAAGCTTTGATAATTTTTAAAAATATTATTAAAGCTTTTTTTTATATTTATTTATGTAAATTTAATTTTATAATTAAATCTTTATAATTTCAAAAAATAATTAACAAATAATTCATTATTTTTGTATAGTTATATTATACATTTATGAATTTGCAAATAAACAACGGATTTTGATATGAAAAGAAGTATAAAAAAAATACTTGTAACGGGTGCTTTAGGGCAAATTGGCACTGAATTAGTTTTAGCATTAAGAAAAAAATATGGTGTAAATAATGTTATCGCAAGCGATATTAAACACAAAGAAAATAATCCACTAACAAAAAATGGTCCTTTTGAAATTCTTGATATTCTTAAACTAAATGATATTGAAAAAACTATCGAAAAATATGAGATTGATACAATTTTTCATTTAGCGGCAATTCTATCAGCAGTTGGTGAAAAAGATCCAGCACTTTGTTGGAATGTGAATATGACTGGCACTTTAAATATATTAAATTCAAGTATTAAATATAATTTATTAAGAGTGATTATTCCAAGCTCGATAGCAGTTTGGGGCAAAGGTGTTCCAAAATATATGGTACCACAAGAAAGCGTTCTTAAGCCTTCTTCAATGTATGGAGTTACAAAAGTCGCAGGTGAATTATTATGCGATTACTATGTACAAAAATTTGGCGTTGATTGTCGTGGATTAAGATATCCCGGTATTATTTCCTCTGAAACTTTACCCGGTGGCGGAACAACTGATTATGCAGTAGAAATTTTTTATGAAGCAGTAAAAAATAATTATTATAATTGCTTTTTAAAGCCCGAAACTGAGCTTCCTATGATGTATATGCCCGATTGTATAAAAGCAACTATTGATTTAGCCGAAGCTGAATTTGAGGATTTGAAACATCATAGCGATTTTAACGTTGCTGCTATGACTTTTGATGCACAAACTCTTGCAAAAGAGATTCAAAAGCATTTACCCAATTTTATAATTGAATATAATCCCGATTATAGACAAGCAATAGCAGATTCTTGGCCCGCTTCTATTGATGATAGTGCCGCACGCGAGGAATGGAATTGGAAGCCTAACTATGACTTAGGTGCGATGACAAAAGATATGCTCGAAAAACTTACTAAGAAATTTAAGGATGGATTAATCTGAAAATAATAAAAATATTAGTCGTAATTTTAGCTGTAACTATCAATTTTGAAGTTTATCAATGGTTCAATATTGGAAGTACGGGATTTACTACTAATGATTTTTTAACACTTTTACTTTTATTATTTTTTTTTAAAGTTACAATTTGGGATGGCGAGGAACTTAAACTTGCAAAAAACCCCGCCATCTTGATTTATTTTATATTTTTACTTACTACTTTCATTTCTGGTATTTATCCCTTGCTAAATGGTAATCAAACAATGATTACACAATATTTTAAGACTTTAACCCATTTTCATTTTACATATTTATTAACTGCGATATTAATTTTTTATAAAATAGATAATAAAACTTGGGAAAAATTTATTCGTGTTTGGCTTTATTTATCAATAATCATAAATATTTTTGGTATTTATCAAATTATTGCAAGAGCATTCGATTTGCCTTTTGCATGGATTGAATTAACTAATGCCTCGTTTTTTAGTAGAAATCAACAAGAAGAAAGCGAACTTATTCAATTAAGTTTGAAATTTCAGGGTTTTTTCCGAGCAACATCATTTTTTTCTGAGCCCTCTGCTTTGGGTGCATTCAATGGTATAACACTCATTTTTACATTAATACCAAAATTTAAAAATTTCAAACCTTTTATTGAATCAAAAAAAATTAATACTTTAATAATTATTTTAGCAATAATTGGTTTATTATTAGCATTTTCTCTGACGGGTGTAACTATTGTTGCGATAATTATTATTATGTTGATTTTTACAGAAAAAATTGATGTATTATTTAGTGTATTAAAAGTATTACCAATAATTGTAATTTTAGTATTTATATCCAATTATATTGTTGAATCATATACTGGTATTAGTATATTAGAACTTTTTGGTAAGAGATTTGGCACTTTATCAAATTTACTTATGGGTAAAAGTACTTTTTCGCATAGCATAGAAGGGGAATCTGTTGTATCGAGAGGAGATAATTTTAGAGCATTATTTAATATCTGGCTTTCTTCACCAATTATTGGAGTTGGGCTTGGATTGACTTATCTTAGTCCTTATGCCAATGGTTGGGTGTTTAGCGATACTTCTATAATGGCAGTTTTAGCAGAAATGGGGATTATTGGATTCATACCATATATATCTATATTTATTGTTTTCTATTATTTAGGTTTTAGAATTACTTATACCAAATCAATTTATAATGCAATAGATGATAATTCAAAAAGATTAATTACTCTAATTATATATTTAATGAGTTATTTAGTTGTAACAAATTTTCTTAGTGCTAATAATTTATTAAATTACACTTCTGCCCTATTTTTTGCTTTTATTATTTCTATTACAAATAATTATTATATTGATTATGAAAAAAAATATTATATTATAAAATTTGTTAGTAAGCCTCTAAAAAGCTATTTTTATAAAAATAATTAGATTTATATTTTTTTAAAGTTTAAAAATGAAATTTATTGATGATTTAGATATAATTTATCCATATACTTATGATTCATCGAATATGAAAGGTTATGCTGAAATGCTATTTATACCTTCTAATATCGCAGAATTGCGAAATGGAATTATAAAATTATACGATGAAAATATTAAAATTACTATTTCTGGTGCGGGAACTGGAATTACAGGTGCTAGAGTTCCTTCGGGCGGTGCTGTTATCTCGATTGAAAAATTAAATTCAATTTATTTATCTGAGGATAAATCAAGCGTTAAGATAGGACCTGCTGTTTCACTAAAAGAATTAGATATTTTTCTTAATGATTATGGTTTATTTCTGCCTCCAAATCCAACCGAATATAATGCTTCACTTGGTGGAAACGTTGCTACCAATGCGTCGGGAGCGAGGACTTTTAAATATGGTGCTATCAGAAATTATGTTAAATCTCTAAAAATCGTTCTTTCAAATGGTGATTTATTATCAATAAAAAGAGGTGAAAATTTTGCAGACGAAAATAAATTAAATATCAAATCAGAAAAAGGAAAAATATATTCAATAGAATTACCAAGTTATGAAATGCCAAATGTAAAAAATGCATCGGGATATTTTTCAAAAGAAAATCTCGACCTTATAGATTTATTTATTGGTTCGGAAGGCACATTAGGAATTTTTGTTGAAATAGAATTGGAAGTACAAAAACGCCCCGAAAATGTTTTAGGGGGTATTGCTTTTTTTGACAATAAGAATAAATTAATCGAATTTGTTGATATTTTAAGAGAAAAAAGTATATCAAATAACAAAATAAATATTATTGACAATAATAATATTACAGCAAGATTAATTGAGTATTTTGATATAGAATCGCTTAAACTATTAAAAGCAAAATATTCAGAAATTTCTGATGATGCTATTGGTGCAATTTGGTTCGAGCAAGAATATAATCCCAATTTTGAAGATAAGTTAATGAGCGATTGGTATTCATTTATTGAAAATTTTACCTCACTTACAGACCTAACTTGGTTTGCTCTAAATGATAAAGAACACGAAAAACTTAAAGAATTTAGGCACGAATTGCCACTGCAAGTTTACGAAAACCTTACAAGTAATAGTCAAAAGAAAGTTGGTTTAGACTGTGCCGTACCCATCAATAAATTTAATGAATTATTTGATTTTTATTACGAAAATTGCCCTAAATTAGGTTTAAAATACGTTATTTTTGGGCATATTGCTAATTGCCATCTTCATGTGAATATTTTTTGTCAAAATGATGAGGAATATATTTTAGCCAAAAGTTTTTATGATAAAAGTATTGATAGAGCTTTGGCTTTTAAAGGCACTATATCAGCTGAACACGGGATAGGTAAATTAAAAAAGGATTATTTAGTCAAAATGTATGGCAAAAAAGCTATACAAGAAATGATTAATGTAAAGAAAATTTTTGACGATAAATTATTATTAAACATTGGCACAATGTTCGATATAAATTAGTATTTTTTTTATAAAATAAACTTTTAAATATTACATCTTTAATTGATTAAGAAAAAAATTGGAAATATAAATGACTTCAAGAGAAATTAGACAATCATTTTTAGATTTCTTTAAATCAAAACAACATAAAATCGTATCAAGCGCTCCTGTAATTCCTTATGGTGATCCCACTTTATTATTTACAAACGCGGGAATGAACCAATTTAAAGATGTTTTTCTTGGTATTGGAAATCGTGATTATGTTCGTGCCGCAGATACTCAGAAATGTATTAGAGTAAGCGGTAAACATAATGACCTCGAAGAAGTTGGAGTTGATACCTATCATCATACTTTTTTTGAAATGCTCGGAAATTGGAGTTTTGGCGATTATTATAAAGCTGAAGCTATCGAATGGGCTTGGGAACTTTTAACACAAGTATGGAAACTACCCGAAGAAAGACTACACGCAACGGTCTATAAAACTGATGATGAAGCATATCAAATCTGGCAAAAATATCTTCCCGAAGATAGAATACATAAATTTGCTGAAAAAGATAATTTTTGGGAAATGGGTGAAACTGGTCCCTGCGGCCCCTGTAGCGAAATACATTACGATAGAACAGCTGATTTATCAGGTGGCAAACTCGTCAATGCTGGCGTTTCGGAAGTAATAGAAATATGGAATCTTGTTTTTATTCAGTATAATAGGAAATCTAATGGTGAGCTTGAAAATTTAGCAGCAACACACGTTGATACGGGTATGGGTTTTGAAAGAATTTGCGCTGTAATTCAAGGGAAAGAATCAAATTACGATACTGATATTTTTATGCCTTTGATTAATAAATTAGTCGAGTTAAGCGGAAAAATATATTTGAACAATGAGAATAATCCAGATTCGATTGCTATGAGAGTAATTTCTGACCATATTCGCACTCTTGCTTTTGCTATTGCTGATGGTGCTTTGCCCGGAAACGAAGGTCGAGGTTATGTATTAAGACGTATATTAAGACGTGCTTGTAGATTTGCTCGAAATATTGGATTTTCCGAACCCGTTATTTATAAATTATTGCCCGTTTTAATTGATACAATGGGCGATGAATTTCCAGAATTAATTTCTCATCAAGATACTATTAGTCGAATTATCAAGGGCGAAGAAGTTAGTTTTTTACATACTTTGGATAGAGGAATTGAAATTTTTGAAGAGAAAGCAAAGTTAGCTAAAAATAATGAAATTTCTGGTGAAGATGCCTTTATATTATATGATACTTATGGATTTCCGTATGATTTAACAGAGTTATTAGCACGTGAAAAAGGCTTAATTGTGAATAAATCTCAGTTTGATATTTTGATGAATGAACAAAAAGAACGTTCGAGAACATCGCGAAAATCATCTTTACAAGAAGTCGAAATACCAAGTGTATCTTTTAAAACAAAATTTGTTGGCTATGATTTTTTAGAAATTGATTCCGAAGTATTATATGTAGAGAATAATTTAGTTGTATGTGCTGAAACTCCATTTTATACAGAAAGTGGTGGTCAAGTTTCTGATATAGGGATTATTATTTTAGCGGGTGAAACTTATATTGTATTAGAAATGAAAAAGATTGCTGATACTATTTTCCATATTTGTGATAGAAATATTGAACACTTAATTGGCTCGATTGCAAATCTAAAAGTAGATGCTAATCGCAGGAAAGATATAATGAGAAATCACTCTGCTACGCATTTATTACACGAATCTTTAAGAGATGTACTCGGAAATCATATTCAGCAAGCTGGCTCATTAGTAGCACCTGAATATTTAAGATTTGATTTTAATCATTTTGAAAAAGTAAATCAATATCAATTAAATGAAATAGAAAAATTAGTAAATAAAAAAATTCTTGAAAATATCAATGTAAATGTTGAAGAAAAATCTCTCGAAGATGCAAAGAAAAACAGCAAAATTAAAATGTTTTTTGGTGATAAATATGGCGATACCGTTAGAGTTATAACAATGGATCCAAAATTTTCTTTGGAACTTTGTGGAGGTACACACGTCAATAATACATCAGAGATTGCATTATTTAAAATTATTTCTGAAAGTTCTGTTGCGGCGGGTATTCGTAGAGTAGAAGCAATTACGGGTAAAAAAGTTATTGAATATATTGAGAATTTGAATTCAAAAATTAATGAATTAGAAAAATCAAAAGATACTCTTAATAATAAAATTAAAAGTTTAGAAAAAACAATTAATGATATTAAAATTTCTAATATTTCTAATAATCTTAGCGATTTAATTCGAAATGCGGAATTGTTTAATGATATTAAAATTGTTGTTCACCAAATTAGTGTTGAAAATATTGATGAGTTACGCAATATTGCCGATAATTTAAGAAATGAATTAGCAAATTCTGGAATTGGGCTAATTGCTACGATTATCGAAGACAAAGCACAAATTGTATGCGTTGTTACAGATAATATTAAAGATAAATATCCAGCGGGCAAATTAGTCGGTTTAGCAGCAAAAATGCTCGGTGGCGGTGGTGGCGGTAAGCCTCACCTTGCTACAGCGGGCGGAAAAGATTTAGATAAATTGCCAGAATTATTAAATAACTTTGTTGATATTGTTAAGAATTTTTAAAATTTAAAAATAAAAAATGCAAGATAATTTTGTAAGAAATATATTATTTTTTTTCGCAGCAGTTTTAGCATTTTATTTGCTAAATTTGCTCGCTCCTATTTTATTACCATTAGTTCTTGCATTATTATTAGCAATTATTATGCAACCTTTTATTAATTTCACAGTTAAGAAAGGTTTGCCAAAATGGCTTGTTTTGCCAGTATTTTCAATACTCACTTTAGCCGTATTATTTGGAGTCGGAATGATAATAAGTAATACAATAAGCTCAATTGTTGATGAGCAGGATTACTTATTATCAAGATTTTTACAAAAAATTGATTCTGTATTAATATGGATTAACCGAACTTTCAATGCAAAATTAGATTCTACACTCCTTGTAAGTGAAATTTATAAATATTTAGTCGAAGGCTCTTTATCAAAATTATTATCAGATTTAGCAAGTGGAATCGGCTCATTTTTCAGTTCATTTTTATTTTTTGCATTGTATTATGTGATGTTATTAGCTGGAATGGCGAATTATGAGGATTATATTAAATACGTAGGAGGAACGAAGGAACTTTTAAAAGAATATGAACATATAAGTAAATCAATATTTTCATATATGTGGATAAAAGTTTTAATAAATCTTGTAGCTGGATTATTAACATATTTATTCTGTATTATATATGGAATTAAATTTGCTGTTTTTTGGGGATTTTTTGCTTTTCTAATGAGTTTTATACCAAATATCGGTACAATTATTGGCACTATCTTTCCTATTTTAATGTCAGTTATTCAACTCGACTCAATAATGGATATAACAATTTTTTCAATTTTATTAATAGTAATGCATTTTATTATTGGAAATATTATCGAGCCAATTATTATGGGTAATAGATTAAGAATAAATACACTTACTGTATTATTTGGTTTAGTATTTTGGGGTTATATTTGGGGAATTCCGGGAATGCTTTTGTCTGTTCCTTTGCTTGTAATTATGAAAATTCTTTTAGAGCGTTCAGAAGAGTTTAGTATTTTTGCGCGTTTAATGGGATTCCCCGATAAAGGATAATATAATATGAGAAAAATGATTTATATTCTTTTATTTTTCATCTTTTTTAATGTATATTCTAATGATGATTATTTAGATTTAAGAAATCAAAGCGAAGCTGTTCGTATAACACATTTTCATGATATTTTAAAATCATTTGAAGGCAATTTTAGGCAAATTTATTTTTTTACTCCGCCCGAATCAAAAGCTGAAAAAGGCTCGGGTAAAGCCGAAAATAAAATTGTTTTAAACGAAAGATACCTTGTTATAAATAGTACTTTAGATTTTCATAAAGAAAAAGTTCAGAAAACTACTTTTATTGGATATGATAATCACTCAAAAAATTATATTTTAAACGAATATTCAAATTTTGAAACATTTCCTCTCACTGCAAAAGGGATTTTTTCTAGTAAAGATAAATCTTTAATTTTCGAAGGACAATATCCATATTCCGAGCTAAATCCGAATAAATTTAAAATAATTTTTAAATATGATTCTCTAAATAGCTATACTTATTATTTTTATGAAGCAAATAAAAATAATAAAGAAGAGTTAATTATGGAAATAAGAAATTTTAAAATCAATTAATAATTACAAAATTTTAAAACTGCACAAAGCCCACTTTTTTATATACTTTGCGTAGAGTTTTAGCGGCTATACGTCTTGCATTTTCTTCGCCCTTTGTTAAAATATCAATTAATTCTTGCTTGTTATTAATTAATTCTAAATATCGTTCTCTAATAGGGCGTAAATAATTAGCGACTGCATCGGCTACGTCTGTTTTAAACACTCCATATCCCTTATCAACATACATATTCTCAATTTCTGAAATTCTTTTGTTTGTTGCTAAGTGCATTAAAGTTATCAAATTAGAAATTCCCGGTTTATCATTAGAAAATTTTATCTCCGACCCTGAATCTGTTACTGCTCTTTTAATTTTATTTTTTATTTCATTATCAGAATCGGTAAGAAATATTGTAGCACTCTGATTGGGGTCTGATTTTGACATTTTTTTATCTGGCTCCTGCAAGCTCATAATTCTTGCACCAAGTTTTGGAATATACGGCTCGGGGATTTTAAATGTATCAGAATAATGATGATTGAATCTTTGGGCAAGATTTCGAGTAAGCTCTAAATGTTGCTTTTGGTCTTCACCAACGGGTACTAAATCAGATTGATATAACAAAATATCTGCCGCCATCAACACGGGATAATCAAATAAAGCGACATTTACATTTTCAGAATGTTGTTTAGATTTATCTTTAAATTGAGTCATTCTATTGCACTCACCCACTCCTGCTATTGAATTTAACACCCAAGTTAGTTGTGAATGCTCAGGCAAATGTGATTGAATAAAAAGTGTACTAATCTCTGGATTAATACCAATAGCAATAAACATAGCCGCTGTTTCAAGTGTTCTTTTACGTAATTCAGCAGGATTTTGCCTAACAGTGATTGCATGTAAATCTGCAATCATAAAAAAACATTCAAATTCTTCTTGAAGCTTAACCCAATTTGTAATAGCGCCAGCAAGGTGACCAATAGTAAGAATTCCAGAAGGAGTAACTCCGCTTAATATAACTGGTTTTTTTATTGATTCTAATTCTAATTCCATTTTCAATTTTTTAATGATTAAATAAATATTAAATATAAATCATTTTTTAAGATTACAAAAATAATTAAAATTATTCATTAAATAGCTTATGAATTACATCTTTTACAATATCATAGCTATATCCTTTCGATATAAGATGCCTAAATATCGAATTTTTTTGTTTATCTATGGGCTTGGAGCTTAATAGTCTCATTTTTTTCTCTGCCGAATTAAGTGCCTTTATGAAGAAATCTGTATCATTACTAATATCTTCTAAAAACTCTTGATAATCAGTGGATTTAACTTTTCTAATATTCAACTCACGAATAATTTTATCCAAACCCCAATTTTTTTTTATTGAATAATTAATAAAATTTTCAGCAAATTTTTTATCATTAATCAATCCTAATTCTTTTAAGCGTTTTATAATTTGCTCGATTTCTTTTAATGGATATTTTTTTTGCAAAAGTTTTTGCTTAATTTGAAATTCTGAACGTGAGAAACCTTCGCACAATCTTAATGAATAGGATTTTAATTTATTTATATTAATTTCATTATTAATAATCTGAATTTCTTGCTCTGCAATTTCTTTATTTTTATCGAGATTAAGATGCAGAACCGTATCAATTAAAGCAGAAATATACCTCCCATCAGATAAAACGAGTACACATCTGCCAGAAATTCTACTTTTTGTAATCTTATTTATTACTATTTTTTCCAATTTTATTTCAAAATTTTAATAATTTAAAATGATAATGGCACGGGTAAAACCACAAAAATCAAACAATCCCAGATAGAATGTGAAATAATTCCTGGCACAATCGAACCAAATTTTGAATACATTATACTCCAATGAACGCCTAAAACCAAAGCCGCAAGCAATAACAATGGGTTAAAAGCCCAAATATGCACAAATACATACAAAAAAATGCCTATCCAAGTCCCAATTTTTAAACCATATTTTTGAATAAATTTATCTTGAATAAAACCACGCCAAAAAATTTCCTCAGCAGGAGCTATCAAAAATACTAATAACGAACCTATCAAATAAGGATTAGCTTGATTGCGTGTCTGGTAAATAGCCTCAATCTGTGGTGACGCCCAATCAAATAAATACATCAAAAGCCACATTCCAAATCGAGACAAAAGATATAGTAAAATTGCGTGAATTATACCTATCCATACGTATTTTATTTCAAATTTAAAAAGCGATTTTAACTTATCTTTTTGATTTAATAAAGAATATAAGGTAAGCAAAAAAGTAGAGGTACTCATTGCATACCAAAAATAATTATGGTGAATAGTATTAGTAAAATCTGTACTAACTGAAAACATAATAAACCACATTGTTGCGGCTAATATTAAACCAATGTATAATTTCATTTTTTTTGATTATTGAATTTTGAAAAATCTATAAACGGAAAAAAGTAGAATTAATGATATTTTTGATAATATTTCTAATTTATATTTAGAAAATAATAGAAATTTTAATATTTTTTAACAAATTTTATAAACTATAACAATTATCATAACGTCAATTTATTAATAACGGGGATGTAACGGATTCGACGGGGTGTTGGATTGTTGCAGTCGCATGTCGTGCTCAATCGGGGCTGCACGTAAATACAACCGGTATTGCAAATAAATGCAGAAAATAATTACGCTTTAGCTGCCTAATTTTAGATAATTAGCCAACTACATCTTACTTTGGGTGTGCCTATTCGCTTAATTTAAGGTGTCGCAAAATAATAGGATAGTATTTGTGTTTTTATCGGACATAAATGCGAAAACTTACGATAACAGATTTTAGATACCTGCAGGTCGGTCAATCTAAAATTTAAATTCATAGACTTGCTAAACATGTAGAAGCTCAATATGAATCTCTTCGGACGCGGGTTCGACTCCCGCCATCTCCACATATTTAATTGTTTTAAAATCTTGTAAAATCATATTAAACCTAATATTTACAGGATTTTTTAATTTAAGAAAAAACAGCACCCTAACAGTTTTCCTAACACTTTTTCTAAAAATTAAATTTTTTTGAAAAAGTTCATTGTGATTAAGTTTTTTTTCTTATTTTTCATAAAAGTATATTGATATATTAATAATTATAAATTTGTAGCTTTTAAACGATAAAAATGTATAAAAAAATTGCTAAAAACGAAATAATTTGAGACATTTTTCATTCTGATGTGTTACTATAGTAAATAGAATTACAATCTTAAAAAAAGTTATTTGAAAATAGAATTTAAGATGAGGCAGTCCCAAGGGGACTATTCAACTTTCTTTAAAATCAATGATTTAGATATGATATTTTTTTAAGTGGACAAAATATGAACAGAATTTTCGTTTTTTTATCTAAAAATTGAGTTTTTTAACTATTCGTATTTTTTAAAAAAAATTATAGGGGTGTTTTGTTTTGAGGCGAAGCTATATAAGAATATAAATTATTAAGTTGATAATTGTCCATATTTAGATTTTGTATTTATATAGTTTACTATACTATAAGCATAAACTTCTACAATAGATTGTTTTTCGGTAACACAATCCCAAGAATTAACATTCTTTTTATAATAAAAGGGTGATAATAATATAGTTGATGTTCCAAAATTTATAGCTTGAAATTCTATTAAATAAAATTTTTCATCACTATAACAGATATCCAAAGAAATATTCGGTAAATCTAATTTTTCTCTTATTTCAAAGGCATAATCAAGTATTTCAATTGGAAAGTCTTGATCAACAACAAAATTTCCACTACCTGACGAGCGAAAATCATTCTTCCTAACATATCTTTTTAAAATAAAGATTTTATCCCAATAAACAAGAACTTTCCAATCATTTTGTAAATTTGGAATAAATTGCTGTATTATAAATTTTTTTCGATATCTCGATTCTAATTTATAGCCCTTAAAGTAATATTTTCTTGCGATATCTTTTAAATCTTGATATAAATAGAAAGTACGACTTATCTTTTTGGCTTTTTTAATTAAATCGTCAAAATTGTTTGCTAACGAAACTCCAGTGCTCATAGCACCTTCAGCTGTTTTGATTACATACTTATCCCATTTTCTAAGTTCATTTTCATATTTATAAATATCTTCCAACACGCCTATTTTAAAACTTTTTAAAGTACGTATTTCAGTATCGTCAAATGTATCTCGTAAAATCTCCATAAAAACTTTGTTATTATTAGCTCTAAGATATTTAAATTCTGGTATAAGTTTAGCGCCTTGCAATTGCAAACCTAATATAATATCTTCAATATAAGATTTGTAATAATAACCAACATCTTCAGTAGAAGTATATAAAACATATTCATCTTCAAAATTCATGTTTCTAATATCTATATAAGAAAACTGCAATAAATTAACCTCAAATCCTGCTTCGTTAAAATGCTTTTTTAATAATTCTTTATCCATACCACTACGATAAGGAACACAGTCTGCTTGACTAACAAATACATCTTTATATGTTGAAATAATATGAATTCTTTTTGTCTTCATTTTAAAACCTTTCTTTTAATTAGCACAATTTTTTCTTTGAATGTCATTTTTGGGTGAAAAAAATATAATAGATGTATACTTCGATTGCTATGTATTCTTAAATTTTATTTTGGACCTGATATTGTTAGACATTTTCCAGTAAAAGAAAAGAAATACTATTCCATAAGCTATTCTTGTAAAGCTAAGGTTAATTGCTGCTCCATTCACATTAAATAACAAAACAAATATAAATGAAGTTATAAAACCTAATATTGATATATAAAATGTAATTTTCATAACAAGTTTGTCTTGTTTTTTAATTATAAGGAAATTATTTCCATAAATAGACATTAACCCAAACCCTAGTGTTCCAAATGCCAATATTCTAATAAGTAGCGTTACCTCACTTACAGAATTATGCATAAGCAGGTTCGAAATAATACCCGCAAATAAAAACATTAGAATACACATAGAAATGCTTACTACAAGAACGATATTTCTGTAAATATAATGCTTATCAAAATTTCTATTAAGAAAAGGGAAAAAGGTTCTAGAAAGCATTGATATGACCATATTACTAATTTCAGAAACAAACTTTGCAGAAGAAAGTAAACCTACTGCAAAATCTGAGGAATATAAGCCTAAAATAAAAGTTGTAGAATTGTTATATAAATTTGGTAAGAATTGATTTGCAAATAAAGCAAAGCCACTCTTAAGAGTTTTTATATACTCTTTTATTGTAACAACCCTCATTTTTATTCTATGTGAAAAAACAATAATTAATATTGATATAATTCCAACAATTAAAGCATTTAAACCTTGAAATAATAATACAAAACTATAGTCGTTCTGATTGTGAATAAAAACAATAAGAACAATTAAATATAATAATTTTGATATTGCATTTAAGATAGCTATAAACTCCATTCTCTCAGTACCTTGATAATACCACTCGCACAATAAAAGCTTTCCAAGAACGGTAAAATAAGCTAAAACATATAAAAAAACATCTTGTCTGAATTTTTGAATAATAAAAATAATAATTATATATACAAAACTTACTAATATAAAATTATATAGACTTGAAATAAAATACTTTGAAAATGTATGATTTAACTTTAACTTATCATCTCTAGCTAAAGCTACTTCTCTCGTTGCTTGAACAATGAACCCGTAATCAACAAAAGGAATAAAATACGCTACAAGCGATAAAACAAAATTGATTGTGCCTAATTTTTCCAATCCAATAGTACGGATTAAATATGGCACGGTAAATAAACTTATTAAAAATTGCAGAACATTTAAAGAAGATAAAGACAGAAAGTTTTTTAATAATTTTAAAAATGTTTTATTCTTAAATAGTTTAAAATAGTTCATCGTAATTTTATTTTATACTGTATTATCGTAAGCTTTAAAAACATAAGCTACCTAATTTCTATCCTCTAAAAACTCTACTGACTTTTACAAATAAACATTTAGAAATACACAAAATTAGTAAAATTCTTCTTTATTATATTAACAAGTTTTTGATTCATTTAGATGGAAGAGTGTTTTTATTCATACTTTTATAATTTTCACAGATATAACCACAAATATTTTTTAAAAATTTACTCTTTTTATGGTTACAACCATAAACATTTCAATTATTTTCGTTTATTTATAGATACAAGTGTAAAGTTTACTTCCTAAAAAACTCAATTGTCCTCTCTAATCCTTCTTTAAAAGATACTTGAGGAGTGAAACTTAGAATTCATCAGACAATAAAAAGTCAGCAATATGAAAGTGCCTAATGCCACCAATATCCTCACGCCAGAACTCATCCATAGTAACTACATACTTCGGAAAATTGTCTTGAATATTCTTGAATACCGAAAATTCACGTTCAACAGTCTTTTGACTTTCAAGTTTATAAGCTACTTGAATATACATCTTACTATTTAATTTTTCAGCTATAAAATCAATCTCATTATCATAAATTTTTCCAACATACACCTGATATCCTCTACGTTTCAATTCTAAGAATACAAGATTCTCTAACACACCAGAAATTAAACTATCTTTATAACCAATAGTTGCATAAAGTAAGGATATGTCGCTAAGATAGAATTTTTCTTGGGTTTTGAGAATCTCTCTACCTTTTATATCATATCTTGGAACTCTATAGAAAATAAAAGCCCCCTCTAAAGCATACATATAATTATAAATTGTATTTATATCAGTTTTTCTATTCTGGCTTTTAAAATAATCTGCGATATTTTTTCCCGAAAATGTATTACCTATATTATCCAATGCAAATTTTATTACTCTTTCTAATAGTTCTACTTCTCTAATATTATACCGCTGAATCGTATCTCTAAGTATTATAGAAGAGTAAATATCATAAACTATTTTATAGATAGTATCTTCAGAATATTCGCTTATATGAATAATGGGAAAGCCGCCTTGCCTAAGATATTGATAAAATAAATCAAACTTTTGAGAATTAGTTTTATCCAAATCAATATTTTTAAAATCTAAAAATTCCTTAAATGACAAAGTATATATCGGAATTTCAACATATCTTCCCGCAATATAAGTCGCTAATTCTGAGGATAAAAGATGCGAATTCGAACCAGTTAAATACAAATCTACATTATAATCTACCATTAGAGAATTAATACACTTTTCCCATTTAGTTACTTCTTGTATTTCATCTAACAAAATATAATATCTACCATCTGAATTGATTTGTTTGCTTAAAAATTCATACAAACTTTGAGACGTTTTTAGATTAGAGTACTTTAAACTTTCAAAATTAATATAAATTATATGCTCACTTGCAACACCATTTAGTAAAAATTGCTCTCGTAATAATTGTAATACTGATGATTTGCCACACCTTCTGATTCCAGTAATAATCTTAATTAAATTACTATTACTAAATCGTTCAATATTTTTAATATATAAGTCTCTATTTATCACTTTACGCTTTATTGAACTTAATGAAATTCTAATTTTATTACTTTATTTAGGTTATATGCGAAAGGCCTTTCAATTTATTTTAATTTTTATGGGTGTAACCATAAAAACTTTATCATTTTGCATCTTTTTATTGGTACAACCACAAAACTTAAAAATTTCACTACTTTTTATAGATATAACCTTAATTTCTACCCTCTAAAAAACTCTATTGTCCTTTCTAAACCCTCTTTGAATGATATTTGAGGGCTGAAATTTAAGATATTTAATTATCTTTTTATGGGCGTAACCATAAAATTTTTATTATTTTGCTACTTTTTATGAGTACAATCATAAAAACTTAAAAATTTCACTACTTTTTATAGATATAACCTTAATTTCTACCCTCTAAAAAACTCAATTGTCATTTCTAAGCCCTCTTTGAAGGATACTTGCGGAGTGAAATTAAGGAGATTTTTAGCCTTTTCGATATTAGCAAGAGAATGTTTCACATCTCCAGTTCTATCAGGTTGGAAAATTGGCTTAACAGACTTTCCTAAAATTCTATTTATCTCACTTACTAAATCAAGAAGAGTAAAACGCTCACCGCAAGCAATATTGATCGCCTCCCCAGCTGCTTCTGGTGCAGTACAAGCAAGGATATTCGCTTCTACATTATTTGCCACAAAAGTAAAATCACGTGATTGCGTGCCATCGCCATAGATTATCGGTGATTCATCATTTAGCATTAACTTGATAAATTTAGGGATTACAGCACTATACTGTGAGGTTGGGTCTTGATTTGGACCAAATACATTAAAATATCTCAGTGCAACTGTCTCAATTCCGTAAATTTTACTAAATACTTGACAATATCTCTCACCTGCATACTTAGTTACCGCATAAGGTGAAAGTGGAAAAACGGGCATATCTTCTTGCTTAGGTAAATCAGGATTATTCCCATATACAGACGATGACGACGCATATACCACTCTCTTAACTCCAAACTCCTTTGCCGCTTCCAGCACATTCAGAGTACCCAAAATATTGACATCATTCGAGGTAATTGGGTCAGCCACGGAACGAGGAACTGATGGCAATGCCCCTTGATGCAATATATAATCACACCCTTTTACTGCACTCCGAACTATATGAAATGAACGCAAATCACCCTCAAAAACCTTAAAATTAGGCAATTCCCTAAACGGAAAAAGATTTTCCCGCTTTCCCGTAGAAAAATTATCTAATACTCGCACTTCATTGCCAAGTTCGAGTAGCCTTTTCACAATATTAGAGCCTATAAATCCAGCTCCACCCGTTACAAGTATTGTTTTATTTGTTAGCATTGGTGTTTTCTTTTTCGATTAATCCAAGTTTTATAAAAATATCATTCCAAATATTAGTAATATTCTCCATTGAAAACTCATATTCGTGTTCTTCTCTAAAATTCTCTGCGCCTTTTTTCAATTTTTTGTAAAGTTCATCATCAGTCATTAGTTTATATATAGCTTCAGCAAAACCTTCTGTATCAAGCGGTTCAACAAGCAAAGCATTATAACCATCAATAGCTAAATCAGGAATGTTAGATATATTAGGCATAATTACAGGAATACCGCAAGCAAGTGCTTCGACCATGGCCATGGGCTGTCCTTCAAATTCTGAAGTCATTATAAAAATTTTAGATTTCATTATTTCGTCGTCTATATTTTTTAAATAAGGGTTAAATTCAATGTTATCTAAATTGTATTTGATGGCTTTATTTATTATACCTTGCTTTAGTTCGCCGTCGCCAAATAGCCTAATAGTATAATTTGAAAACTTATATTTTTCTTTGATTATTTTAACTGCTTCTATCATTATATCGACTCGTTTCGATTTAGAAAATGAACCACAATAAATTAAAATATTACTATCTACCTTAGTTTTATTTAATCCAATATTATTAAAAGAAAAATTATTAGGAACATATACACATAAAATATATTTTTTAAAGTATTTGTTAATTTCATTTATTACTTTTACACCTCTGGTTACAATCAAATTAGAACTTGAAATTACTTTTCTATAAATCCTTGAGGTATATGTAAAATCAAAGGACTCAATCAAATTAAATATATAATCAACACCAAAGATTTTTGATAAATAGAATGAAAATAGTCCATGATAAGTCATTTGTATACCTATAATAAGACTAATTTTTTCTTTAAAGAGAATTTTAACAGATATGACGATTCTATATAATTCAAATAAATAAATATTTTTAAAAATTTTATATTTAGGACTTATACAATTAACTTTTTTAAATTTCAATTCTGTTTTTCTAATAATAATAATCTCTTGAATAAAATTTAGTCTAGTAATCGGTTCAATTTTTGAAATTAATTTCTTATCGCTCAATCCTGCAAAAATCAATATTTTCATTTCTTCATCTTCTTTATAAAATAACCTTTTAATAAGGTGTAAGAAATTTTAGGATTAGTTCTTAAAATATTTTTTAAAAAATTTATTTTTAAATCTCTTCTATAACTTTTAAAAGCAATCTTAAATGTTTTATTGAAAAACTCCTCATACTCATCATCTTGCAAAAGAATCTTTTGCTCTAATATTTTATCTATTTCAGTAAATTTATCTTCTAAAATAGTGGAATCTCCCGGATAAAATGGTATTCCAAATTTATCCAAATTAATAGGTATTCTCTTGTAACTTATTATTGATTTATCATTCAATTCCACTTTAATTATGATAGATTCTTTGCCCATTTTATTATTATCATCAAAAACACAATTACCTAAACTATAAACAATTAAGCCATTATTATAATTCTCTATCCCTTGATAGCAATGAGGATGATGACCCAATATCAGCGAAGCACCCGCATCAATAAACTGATATGCCCAACTTCTTTGTTCCAAGGTTGGATAATTGATATATTCTTTGCCCCAGTGGACTGTAATAATCGTATGATGCACCTCATCTTTATATTTTTCAATCAAATCAATAACTTCATTTATATTATTAGGCTGATAATAATATTCTGCTTGATGATTTTTATCAATAGCTAAAGAAAAACCAATAACATGAAATTTCAAACCATTTCTTTCAATTATTGTCGATATTGATTGATTATATACACTGCCTACTATATCAAATCCAGTTCTTTTTAATAATTTATAGCTATTCTTATAACTCTCATCACCGTGATCTAAACAATGATTGTTAGCAACATTTGCAACTGTCATTTTAATTGATTGTAAAGATGCTACTGATTTAGGGCTTGCTATTAAAGTACTTGAATAAATATTTTCATAATAATCTTTCTTGTCCAATACTGCTTCAATATTACCTAAGACAATATCAGCACCTTCAAAACTTGTTAAAATATTATCAAAAGCAATATCATAACCGTTATTTTTCAGATAAGAATCTACTCCTCTACCTATATTATTTGATAGCTCACCAAGCATAATATCGCCAATAGCAACAATAGTAACTTTATTCATATAGATTAAAATAACTAGTTATAAAATCTTCTTTCCCAGAGTTCATTGCCTTAATTTCATCAACAAATTCAATTTTAATTTGTGATTCCCTAAACACTGAAGAGAAATTTTCAACAAGATAATCAAATAAATGAAAATCTTTATTTTCCCTTAATTTTAATTTAATCACTAAATCCCCTTTATTGTCTTGCTCAAAATGAAATTTTTCTATTTTATTATAAATAGCAACACTCTCCTCATCACCGTCGTTAAATCCTTTGAAAATAATAACATCTAGTGATGTAGGCGAAACAGGATTGCCTTGCTTTGTATAAAGGATCTTACCACTTCTACCTAATATTTCTCCAAATAATTTTGTATTTCTACCGCAATCACATAAAGCATCTTTAATATATGCCATATCGCCAACTTTATATCGAATAAATGGAAATACATAATTATTTAAGCTTGTAACAATAACATCGCCAATTTGATTATTCTCGCAAACTTTATCATTTTTCACTATTTCAATATAAGCGTTCTCTTCACTTATATGCATTCCCTTTTGATGCTTACACTCAAAGGAATTAAACCCACCATCACCAGCTCCATATCCATTATATACTTTTGTATTGAAAACTTCTTCAATTAAACTTTTATATTCATTTAACAAAACCTCACCCGTAGAAAATATACATTTAATTTTCGGCGACTTCAAACTATGTAGTTTTATAAATTTAGCTAATACATAAATACTTGATGGATATCCTCTAATTATTCTTGGATTTAATTTAACTAATTCATTATAAAAGTAAAAGAGTTTCTCTTCATTTACATTAATACTACTATACTTATAATTATTCATTATTAATCTTTCCCAAACGAATTGCTTAGATAAGACTTTGCGGTTTTTCACCAATGAATATCCTGAAAAAGTATATATTTTATCACCTAAATTATAACCAACGTATTCAAAACCCCTAAAAGCTGAAGCCCAACCAGCACTTTGGGTCTTTAAATCGAATAAAAATTTTAGTGGTTCACCAGTACTGCCACCAGTTGCTCCCGTCGTATAACGTCTACTTTTATAATCAGCACTAATTAAATCATTGTAATTTTTTATTATATCTTTCTTTGTAAGTATAGGCAGTTTTTTAATTTCATCATACATATACTTGCTATCAATATCAACTCCATATTGTTTAAACAATCTTTGATAATATACAACATTCTTAAAACAATGGATAAATAATTCTTTTAATTTATTATTTTGAAAATTCTCAATCTGATCTCTTGACCAATATTCACTCCCTTTTAGGAGTTTATATTGTTTAATTATATCAGTTCCAGAAATTAGTTCTGTTAATGGTAAAATTATATCTCTTCTAATATTCATTTATTCCTCATACTTTATCTTATAAATATAAAGTTCTTTATTCTTAAGCTCTACTTTTTTTTCTAATTCTAACCACTCGGGTGAAGTAAGTAGAAACTCTTTAAATGTTTCTTGATTAGCGTTTGGAGTACCTACATAAGGGAAAGTTTTTAAATCTGGCTTCGTAGAATAAATTAAAGCAATATAATCTGTATTGTATTTTGCCATTAAATCTGGCCTACTTAATCCATTATGAAAGTAAAAGTTTGGGATATAATTTAGTTTTGTTTCTAAATTACTTTTGGGTAGCCACTCTTTTAAAAGATTTGAACCCCTTATATTCCAAGGTAGTATTCCTTGATTAATATCTTTATTATAAAATTGAATTAAATAACTATCACCATTAAACCAATAGGTTTTGTTTTTATCGAAATATTTTGCAATTTCTTTATATTCATTATTTTGACCAAATGTAAGAGATTTAATAATTTGCCCCGAAGTAATACTTTGCATCATAGATGAACCAAACGAAAAGAAAGACAATAGCAATATAAAAGCTATTGATGTTCTTTTTGCCCATAATTTATTATGTTTATATGCAAAATAGCTTATAAGCAATAATAAGGAATAAAAGAATATATGAGCTACTAATTTTACAACTGGCATTGTAATTTCGTAATATAATGTAGCGGCAGTTATTGGCATTGTTATAAGCACAGGTATTAAAATCCGTTTATAATTATCCAAACTATCTAACAAGAAATAAATTACAAATAGTGAGAATATAGGCACAAGGTGTAGTAAATATCTCGCGTGGCTCGGTCTAATAAGATATACTGCTAAATACATAAATAAATATATACTTATGAATAATATATCTGGTCGCTTAAAATTTTTTATTAGAAGAGCTATGCAAGCAATTAGTGAGAAAATTATCAAATATAATGGAAATGACATATATGAAAATGTCCTTGGAGATAGCATTTTCTGACCATAAACAATGAGTATATTTAAAATTGAAATTCCATAATATTCAAGTAAATTTACAAATTCTGATCTTTCTGCTCTTAATGAGTCTGAACTCATTTTTAGTTTAGCAAAATTCTCTTCTTTTAAGTTTTCTTCATTATCTTCGTCAACTTTACCTATACTTTGACTACTAACATCAACGTTTAAAGTATCGTTCTTTTTAACTTTTTGTTTATTATCTACTGTTTTCGCTTCGGCTTTAGTTTCCTTCTTTACTAATGATAATTTACTGCTATCTTGTAGTTTTTCAGTATTAAGTGTATCAATATTTTGTTGTTCATTTTTTACTAAAATTTTTTCTTTATCAATTTTATTATCTTTTTTTGAAATGTCTTTTTTGCTTGTAGGTATTTTCTTAAATTCTAATTTTTCTTTTGGTTTAGATTTTTTAGTTGACGCAACGTTTTTATCTACTATATTTGTTTTTTTAACGATATCATTTTTCTTAATTTCTGTTGTTTTAATTTTCCTTTTGGGCTGTGCTTCTCGCTTTGCAAGGCTCTTTTTTACTGGCTCTAAATTTCGTACATAATTTGCGGTTTTAATTTGCTTTGCTTTTATACTATCTTCATTTATTATCTCGGTCTCTATCTTAATAGTACTAATTACTTTGGATGTATCTGTGCCAAAGGATAATTTTTGTTTATCAAGGGCAACTTTCGCAACATTATTTTCTGTAGCAGTCAGTTTCAAAAATGCTGACATAAAATTATTTACGGGAACAACAGATGTAAAAAACATTAAATATAGAAAAATTATTGCGGGTGCAAAGAGTAATACACTCTTATATCCGATGTTCCAAATAGTTTTAAAGGAAAATTTGTTTTTTTGATATTCCACTAATGGCAACCAAATTAAAAGTACGGGCGTTAATATTACTGCTATATACTCTTTTGCATCTAAAACCAACATAAATAACAATCCTAAAAGCCAAAACGGTTTCTCCTTTATAAGTGCATATATAAATAACAATAATGCAAACATTACTGGTATGTCACGTAAATACTTTGGCACTACAGCAACATAGTAGTAAGAAAAAACGGCAAGTATAACTGCAAGCATTGCATATAAATTGTTTTTTGTAAAATGATAAAACACTTTATGCATAATAAATGCAGTTATGGAAGCTAATATAATATTGAAAAATGTGGCTACCCAAATATTTGGTCCCGTTATTAAGAAAAACAAAGCTGTTATTAATTTAGATATAAAGCCATGCTCACCCACGCTCTCATTTCCAAACCACTCACCCGCTCTTATAAATTCTGAGATTATCATAGTATCTTTTAGATAAACTACTTCATCTTGCGATGCCCAACGGAAAAATGATAAAACTAAACCTACTATAAAAATCAATACAGCGGGAATATATGGGTAATATTTTTCTAAGTTTTTAAATGATATTTTCATAATTATTTTTTGAGATAAATCTTTTATATAGTTCTATTTTCTTATCTCTATACCTTATTATAATATTTTTCTTTTTCTATATTTAGGTATTTATCTTGGGGCATAGGTGTTAATT
>JARKQC010000087.1 GCA_029974985.1 Bacteroidota bacterium | reverse complement strand
ACTGAGAAAGTTTTATTTTAAAGAAAAATATTTTAGAGAAAAAAAGAAATGAATTTTAAATTAGCCAATTTGACCTCTAAACTATATACTTCGATACTTCGATACTTCGATACTTCGATACTTCGATACTTCGATACTTCGGAGAGACGCATCAATTCTTATTATATTTTAATAAATCTGAACAAGTACATAAGTACCGAAGGCGGGCTCGCGGTCCAGCAATAATATAAATACATCGAAGTTTTGAATATTTTGAAGTATTTATTTTAGAGATTGTTTTATTAAAAATATTTAAAAGGACAATAATCATGAAAATTAAAATTATTATATCTATAATAACAATTTTTTTTGCTGTTGTTGCAATTACTTTATCATTAACTGCATATAGTTCTACTGGTTGGACTTCATCAAGCGGTGCATTAATGGCAGAAGGTAAAGCATATAATATTACAGATATTGGAGTTGGTTATACTTTCTATTGTGTTGGATCTGGTATTTGTTATCAAATCATAGGAAAGAATCTAATTATCAATGAAGGTTTAAATTCAATAAATGGTGATTGGTACGGTGTATTCCGTAATTAATTTAATTGGGGGAGTAGTTACATTTTCTGTTACTACTCGCTTTTTTAAAATTTAAAATTGGATAAAAAAATGAAATACTTTTTTCTTTTATTGTTAAGTCTTATTTTAATGTCAAATAAGTGTACCCTTAAAACTAATGGTGCATTGCATTATAAAGCAAAACGCGTCGAAATAGATGAAAATATACCATCAAAGAAACTACAATTCAAAGATATTTTATTTTTAGAAGAAAATGATGATGTTATAATAAATAGAATAGGTGGAATAGAAATATATGATGATGCTACAAAATTACTTATTACTGATGACGCTAATCGAATAGTAGTTTTATATGATTATACAAACGGTAAAATTTTAAAGGTTATAGATACAAAAAATCAAAATAATGAATGGCATAATCATTTTATTGCGACAAATACAAAGGCGATTTCATCAGCGAGAGATGATTTTAAGTTTATACCAATTAGTGAATATTCAAAATATGGAATAGGTGATGATGGTAAGAAATTAACTAAAATGCATTATTTTATACCTAAAATTATTAATAATCGCATTATAATTTCAAATCTTATCTATACGTTTGCCGTTCCTGATTCTGAAAAAGTTTTTAATATAATTAATCGTTCTGGATTTAGTTGCTTTGACAGAGAATTAAATTTTGAAAAAATGATTATTCCAGAAGTTAAAGTTGATGATTATTTTATTTATGGTTCTTATGCTATATTAAATAATGGTGATATAATTGGAACAACAAGCAATTTTGTTTATAATGAAAAATTTGCTTCTGATTCACTTGTTACTGTTGCAAGATATGATTCAACAGGTAAATTTATTGCAAATATAGGGTACTTACCTGATCAATATTCAAAAAATAATTTAATTTATGAAGAATTATGGAAACCACTAATTACAAATATTGGAAATGAAATATTTATAGCTTATCCAAGACTAAATGAAATTTATTCACCTAATCAAAAGATTAAATTTAAAATGAAAAATCTACCTTTCTCAAATGATTCTGGTTTAGTATATTTATATAATTATTATAGAATTGCTAAAATGCAAAAAAGAATTCCAGATAGTAAAGAAATAGGTAAACTTTTACCTCAAACAATTGTATATACTTTCAATTCAATTGGCAATTACGGTGTAATAATTTTAGTTTTTGATGAAAGCGAACCTATGGGTTTTTATTATATAGCACAAGAATATGATATACAAGGAAATTTAATATCACAAACTAAATTTTATGACGAGCCAGAAAATCAAATCCGAGAATTTTATTTTGATGAAATTAGTAATAATTTATGTCTTATAAAAAAAAGTAAAAAAGGTTGGTCTATCGAAAAAAGGAAATGGTTATGAAAATATTAATATTTATTATTTGTATTTTAAATATATCATTTTTAAAAGCTGATGTCATTGATGAATTGAGATTAGCATCGAACGCAAAAGAAAATGAAACTCTTGTTATATTTCATTATAATATTGTAAGTTGTGTTAAATGCGATATCGAACCTAATGAAATATTAACCAATCTAAAAAATCATAAAATTTTTAATAAATTAAAGATTATTGCAACAGTAATATGCGATAGAGATATTGAGCTAAAAATATTTGCAAAAGATAAACAGTGGAAATACTCAATGTATAGAAATGATGGGTCATTATTATCAAAATTGCAAGCACCACCTGGTACAATTATAACTGTAATTAATGCAAAAAATGAAAAATTTCATATTAAAGCAGGTAACTCAAAATCAAATTTTACTAAAATAATTGATTTTATTGCTGAATAATATATTATCATTCAATCTTAAATTATCTAAAAAGTTAATTTTAATAAATCTAAACAAGTACATAAGTACCGAAGGAGGGCTCGCTGTCCAGCAATAATATAAATACATCGAAGTTTTGAATATTTTGAAGTATTTATTTTAGAGTTTATTTTTATATTTATAAAAAAAATTTGATGTCCTTAACTTCACAAGTTTTAGACATCTTTTTTTAAATTAAAATTAATAAAAATCAATAAAATTTTGTTTATATTAAAAAAATTGGGCTTTTTTGTAAAATCAATAAAAGCATTTTTTTAATTACTGATAATAACAGGAGTTTATAAATGGAAAACAAACCTGCTAACAGAATACAAGATTACTTAGTATTTGGTGAATTCGGTGGAGTAAATCCATCAATAACAGACTCATCAACGTTTACTTTTTTAACAAGTGAAAAAATGTCAGAAATATTTGAACACGAAATCGAAGGCTGTTACCTATATTCTCGACATATGAATCCAATGAACCAATTTTTAAGCGATGCACTTGCTTTACTCGAAAATACTCCCGATGCTCATGTTTTTGCTTCTGGAATGGGTGCTATTAGCTGTACTGCACTTCAAATATGCTCGGCGGGAGATGAAATTGTATCGAGTAGAACTGTATATGGTGGTACTTTTGCTTTATTTAAAAATATATTTCCAAAATTAGGTATAAAATGTAATTTTGTAGATATAATAAATCTCGAAGAAGTAGAAAAAGCAATTACAAGCAAAACAAAAATGATTTATTGCGAGACAATGAGTAATCCAATGCTCGAAGTTGCAAATTTACCCGAATTACGCAAATTAGCTGATAAATATAATTGTAAACTTGTTGTTGATAATACATTTACTCCGATGGTAATAAGCCCATATCATCACGGTGCTCATATTGTAATTCATAGTTTAACAAAATATATAAATGGCGCAAGTGATACTGTTGGTGGTTGTGTGTGTGCAGATAAGGAATTTATTGCAAGTCTAAAAGATGTAAATAGCGGTTATGCAATGCTACTCGGACCAACTATGGATAGCTTGAGAGCGGCGGGAATCTTGAAAAATTTACGCACACTTCATATAAGAATGGCTCAACATAGTAAAAATGCATCTTATATCGCAAATAAATTAAAAGCTCTTGGATTAGACGTAATTTACCCCGAACACGAAAATCATCCACAACATAATTTAATGAAACAAATGATGAACAAGGGTTATGGATTTAGTGGAATGCTTACTCTCGATGTAAAAACTGATGAAATTGCCACAAAATTAATGCCTATGATGCAAGATAATTTAATTGGTTATTTTGCAGTTTCACTTGGATTTTATAAAACATTGTTTAGCGCCCCCAGCCATTCGACTTCATCAGAAATTCCCGACGATATGAAAGATCAAATCGGTATGAAAGGCAGTTTGATACGTTTTTCATTCGGTCTTGATTTTGATATTGAACGCACTTACGAAAGAATAGAATATTGTTTAAAAAATGTTGGATTAATTTAAAATTTTAATTAAGAAAATATAGAAATGACAAAAAATATTAAAATTCACGAGGTTGGATTAAGGGACGGCTTACAAAACGAAAGTAAAATCGTGCCGACAGAAAAGAAAATCGAATGGATAGATAAAATCATAAAATCTAATGTTGATATAATCCAACTTGGTTCATTTGTTCATCCCGTTAAAATGCCTCAAATGGCTGATACAGATGCACTTTTTGAACATTATAAAAATTCAAAACATAATACAATTTTATCGGGTCTTATATTAAATGAAAAAGGTATGGAACGCGGTTTGAATTGTGGAGTAGAGATGTTTTGTATGGGAGTTTCTGCAAGTAATACTCATAGTAAAAAAAATACGGGTATGGAAACAATGGAAGCTCTCGAAAGAATAATTAAAATAGCTCAAGAACTGCAATCAATTGGGAAAAAAGTTCAAGTATCTGTTCAAAGTGCGTTTGGTTGTGGATTCGAGGGAAAGATTGAAGAGAAATTTGTTCTTGAAATTGCAAAAAAATATATTGATAATGGAATAATGAATATATCGCTTGCTGATACTTCGGGTCATGCTTATCCCGAGCAAGTTCAAAGACTTTTCGCAGGAATAAAATCTATAAATGAAGATACTACATTAACTGCTCATTTTCATAATACTTATGGATTAGGATTAACGAATTGTTATTATGCTATGAAAGAAGGTGCAGAATATTTAGAAACAGCATTCGGCGGATTAGGGGGTTGCCCCTTTACTAAATTAGCAGCAGGCAATGTCTCGACGGAGGATTTAGTACATTCTTTAAATAGAAATAATATAAGGCGAGATATTAATATTGATATTATTGCAGAAATTACAAAAGAAGCTGAAGAAATATTTGAAAGAAAAATGCAAAGTTATGTAGTATCCGCTGGTCAATTAAAATATTAAATATAAATGATGCCCGATACAAAAAACTGTGTTGGGCATCAATTTTATTTAATTAATTATTAAATAATTATTAATTTAATAACATAAAATATCGAATTAATCTTAAAAAAAATTAAATATAAAAATAAAATAATATTTAGTATTTCCCAAAAATAAAATTAGTTATTTAATTATAATAAATCCTCATAAATAATTAAAAATCAATCATTTTCATCTTCCAAAATAACGAAATATTTTTGTAAATTCAATAAATCTTTGTAATTTGTATTACTATTTAGTACATTTATTAAAAACTTTTTAAATTACTAAAAGTAAAAATATAAAATTAGTAAAAATTCATAATACTTAATAAAAAGAGGTTATAGATGGCAAAAGTATTAGGTGAGATAATAGTTGACATCGAGCGTTGTAAAGGTTGCGAATTATGTGTAGATGCATGCCCAGAAGATGTAATTGGCTTATCAAGCACTGTAAACCAAAAAGGTTATCAATTTGCATTAATGATAAATGATGGTTGTACTGGTTGCGAACATTGTGCGCTTGTATGCCCCGATGCAGTTATTACAGTTTATAGAAAAATTGTCCGCGAACCAAAAAAAGCGGCAAAAGTTGTTGAAATAACAAATTAAATAAAGGGTTAATAATGGGTGATATTAGATTAATGAAGGGAAATGAAGCCCTTGCCGAAGCAATGATTAGAGCAGGATGTGATGCTTATTTTGGATATCCAATCACTCCACAATCAGAAGTACTCGAATATTTAGCAATAGAAGCCAACAAAAGAACTGGTATGGTTGTATTACAAGCAGAAAGCGAAGTATCTGCAATCAATATGATTTATGGTGCGGCTGGCTGCGGAAGACGTGTAATGACAACATCTTCAAGCCCTGGTGTATCATTAATGCAAGAAGGTATTTCGTATATAGCAGGTGCGGAATTGCCATGTTTATTAGCAAACGTAGTAAGAGGCGGACCGGGATTAGGTACAATTCAACCATCACAAGCAGATTATTTCCAAGCTGTAAAAGGTGGAGGACACGGCGATTATAAATTAATCGTTCTTGCTCCTTCTACAGTTCAAGAAATGGTTAATTTTGTAAAATTAGGTTTTGATTTAGCAGAAAAATATAGAAATCCAGTTATGCTATTAGCTGATGGTGCAATTGGGCAAATGATGGAAAAAGTCGAATTATTTGACCAAATGCCAAGAAAAACTGAATTTCCAGATTGGGCTACTACTGGTAGAAAACCCGGTAAAGATAGAACGTATATTACATCTTTACATATTCAACCAGAATTAATGGAACAAATTAATTTAAGACTTCAAAATAAATATAAAGTAATAGAAGAAAACGAAGTATTATACGAAACAATTGATATAGATGATGCTGATTATATTTTCACAGGATTCGGATTAGGCGCAAGAATATGTATGAAAGCAATGCAATTAGCACGCCAAGACGGTCATAAAGTTGGATTAATCAGACCACAAACATTATTTCCATTCCCAAAACAAATATACAAAGATGTATCTACGAAAATTAAAGGTATTTTAGATGTTGAAATGAATGCGGGACAAATGGTTGAAGATGTAAGATTAGCAGTAAATGGAAAATGCCCAGTTGAATTTTATGGTCGTATGGGTGGCGTTATACCTTCACCGGAAGAAATATACGAACACTTTATCAAAATCTATATCGAAGGAGATAAAAAATGAGTGAAAATCTTGTTGTAGAAAAAGAAAATATTTGCGTTGATGAAAACCTTATATATAAAAAACCAGATACATTAATTGATGTTCCTATGCACTATTGCCCTGGTTGCGGACATAGTACTGTTCATAAAATATTTATGGAACTTGTCCAAGAAATGGGTATTCAGTACGAAACTATAGGTGTTGCTCCTGTTGGTTGTTCCGTATTTGCTTATCATTATATGAATGTTGATATGCAAGAAGCGGCACACGGCAGAGCTTGTGCTGTTGCTACCGCAATAAAACGTATTATGCCCGAAAAAATCGTTTTCACGTATCAAGGTGATGGCGATTTAGCGGCTATTGGTACTGCTGAAACAATTCATGCCGCAAACCGTGGCGAGAATATACTTGTTATATTTATTAATAACGGTATCTATGGCATGACTTCTGGACAAATGGCTCCAACTTCTATCGAAGGTATGATAACAACAACATCACCTTATGGTAGAGACGTTAAAGTGCAAGGTTATCCATTAAAAATTAGTGATTTAATTGCTCAATTACCCGGAGTTTACTACGTAACTCGTCAATCAGTTCATAAACCAAATAATGTAAAACGTACAAAAAAAGCACTCGAAAAAGCAATTAAATACCAACAAGAAGGCCGTGGCTTTTGTTTAGTAGAAGTAGTATCAAACTGCCCTTCAAACTTAAAAGTTACACCACTACAATCAAATAAATTTGTCGAAGAGCAAATGATACCATTTTATCCACTTGGTGATTTAAAAGTACCGGAGGGCAAATAATATGTTACAAGAAGCTATTTTCGCTGGATTTGGCGGTCAAGGAGTACTTTCGATGGGTATGATTTTAGCCTATGCTGGTATGATTGAAGATAAACAAGTATGTTGGATGCCTTCTTATGGTCCAGAAATGCGTGGTGGTACTGCAAACGCTGTAACAATAGTATCATCAGAGCAAATTAGTTCACCAATTATTTCAAGATATGATACAGTTGTTGCATTAAATCAACCATCAGTCGAGAAATTTGAAAATAAAGTAAAAACAGGTGGAAACTTAATATATGATTCAACAAATATTACAATACCACCAACAAGAAAAGATATTAATATTTATGCTGTTCCGGGAAGTGAAGAAGCAGTAAAATTAAAAAATATCAAAGTTCTGAATATGATTATGCTTGGTGCTTTTATAAAAGCAACTAACTCTGTTAAAGAAGAAACAGTTCCAAAAGCACTTGCACAAGTATTACCAGAACGCTATCATAAATTGATTCCATTGAATATGGAAGCGTTTCAAATCGGAAAAAGATTTGTTAATTGAAAGTAAATTGGGGGATTAAAAGTCCCCCTTATTTTTTTATTTGAAAAATATCTTAATAATTAAATTCAAATAAAAATTTATAAAGATAAAATATTAATATTGCTTAAATTTGTAAATTAATATTTTTACAAATAAATAATTTATATTTAATGCTTTATCATCTTGGTTTGTGGTTAAGAGAAACTTTTAATATACCCGGTTTTGGACTATTTCAATATATTACATTTAGAGCCGCTCTTGCAGCGATTAGTGCTTTGCTAATAAGTATTATTTTTGGTCCAATTATTATAAAAAAATTAAAAAATCATCAAATAGGCGAGCAAGCTAAAAGTGAATTACAAAAAGTTGGAAATCACTCTCTAAAAGCGGGGACGCCAACAATGGGCGGCTTAATAGTATTATTTGCGCTACTTTTGCCAACAATTCTTTGGGCTGATATTTCAAATATGTTTATTATTTTAATATTATTAATTACTGCTTGGCTCGGAGCTGTTGGATTCCTCGATGATTACTTAAAAGTAATAAAAAAATTTCCAAATGGGCTAATTGGAAGGTATAAAATTGTTGGGCAAATATCTATCGGGTTAATAGTTGGAGCAACAATTTATTTTTTCCCCGAAACATTTTCTTATGATTTTTGGAAATTTAATACTTCTACAACAGTACCTTTTGCAAAAAATGTAAATTTTGATTTTGGAATTTTATATATACCTATCGTAATATTTATTCTTACTGCAACGTCAAATGCAGTTAATTTAACTGATGGTCTCGATGGGCTTTCTATTGGAACTGTTGGTATTGCTACATTAGCACTTGCTGTTATTTCATATTTTTCTGGTAATGCAAATTTTTCTGAATATTTAAACATTCCTTATTTAAGAAATTCTGGTGAATTAACTATATTTGCGGCTTCATTAGTAGGGGCGGCATTAGGATTTTTATGGTATAATTCTTACCCAGCACAAGTTTTTATGGGTGATACAGGCTCTCTTGCATTAGGGGGTGCTTTAGGTGGGCTTGCAATTTTAATTAAAAAAGAATTTCTTTTGCCAATTCTAGGAGGCATATTTTTTGCAGAAACTATATCTGTAATTATTCAGGTTTCATATTTTAAATATACAAAAAAGAAATATGGCGTAGGCCGAAGAATTTTTAAAATGGCACCCTTACATCACCATTTCGAGAAAAGCGGATTGCACGAATCAAAAATCGTTACAAGATTTTATATAATTGCTGTTATACTTGCTATTATAACAATGGCAACATTTAAAGTTAGATAACACAAAACAATTAACTGAATATTAAAATATTAAAGAATTATTAAAAAAAGACTGAAAAAGTCCACTTTCATATTTGCTTAAAATTTAATTATTATACCTTGTTATGATATAAACTATCAATAAAAATAAAAAATCAATATTAAGGATTTAAAACGCCTTAAATTGAATCTGATAAAATCTTTTATTGTTTGATTTAATGCTAATACAACAATAAAGAATTTCTATCGTTTAATATTAGTTTTTTAATATTAATTATTTTTTTAATGAAAAATTCTGTAGTAGCATTAGCCACACCACCGGGAATTAGCGGATTAGCAGTAATTAGAATTTCTGGAAAAGAATCTTTCTCAATTTTAAGAAAGTTTTTTTATTCTAAATCAGAAATAGAATTTAGTAAAGGTAACAGAATTTATTATGGAAAAATAATTTATAAAAATGAAATTATTGATACAGTTACAGCATCAATATTTGTAGCACCAAATTCTTATACTGGTGAAAATATAGTTGAAATATCTTGTCACGGGAATTCACTCCTTGCAAATAAAATCATTGATATTATAATAGAAAGCGGTGCAAGATTTGCCGAAGCAGGTGAATTTACAAGAAGAGCATTTTTAAACGGGAAAATAGATTTATCACAAGCAGAGGCAATTGCTGATTTAATACATTCTGTTTCTAATATTGGAATAACGACTGCTGCAAAACAATTAGAAGGAAAATTTTCGCAGAAACTGAAAGAATTAAGACAAAAATTACTCGACGTTTCATCTTTACTCGAATTAGAACTCGATTTTTCAGAAGAAGGCTTAGATTTAGTTAAAAAAACTACAGTTAGAAATCAAATCATTGATAGTTTAAAATATTGCAATAGTCTAATTGATTTATATACCGCTTCTGAAATATCCCGTTCTGGCTATTATGTAGGTATTGCTGGCTATCCAAATAGTGGAAAATCTACACTTTTTAACGCTCTTTTAAATAGAGAACGCGCTATAGTAAGTAATATACCCGGTACTACTAGGGATTATCTCGAAGAAAGTATATATAAAAATGGAAATAAAATTATAATTGCTGATACCGCTGGAATAAGAGATACAATTGATACAATTGAAATTGAAGGTATAAAATTCGTTGAAAGCGTTATCGAAAAGTCAAACCTTGTAATTGTGTTAAATGATTCAACCATTTCACTAAATAATTCACAAAAATTACTAAAAAGTATAAAAGACAAATACCCAGAAAAAGATGTATTGTTAGTACAAAATAAAATTGATTTATCTCAAATTGAGAATATTAGTGATATTTGTATTTCTGCAAAAAATAATATTGGAATCGAAGAATTAAAGGACTTAATATTTAAAAAATCTTATGAAAGTATTTGCGGATTAAGCGATGTGTTAATTAATAATCGTCATCGTCAATTATTGATTAATGCAGTAAGGCACCTAAAATTAGCATTGCAATCTCTCGATAATGATTATGGGAACGAAATTATCGCTTATGATTTAAGAACTGCTACGAAAATATTAGGAGAATTGACTGGTGAAACTTGGAACGAAGAAGTTCTAAATAATATATTTTCACGATTTTGTATCGGAAAATAAGGTTTCACGTGAAACATATTTAAAATTATTGAAAATGAATAATATATTTGATGTTATAGTAATAGGCGGTGGACACGCTGGTATTGAAGCTTCATTAGCACCTACAAAAATGGGTTTAAAAGTTGCATTACTTACAACAGATCTAAAAGTAATGGGGCGTCCATCGTGTAACCCTTCGATTGGTGGAAGTGCAAAAGGTCATATTGTTAAAGAAATTGATGCTTTGGGTGGCATTATGGGATTTTTAGCTGATAAAGCTGGAATTCATTTCAAGATGCTTAATAAATCAAAAGGTCTCGCGATATGGTCACCAAGAGCACAAATAGATAAAGATTTATATCCACTTTATGTTTATCAAATATTAAAAAATACTCCAAATTTAACGTTGATAAAAGGTACTGCAAATGAAATACTTATTAAAAATGACAAAGTATATGGAGTTATAAGTGATAAAAATGAAATATTATATGGAAAAGCGGTAATACTTTGTGCTGGTACTTTTTTAAATGGTATGCTTTATACTGGTGAAAATGCTGTAAAAGGTGGGCGAGTAGGAGAGTATTCAGCAGATAAAATATCTGATATGCTCGATAATTATGGTTTTGAAAGAGGCCGATTAAAAACTGGCACGCCTCCAAGAATATCTGCTCAATCAATAAATTATTCTAAATTAAATATTGAAGAAGGCGATGAAAAACCTAATCCTTTTTCGTTTAGAACAAGTGAAATTAAAAATCGTATAGTATGTTTCGGTACAGAAACTAATATAACTACACATAATATTTTAAGCGAAGGATTTGATAAATCACCTATGTTTACTGGTAGAATTAAAGGTGTTGGACCAAGATATTGCCCTTCAATAGAAGATAAAATTAATCGTTTCGTTGAAAGAGATTCACATAAAATTCTATTAGAGCCAGAAGGCTTAAATACAAATTCTGTATATGTAAATGGATATTCTACGAGCTTACCTATAGACGTACAAATAAAAGGCTTACACTCGATTTATGGTCTTGAAAATACTGAAATGATAAGACCTGGATATGCCGTAGAATATGACTTTTTCTATCCATATCAACTAAATTTTACATTAGAAACTAAAAAAGTAAAAGGTTTATATTTTGCGGGCCAAATTAATGGTACATCTGGTTATGAAGAAGCCGCTTCTCAAGGTCTTATTGCTGGTATTAATGCGGCAAATAAGATTTTAGATAAAGAACCATTAATATTAAGAAGAAATGAAGCATATATCGGCGTTTTAATTGATGATTTAGTAAATAAAAGTACAGAAGAACCTTATAGAATGTTTACTTCGCTTGCTGAGTATCGTTTGCTCTTGCGTCAAGATAATGCAGACGAAAGACTGATGAAGTATGGATTAGATTTAGGCTTAATACCAGAGAAAATATATAAAAAAGTTGAAAAAAAAGTAAATCTTATTAATAATGCTATTGAAGAGGCAAAATCAATAAAACTAAAAGCTAATCAAGTAAATGATTATTTTAATGAAATTAGTGAATCTACCATTGATAGTTCTACTGATATTTATAGCTTATTAAAGAGAGCAAAAGTTAATTTAGTAGATATTATTAAAAATTCTAAATTAGAAAATACTTTATTAAATCAAATAATTAATAATGAAGAATTAGTTACAAAATTAGAAACAAATATTAAATACGAAGGATATATAAAACGCCAATTAAAAGATATAGAATACTTTTTACAAAACGAATCAAAAAAAATACCCGAGAAATTTGATTATTTACGTTTAACATCTTTATCAAAAGAAGGTATGGAAAAATTAAATAAAATAAGACCAAGTTCACTTGGACAAGCTTCGCGTATATCTGGGGTTTCTGCTTCTGATATATCAATTATATCCTTATTTTTGAAATAAGATTTTTAAAATCAATTTAAAATTGTTTCACGTGAAACATAAATTATGAAAAAAATACTAATATTAGGCAAACAATCACCATTAGCATTAGCTATTTATGAGTTAATTTTAAAGGAGACCGATTGGAAAGTTTATCTTGAGCTGGATAATTATAAATCAAGCGTTATAAATGATAAATTATCTTTTCAAGTAATTCAATATGATAAAAAGGTATTGAGAAAAATAATCCTTGATATTGCTCCAAATTATATTATTAATTGCCTTAGCCTTGATGATTTTCAATTAAATGAGGATAATAAAAAGGAATCATGGGATTATAATGTTGGAACAATTGAAGCGCTTAGTAAGGGTGCCTTTATGACAGAATCAAAATTAATATTTTTTTCAACAGATAATATTTTTGATGGTAATTCTGGGCCTTATAATGAAGACGATTTAGCAAATCCAATTAATTATTACGGAAAGACTAAACTTGGCAGTGAAAATTACTGCATTTCAAACAATGTTCAATTTGTAAGCATTAGAATACCCGAATATTATGGAAATAATAATAGTACAGGTACTAATATTTTCTATAAAATTATAAATGATAATAAAATTGAATTAGCAACTAATATTTTTACCTCACCTGTTCTTCTTGATGATATTGCTCTTGGAGTCTTAAAAATTATAGATAAAAATAAATTGGGTATTTATAATTTTGCTGGATTAGATTATATAAGTGAATATGATTACGGAATGATGATTAAAGAATATTTATCTTTGAATAAAGTTGAAATTTTTTCTTATTCTTATGATAGTAAAAAGTCAAAAACTAAAAAATTAGTTCGAGGTGGCTTGATAAATCTTAAATCAGAAATTGAATTAAATATGAAATTTGTAGGGTTACACTCTGGCCTTACAACAGTACGTTTTCAAATAAATTATAATAATTAAGCAATGAAAAATAAACCAAAATTTGATAGCTTTTCAACAGAAATAAAAGATTTTTTTTTCGAGCTAAAAGAAAATAATAATAAATTATGGTTTGATGAGCATCTGAATTTTTATGAAAAAGAAATCAAAGCTAAAGCAAGATTATTTGTAGAAGAATTAGAAAAGATTTTTTTTAATAACAATTTAGCATTTATATCAAATTCAAAAAATAGTTTATTCAGAATTAATAGAGATATTCGTTTTTCAAAGGATAAAAGCCCATATAAAACAAATCTTGGATTCTTTTTTCCATATAATAATAAATTTTCAATAATAAATAAAGATTATCCTTTAGGATTATATTTTCATTATGAATTAAATAATTCGTTTTTTGCAAATGGTATTTATAAGCCCGCTAACGAACATTTAAAAAACATACGATATTTAATTGCTGATGAATATGATGAGTATTTGAATATAATTAATGATGAAAATTTTAAAAAATATTTCCCCGAAATGATGGATAACGATAATTTTTCAAAAAGAATTGCTGGTTTTTCAAATAATCACAGAGCATTTGAACATTTGAAAAGAAAGAATTTCGTTTATATGGGAAAAATTGATGATAATTTATTTTTTAATAATAATTTGCTTGATATAGTACTTCATAAAGCTAAAATTAGTGAAAAATTTAATGAATTCTTTAATCAAGCTATTTAATTTATAAAGAAAACAATGCAAAATATCAATACTGAAAGAGTAAAAGAAATACTAAACACTGCAAAAGGTAAAAGTATTGCAGTTATTGGTGATGTTATGTTGGATAGGTATTTTTGGGGGACTGTTTCAAGAATTTCTCCGGAAGCACCTGTGCCAGTAATTGATGTTGAAAATGAAAGTTTCCATCTCGGTGGAGCGGCAAATGTTGCTCAGAATTTAAAATCTCTTGGAATAGAACCGCTTTTATGTGGAGTTATTGGAAATGATAATTCTGGTAAAAGTTTTGTAGAAATATCTAATAATCTTGGAATTAATTCAGAAGGTTTATATATTGACGATAAGAGACCAACGACAGTAAAAACAAGAATTATTGGAAATAATCAACAAATAGCACGAATTGATAGAGAAGTTAGAGCAGATATAAGCTATAAAGGTTTAGAATATATTATTTCTAAATTGTCTAAAATCAATAACCTAGCTGGAATAATATTAGAAGATTATAATAAAGGTGCCGTAACTCATCAATTAATTATTAGCGTTATAGAATTTGCTTTAAAAAATAATATTCCAATTTACGTTGACCCTAAAAAAGATAACTTTATGTTGTATAAGGGAGTTACAGTGTTTAAACCAAATAGAAAAGAAGCGGCTGAAGCTATTGGTTTAACCTTGCGTACAAAAGATGATATTATCGAAGCTGGCAAGAAATTATTAGAAATGCTTAACTGTAAAAATGTTTTAATTACCTTAGGTGCCGAAGGTATGATGCTATTCGAAAATAGTGGAGCGATTTCATCTGTTCCAACAAAAGCAAGACACGTTGCAGACGTTTCCGGTGCTGGTGATACAGCAATTGCTACTATGGCAGCAAGTTTAGCGGGAAATGCAAGTATTAAAGAAGCCGCCGCTTTGGCAAATAATGCCTCGGGTATAGTTTGCGAAAAGCCCGGTATAGTATCAATAGAAATTAATGAATTAATTGAATCTGTAAGTAAATAATATGTTATTAAGTAGAGAAATATTAAAAGAAGTATGTAGAGAATTAAAGAAATCGGGCAAAAAAATAGTCTTTACAAATGGCTGTTTTGACGTTTTACACTCGGGGCATACAAAATATCTAAGTGAATCAAAAAAATTAGGCGATATATTGGTGATTGGATTAAACTCGGATAATTCGGTTAAAAGATTAAAAGGTGAGAATAGACCTATAAATAATGAATTAGATAGGGCAGAAGTATTATCGAGTTTAGCCTCAGTTGATTTTGTCTCGATTTTTGATGAGGACACACCCTTTGAATTAATAAAATGCGTAACCCCTGATGTATTAACAAAAGGCGGAGATTATAATCCCAAAAATATTGTTGGAGCTGATTATGTTATTTCAAATGGTGGTGAGCTTGTTATAATTAACTTAGTCGAAGGTAAATCTTCGAGTTCTATAATAAATAAAATGAATATTAATAAATAGAAAGATAATTATTTATGAAAATTCTATTTTTTCTTATAATTTTTCAAAGTTTTCTTTTATCTTGTGGTACAAAAGAAATTAATAAAAATAATGTTCAAACCGAAAAATCAAATATTCAAATAAACGATGAAAAGCAATTTGAAGCTAATTATGAAATATTAAAGCAAATTCCACACGATATAAATGCCTATACGCAGGGCTTAATATATTATAACGATTATATTTACGAAAGTACGGGACATTACAAACATTCGTCAATTCGCAAAATCAATCCCGAAACAGGCGAAATACTACAAAAAAATAGCATTCCCGACGCTTATTTTGGAGAGGGCATTACTATATTAAATAATAAAATCTATATGCTTACTTGGGAATCACGACAGTGCCTAATACTTAATATCGAAACTTTTAAAATTGAAGATATATTCTCTTATTCAGGTGAAGGCTGGGGCTTAGCTAATGATGGTACAAATCTAATAATGAGTAATGGCACAAATATCATAAAATATATTGAGCCCAATACACATCAAATTATTAAAACTGTTTCAATAACAATGAATAATAAACCGATAAGTTTATTAAATGAACTTGAATATATTAATGGAATGCTTTGGGCAAATATTTATGGTGAGGATAAAATTGCTGAAATAGATTTAGAAAGTGGCAATTGTAAAAGAATTATTGATTTTTCTGAATTAAGGAAGTTTGAGTATAATAATCCTAATGCAGAAGTTTTAAATGGTATTGCATATAATGAAAAAAATAATATTTTTTACCTTACTGGTAAAAATTGGGAAAATTTATTTAAAATGAAGATAAATTAATTTTGTATTTGTTTAATTTTACTTAAGTTTGTTAGTAATACTTTTTCAAATGGGAAAAAGTTTTTTAATAAAAAAAAGGGGAGCGATTATAGATAAAATTTTGTCTATTTAGTTAAATAAACAAAGAGAAAGCTTATATAATATATTTTACACACTGTATTTGTGCAATATGTATAATTCGGAGTAATTATGAATGTGATTTATGGTGTGGAATCACAAAATATATTAGAATTACGGCAGTATGTCGAAAGCAAAGATGTTTATCTCTCTTTTAAAAGAATTTTCGATTTAACTTTTTCATTTTTCTTGCTACTCCTATTGTTACCATTATTAATGGTAACATTTTTTATTATCAAGCTTTCTTCGAAAGGTCCAGCAATATTCAAACAATCACGAATTGGTTTAAATGGCGAAGAATTTACTATTTATAAGTTTCGCACTATGTATTATGCCGAGCATAATGATTTATTCAAATTCGTTAGTGATGATGAGCGTAAAAAAGGCTATTACGACAAAACAAAAAAAGATCCAAGAATTACTCCAATTGGTAAATTCCTAAGAAAAAGCAGTATTGATGAATTGCCTCAATTATTTAATGTTTTGTTTGGTGATATGAGCCTTGTCGGTCCACGCCCAACGATGAGATATTTCCTTGAATCATATCCCAATATTATGTATTTACGTACTGTTGTAAAACCCGGCATTACGGGATTATGGCAAGTTAAGAATCGCGCTAACTCTACTACAATTTTAGATATGGTTGATTATGATACAGAATATATTAATAATGCAAATTTCTTATTAGATCTAAAAATTCTTTTATTAACAATCCCTGCAGTTTTAAAAGCAGAAGGAGCATTATAATTATCAATTAAATAATTTGTAAAACAATTAATTAGATGAATAACATCAATAAGAATTGATATTCGTCTATAATATTCTATTATTTTTTAATTAATATACTTTGTTAAAATATAATTAGAGTATTTATAATTATTTGAGGTAATAAATTTGATGAAAATAATAAATCAATCGCATATTAATAAAGCTATAAATTATGATGAATATAAAAATATAGTTACAAATTTAGTTCAAAGAGGAAAAACAAGTGGCGATGATCAATCGCCCGAAATGATTGAATATTCAAAAATGAATTATCATAGAATGAATAGATTAGAAAAAACTACTATTTTAAATGATAATCTAATCGAAGCATTTAAAAAAATTAGTATAAAATATTATTTAGTAGTATTGACTGAGGCTTGGTGCGGAGATGCCGCTCAAATATTACCAATTTTTGATAAATTATCACAAATAAATCCAAATACCGAACTTAAAATTCTTTTCCGAGACGAAAATCTTGAAATTATTGATGATAATCTTACTAATGGGACGCGTTCTATCCCAAAACTTATTGTAATTGATGAGGATTTTAATAAAATTACAAGTTGGGGACCAAGACCCCAAGTATTAAATCAGCTCGTAGCACAAATGAAGAAAAAACCCGATTTTAATAAAGAAGAAATGATTAAAGAAATTCAAATATGGTATAATCAAGATAATACTCAAGAATTACAAAAAGAATTTATCGAATTAGCAGAATTATTATCTTAAATTATTTTTTTGTAACAAAACTTATTTTGATAGCGTCTATAAGTAGTTATTTTTTATACAAAGTCTTAAAAACATAATGCGTTACTTTCAATTAGTATTAATTGGTATTTTTATATCAATATTAAATATATATTCTCAGGTTGCCGTTAATATACAAATAGTGCCTCCTATGTATAATATTAATACCGAAGAGTTCCCACTTCTAAAACTTAATGTTCAAATTACTGATAACGGGATTCCCATTTCATTAAACAAAAATCAATTTTATATTTTAGAAGAAGCTATGGTATGCGAGCCAATTGAAGTAACTCCTCTTAATAATGGTTGGCAAACTATTAAATGGTACACAAAATTAACTGACTTTACTAAAATCGGGCAACCTAATAAAGAGCATTTATGGCAATTACTTACTATTTATAAAAATCAGCCTTATAGAAATTATATTATGGGATCTATTCAGCAATTACCCGTATTATATGTTATTTCGGGTATGAATGAACAACAAATGCGTGATGCATATTGGGAAATAGTAACGCCCGGAAATAAAATCCCATTCCAAATTAAAATTAAAGGCTATTTACAATCTGCAAAAGACTATAAACAAACAAATATAAAAATTGATTCACTAACTACAACAACTAAATATTTTACTTGGAAATGGCTCGGACCACTTCTTGGTGAAAAAAGAGAACCACCAGCAGAGCTTGGCGTTGATATTGAATATCTTGTAAATATTTATTTCGAACCCGATAAGTTTGGATATTTTCAAGACGTTCTCACGATTCATTTTAATAATGGTATGAAAAAACATATTCCTTTGTATGGAAATAGTTTTAGCGTTGATGTGAAAAAATTAATTGAATTAACAGAGCCGAAACCCGGACGTGTATTTGCACCTTGCGAAGATGTAATTATAAAATGGAAAGGGCATTCGGTTGAATATCCCGTAGAAATTTATTATAGCGTTGACGCAGGGTATAAATGGGAAAAAATTGATGTTGTTCGCGATTCGATGTACAAATGGAAAATTCCAGATATCGAAACGAAATTTCTTATGTTCAAAGTTAGACAAAATTTTCAAAATAGTAAAACTGAAATTTTGAGCGAAGACCAATTTCCCGTTTATAGTGTAAATTATAATCAGAGCGGAACACTACTTAGCTCTTTAAATTCTATGGGTAAAGTGATGACTTGGGATTTGACTACTCAACCAAAACCAACTTATACAAATAGACAATTTATAGAAGAAAACGATGAATATTCCGAGGAGCGTTTTTATTCTTTCGGACTTGAATATTCTAATTCTGATGATAAATATTTCGTTGGATATAGGAATTATTTATATTATACGGGTGATACTATCGCTGTTTTTAATTCTAATGAACAATATCCCGTTAAAAAAATTATCTTGCCACAAGGCTTTGTAGCAAATAAAATATTATCTGATAGAGCAAAAAAAGTATTAACTGTAATTCCATTTTATGGTAATAAATTATTGCAATATTCAATGTTCGATGAATCATTCATTAGAGAATATAGCTTTGACTCTCCAATAATGGATATTAGCTTCAGCCCAACTATGGACTCCGCCGCAGTTCTTTTGATAAATGGTAAAATTAAAATGATTAGAACAAGTGATTTCTCAGTTTTTGATGAAATGAACTTTGATATTTTTCCAAATTTCTTACGAATTGCATATTCTCCAAATGGTAAAATGCTTGTTCTGGGCGGTCAATCAGATGGTTCGGGACTAAAAACAAATAGTTATTTAATAGATATTGAAACTCGTCAAATAGTAAAAGTATTTACTCCTTCGTCTGGAAATTCACTTGCCGCTCAATTTAATCCAACATCAACATCTGTAATCGTTGGCTCAGAAACAGATAAACAAATAGCAATATATGATTTAACAACGAAAATACCATCATCAAATTTATTTGGTCATACTGCGAATATGACAGATATGAAAATGTCGCCAACTGGATTATCTATTGTCTCGACTTCTGTATCACGAATGGATAATATTGTATATCGCTCGTTTACATACCCGCAAGAAGATGAGACAGATTCTTATTTAGTAATAGAAAGACCACGTTTAAGAGATGATGTCGTTCAAATCGAACCCGCTTATTTAGGAACTGATAATTATCATACAATTAGTTCAATATGCAATATTGGTAATTCTATTGCTGATATATATGATGCTAAATTTATGTTTAATAAACATTTCAAATTAATACAGAATTGGCAACGTGATACAATAAATCCAAATAAATGTTTTAATTTTGATATTGTATATAGTCCGCTTGATACGGGGATAATTCGTGATACTTTAATATTATATCATTGTGTAAAACAGTATAAAATACCATTTGAATCATATTCAAAAGGAAGAAATTTAACTTTATTAAGTAATAATACAGATTTTGGTGATGTGTGCATTGGCGACACTCTTACAAAAGAATTAGCAATTTTCCGTAATGATGACCCCGTACCTCTGAAGCTAAATAATTTTAGCTTTAAAATGGGTGAAAATTCGTATTTTCTAATTAAAAAATTATTAAAAGACACGATAATAGCACCAGGTGCAACTTATTATGCTAAAATATCTTTTGTGCCGAAAGAATTAGGGTTGAATACTGATGAATTAATAATTTATCACTCTAATCAAACTAAAATTACAATTAGTATGAATGTAAAAGGAACCGGTATTGGCTCTTTTATACAATTATCTCACGATGCACTAAGATTTATACCCGAAATTCGTACTCGAAAAATAATAATGAAAAATATCGGTGCTACAGATATATTTTTCGAGCAGTTTAGAGTGGAACCCATTGGTGATTTTGAAGTTTTAACGCCAGCAGGATTTACTTTAAAGCCAAACGAGGAGAAATTAGTAGAAATTAGTTGGATTAGTAATAATGAAAATCAAGCACAATTAATAACAGATGCTAATCCTTGTCTTGTTCAGAAATTTATTCCACTAACATTTTATCACGGTTCGAGCCAGGTAAAAATCCCAACAATTTATACAGAAGCAAATAATGAAAATGTAAGAATACCAATTACTTATACAAATGCTGAAAACGGACCTTATGATGGAGTGCGATTGTTCGAAGCTGATTTTGAGGTAAATTCAAATCTATTTTTGCCTCGAAAAGTCGAATCAAAATTTGGTAAGGGCGAAATTACTCACAATTATGTAAATAATGGTATTCGTAATTTTGGAGTTAAAGTTGATGGTAATTTTAATTTAAGCGATACCTTAGCTGTTATAGTTGGAGTTGCGGGGCTTAGTAGCATAGATAGAAGTCCAATAAGTATTACAGCAAATTCTATAGGTTGGAGTAAATTTGTTGATATGAAAACTGAAAGCGGCGAAATAATTATAACGGGTATATGCGAAGATAGATATATTATTCGAACTCAATCAACTATTAAGGATTTATTGATTATACCAAATCCAGTTAGCTCGCTCGCAAAAGTTAGTTTTGAAATCGAAAACGATGCAGAAATCAATTGCGATATAATTGATAATACGGGGGCATCTCACTTATTAATTAAGGATTATAAAGCTAATTCGGGCTATAATATATTAGATATAGACCTTAGTAAATACGGCACGGGCAATTATAAATTAAGAATTTATTCGGGAAATGATTTTCTTATCCGAAATTTATTAATAATTAGATAATATTGCTTGGAATTGACAAAATTTTTATAATATCAAAAATTGAATAAAGTAAAAAAATGAGATTTATATATATATTAATTTTATTATGTATTACATTAAATACATCAAAATCAAAACCTTATACAGATTATATACTCGAAGTCGAAGCAAGATTAAACGGAAATATGTATATTTCTGATTTTAATAAAGTTGGTAATTATAAAAATTGTTGTCCTCAATATGAATTAGCTTATGGTCTGGCGCCAGCACTACTTTTTGGAGCAGAAATTCGTAATATTTTCAATTTATTTGGCTATGATATAAATTATTCAATTATGCTTGGATATAATGATTTATCTGCAAATTATCGCGTTGAACAGTATATTGGAAATGATTTAGGAACAGATTCTTATCAAAAAATAATGGTCGAGCATCAGCTTGATTTTTCATATAATATTATTGCAAACGAGCATTCTTTATGGTTTAGCCCAATAAAAGAATTGCCACTCGATGTAAAATTTGCGATTAATTTTGGAATACCATTAAATTATGATTTTGAACAAAAAGAAGTATTACTCTCGCCCGAAGATGCAACTTTTCCCGACGGAACAAAGATATTTAATCCAGCAAAAGCAAGATTAGAAAATGCAAATTCTTTTCTTTATGGAATTGGATTAGGAGCAAGATATTTAGTAACAAAATTTTCAGATTATGAGTTATATGCAAATGCAAACCTTAATTTTGCTTTGAACAAAATGGCAAGTGATTTGAATTTGAATACTCATCAAGCAAGCTTAGGCATCTCTTTACATTATAATATTCCAAAAGCAGAGCCACCACGACCTCCGACTCCGCCAATGCCCGAAGCACCTTTGCCACCATCGCCACCCGTTTCAATTAAACCCGAAATGGACTTAATTACAGAATTTGATTATAAAAAAGTAAATACTGGCGATACGCTTAATATTATAATTAATAAAAAAGAATTTATTAATTACTCTACAGTTTTGCCCGTTTTATATTATGAAAAAAATTCAGATAAGGCATTAAAAACTAATTTTGTAAATAACAATTCTACAATAGTTTATAAAGATAATATTGATATTTATGATAAAATAAATTTTTCAGAAAATTATGCAAAATTGATTAAAGAATATATTGATAAATATCCAGATTGCAAAATAAAAATTATTTCCGAATCCGACGATGAGGAGAAATTGATAATCGAAAAACGCTTAGAATTAGTTAAAAAGAATTTAATAAACTCGGGGATAGATAAATCATTAATAAGTAGTGAATTATTGGCAAATAATCTTAAAAAAGATAAAAATCCTTTGCTTACTGAAGAATCAAGGAAAATTTATTTCGATTTATCGAAAGGAAATGGATTATTAGAAACAAAAATTTCAAGCGATGATTGGATTGATAATTTTAATAAAGTATTAACAGTTATTCCGAGATTTAAATCAGAAGAACCTTATCAATTCGAGGGGCATACAACATATAACGGCACTAATGATAATAAACTTAAGGAAGGCGCGAATCAAATTGTGCTTGCTTCGAATATGTTCATAAAAAAGAATAATCAATTAAATGTATTAGAAGTCGAAAGTAGCATTGAAGATGTTGATAAAAATGTTGCAAAAGCAAAAGCGGTATTTTTCCTAAATTCCGAAGAAAAACTATTAAAAAAATATATAAATTTGAATAAAAATCAAGAAAAAGATGAAATCGAAGAATTTATTCTTGGGTATATGCTATTTGACAAAACTGATTTTTACTTAATTAATGATTTTGTATTAAATTATGCTCGCACAAAAATTAAAGAAGGTAAAACAATCGAAATTATACCTTTGACTGACAATATTGGAACGGCTGAATATAACGATATTTTATCACAAAAAAGAGCAAATAGCGCGATAAAATTATTAGACAAAGATTATAATAAATATATAGTAACATATCCACAAGAAGCTGTTTTCAATAACAATTCGCCTTATGGGCGAATGATGAATCGCTCTGTAATAATACGAGTTAAATAATTAGGAAATATTTTTTAAATCATTTTATGAATATAAATATAAAAACATTATCAGAAATTGAGGAAATTATAAAAAATGAGTCCGCTACCTTAGTATATTTTTCACATGAGCAATGCAATGTGTGTAAAGTTCTAAAACCAAAAATCGAATCACTTATCGAAAGCGAATTTCCACTATTAAAAATGTATTATATTGATACTATATTGACACCAGAAATCTCGGCTCAATTTGGAATTTTTGCTGTGCCAACTATAATTATATATTTCGATGGCAACGAAAGCTATAGAAAAAGCCGAAATATTGGTATGACCGAATTATATGAATTAATAGAACGCCCTTATCAAATGCTTTTCGGATAATATATTTAATTTTTTATAAATTTTTGACTAATATTATTATAACGAATAAAATACACACCAGCGGGTAAATCTGAAATATTAATAGTCTCATTCATATTTTGTATTTTAGCATTAATCCATTTTACCCCCATTAAATCCACAATTTCAATATTAGAATTTTCCTTAACAAAATCGTTTGGAATATTAATATTTAGAAAATCATTTACGGGATTTGGATTTATAATAAAAATATTATTTGCTAAATTTTCATTTACATTCGTTGCAATTTGAGTATGTAAACATAATACTTTATAAATATTTACATAAGCATATTTTACAGGTTTATCAAATTCATAAGTAAATACTTGATTTCTATTATTATTATATTCATTTTTTGTAAATATTACATTCTCATTTTCATCTGTAAAAATTATTTCAATTGGCATTTCGTAAAGATCTCTAAATCCTTCGCCAGATTGAACTTGATTGACCATTAAATTATATTTAAAATAATTTTCTTTTGCTTCGATTTGCTCAATATCTAAGGCATATTTTATATAACCCGTACCGAATAGCCATTCATCAAAAAATAAATCTAAATCCATCGCGGGCGACTGAATTTTTGATTTTATTAAATCAATAAATTGATAAGTATCAATTGCTTTGAATTTATTTTCTTCGAATATATCTTTCATTATCGAAATTAACTTCTCTTTTCCAACTATTTCTGATAGCATATTAAACACCCAAGAGCCTTTATTATATACCATATAAGGCTTGTTGAAAATATCATTTAAAGGCATACCATATACTGAAAGTTTATGAGCATCGGGCTTTTGAAAAATATCTTTAGTTTTCATATACATATTTGCATAATAAGAAAAAGGATTATTATTAATATGCTCGTCCCATAAAGCTTCGAACCAAGACGCTCCACCCTCGTTAATCCAAATATCATCCCAAGATGCCGCAGTAATTAGATTTCCTATCCAGTGATGAGCAATTTCGTGAGCCAATCCAATTTCAGCATAGCCCCTTAGCCAATCGCGGTTTATAGTTGTTAAAGTAGTATGCTCCATACCACCAAAAATATATGGGTGAACAGCTACTGTTCCATACTTTTCAAAAGAATATTCGCCAAAAAGTGATGAATAATATCTTAACATTTCGGGCTGATTTTGTAGTGATTTTACTGCATTATAAGGGTGATCTTTGGGCGAGTCTAAATCAATCTGCCAACAATAGTTTTCAATAATTACTGTATCTAAAGCATTGCTATATCGGGGGTATTTCTGCTCATAATAAGCATATTTCGAAGCCGTTGCCGCCATTAAATATGTAGAAATTGGGCTACTATGACTCCAATGAAAAATTTGTGTATTTTCATTATTACTAACTGAATCAAGCACTCCATTAGAGACTGCAGTATAATCTTTTGGAACTTTGATAGAAATATTAGAAATTGCTTTATCATAAGGTTGGTCGTTGCATGGCATCCAAAAACGCGCATCCGTTGGCTCGCTCATAGTATAAGCAAGAGGCTCAACTGTATAATATGTGTTAGGTCCAACAGTATAGCTTGCAGGTGCATACAAATAAAAACCTTTGCGATAGTTTCTATTGACAGAATAATCAATATCAATAGTGAGAGTATCTCCTTGAATAAAAGCATTTTCGCAAGAAATTGATAATTCATTAAGATTTTTATACTCATAAGTAAAATTTTCGTTTGGATTTTTTTTGCTAACTACTTTAACATCATTAATTATCATATCATTAGCATCAAAACTAATACTATAAATAGTAGAACTATCAATTTTTGCAATAATACTTTGTTTACCGCTAAAATAATTTTGCATATTTTTATCTTTATTAATTTCTGCGTCTTTGAGAGCTTCAGAAAAATCAAGTAATAAACTATATTTAAGCACATCATAAGGTTTTATTTCAAATTTTGAGTGAAAATTTTCAAAATTATATTTTTTAGAAATTAAATTAGGATCATCACTAATTCTTAAAGAAAATAATGGTGAATAAAATATGATTAATAAAAATAGCAAAGATTGTAACGACCTTCTCATATTGAACCGCAGAAATAATTTATGAATAAAAAAATCATCTTGTAAAACAAAAATTTACTTAAAATATTGCAAATATTTTTTTTAACATATAATTTTATTAAAAAATGATAATAAAATAATTATTTTATAAAAAAAATCCAATAAAATTATTGATTAGTAATCAATAATTTATAATCTTTGTAAATATTTGTAAAACATTTTTGAAAAAAATGAATTGGTTTGAACATAACGAATCTTTTGATGATAACGATGATTTTGAAAATATGGAAGAAAAAATCCGTTATTATCAAAAAATTATTAGAAATTCTAATAAGAACAGAAAAGATTTTCCCGATATATTGATAATTGAATCGCTTGTTGATTATTGTATATCTGTTGAAAAATATTCTGAAGCATTGGAATTTTGTAATATATGGTTATTTCATAATCCCAATTCTTATGATGCATATCATAAATTAGCTGTAATTTTATCTCAATTAGATAAAGCACACGAGGCTTTGAAAAATATTAATATTTCGCTTGAAATTAATCCGCTAAATAAAGATGCATATTTAACTAAGGCATTTATTTACGAGCAGATTGGCAAAGTAAACGAAGGACTAGCAATTATCGAAGAAATTTTAAAAATCGAACCCGGTAACGAAGAAGTGCTATTTAGAAAAGCTATGCTTTTACAATCAGCTTTAAAAACAAACGAAGCTCTCGAAATATTGCAATATCTCGAAAATGTTGAATATTTGCCAAGCGAAGTTTTTCAAGAAATTGCACATTGCTATCATTTATTATATGATTATAATAAATCCGCTGAATATTACGAAAAAGCCATTAATCTAAATCCTTATGATTATCTAATATGGTATAATTGCGGAGTTATGTATGGGCATAAAGGTGCGAATTATAAAGCAATTGACTGCTATAAAATGGTACTTGCTCTAAAAGAGGACTTCGTACCCGCACTTTTTAATCTAGGCAATTCTTATGCTGTTACTGCTAGATTAATCGAGGCTATAGAAATTTATGAGCAAATTTTAAAATATGCTCCAAACGATGTTGAAACTATTCACAACCTTGCAAGTACATATTCAGATAATAAGCAATATGATAAATCCATTGAGTATTATTCATTAGTTATTACTCTTGATCCAACAAATTATCAAGCATATTTCGGGCGAGGTTTCTCTTACGATGCATTAGATGATTTTGAAAATGCTCTGAAAGATTATGATAATGCACTAATTTATACACCAAGTTCGAAATATATATTACAACAAAAAGCTGATTTATTATATAATTATGGTAAATTAAATGAAGCACTTGGCTGCTATCTAAAAGTATTAGAACTCGAAGCAAATGACGAACAAGCTATTTATGATGTCGCATTTATATATTACGAATTAGGCGATTTATTACTTTCGGAATATTATTTACTTCAATCTATTGATTTATCCTATTCTTATGCTGATGCATGGTATTTATTAGCAAAAGTTTATTTTAGAAAAAATAATGAAAAAAAAGCACTGAAATACCTACTCGAATCAATAAAGCTCGACTCCACAAAATACGATGAATTTATAAAAGATTTAGAACCCGTAATCAGTAATTTTAAACAATTAAAAGAATTTATTGATAAAAATTTAGGATTGTAATATTTCTTTTTAATTCTTTTCCAGCTGTCCAACTTTTTCAAAAACTTTAATATTATGGTGATGAAATGATTTAGATCCCTCACTTCATTCATAATTGCCAGAGACCTTACTTAGCATCTCCAAAATGGGGAGGAATTGAGCTTTTGATGGACAAGCAAAAATGATTTTTCATCTCAAATTGATAGTTAAGATATTCTTGTCTGATACCAATATTTCTTATTATATATATTTTAAAAATGTAAAAATAATACTTTGAAATCATAATTTATAATAAAAAAGAACGTTTATATTTAATTATGAAATACATTATAAAAAATTGAAATATTAATAATTAATTTTTTTCAAAGAAATATTATATTTTTAAAAAATTTATCAAAAACAATAATAAAAATAAAATTGATAGACAGAATAAAAATATTAATTAAATACTTTTACTTAAAATTTTCTCATAAAGCGGCAATTATCATAAAAAAAATTCAAATGACTGAATTTATGTATATGATAATAATGGCAATTGTAATTGGAGTTGTTGCAGGTTTTGGTGCCGTTGGAGTAAAATATTTAGTTGAATTTATATCGGAAATAGCTTTCAGTGGCGAAGGCACAATTTTAGAAAAAGTTATCGCTACGCCGTGGTATATATTATTATTAATTCCAGCAATTGGCGGTCTTTTTGTTGGGATATTCTCACATCTACTATTACCAAATGCAAAAGGGCACGGTGTAAGCGAAGTAATCCAAGATATTCTTATTAAAGGCGGAGTAATTAAGCCAATTGTTGCATTAGAAAAGTCAATCACTGCCGCTATTACTATTGGTACGGGTGGCTCGGTGGGTTATGAGGGACCTATTGTACAGATTGGTGCCTCGATAGGTTCGTCGGTTGGTCAATTTTTTAGAGTACCAACGCGCAGATTAAAAACTCTCGTCGGTTGCGGTGCGGCGGCGGGTATTGCTGGCACTTTTAATATGCCAATTGCAGGCGCCTTGTTCGTAGTGGAAGTAATAATGATGGATTACTCTTCTAATCAGCTTTTTCCCATAATTATTTCATCTGTTATTTCTACAGTCATAGCTCATCATTATTTTGGAAATTTTGCAGAATTTCAGACCTCTCCAATCATACTATACAATTATTTAGAAATTGCTAATTTCTTTATTCTCGGTGCGTTATGTGGGGTTGTATCATATTTAATGATAAAAAGTCTATATTATTTCGAGGATTTTTTTCATAATAAAATAAAAATACCCGTATATCTTAAGCCAGCAATTGGTGGCTTATTAATTGGTGTGATAGGTATATTTTTCCCTCAAATAATTGGTGTGGGCAATGATAGTATTTCTCTTGCTTTAAGTAATAATATGGTTTGGTATATTGCTTTAGCATTAGTATTTGTAAAAATCATCGCAACATCTTTAACACTTGGCTCGGGTGGCACGGGCGGAATGATTTCTCCCGCCTTATTTGTGGGTGCGATGACAGGTCTTACATTCGGCACTTTAATGAACTATTTAAATAGCTCCGTAGCTTTTAATTATAATTCTTATGCTTTTATAGCTATGGGAGGCATTATTGCGGGTACCGTTAGAGCGCCACTAACTGCAATTTTAATGATTTTTGAATTAACACGTCAATCTTCTTCGATAATGCCTTTAATGATAGTGGTTTCATTAAGTACGATTATTTCTACGAAATTATCACGGGAATCTGTCTATACATTAAAATTATTGATGAATAAAATTAAACTAAAAACTTTGGGTGAAAATAGTATTTTAAAATCTATTCCCGTAAGTGAAGTTTATACGAGTAAATTTCATCATTTATACGAAAATGCTACATATAACGAAGTAATAAACAAGCTTATTTCTATTAATGACCCTTGTATTAGTATTCTATGCTTAAATAATAAATTTATGGGAATTATATCTATTAATATACTAAAAGAATCTTTTTCGGATAAAGATATTATTTCCGATGCAATTATTGCGGGCGACATAGCTAATAAAAAAGTCCCCAAAGTTACTATAAATCATCACTGTTACGAAGTAATGGATTTATGCAGAATTTATGATTTAGATGGTTTACCCGTATTTATAAGCGATGATTCAGATGAACAAATTGGTATGATTTGGATGAAGGATATTAATGATAGTTTGCAGGCTGAAGTTGATAAAATAGAGCTTACAAGCGATTTAGCGACAAAAATTTCTAACGTTAATAAAGAAAATGATATTTCATTTTTGCCCGGCTATGTCATAGCTGAAATTAAAGCACCGAAAATTTTTGTCGGCAGAACTATCGCAGGCTTAAAAGTAAGAACTGAATATGGGGTAGATATAATTTCAATAAAGGAATCTACACCGAATGGGCAAGAGATAAAAGCGCTTCCCAAAGCAAATTATATAATCCACGAAACTGATTTACTAATAATTGCTGGTGAAGCTGAAAAAGTTAATATTTTAAAGGACTTATCATAAAATATAAATAAGATAATTTATTTTTAATTATCTTATATTAATTATTATGATTACTTTTGCAGTTTGTTTTTAAATTAAATTGAGTAATTTTTTAGATGAAAAGAGTATTTTTAATTTTTTCTTTGATTATTAGTATATTTACTATTAATATATTAATGACAACTGATGTAGAAGCAAAATCTAAGAGAAAAAAATCAAGTAGAAAAAAAATATCTAAAATAAGAAAACAATCTCTTCAGGAATCACTTAAAAAATTAGAAGAATATCTTCCCGCTTATGATGTTGAAAATCATAAATTTGACAATGTTCAAATTCGTAATATAGAATTTGCACATCAATCGTTATTCGAAAATGATAATTTGAAACTAAAATTAATTAACAATATTAATGATTGGCTGCAAACTCCATATCGCAGGGGTGGTCGAAGTAAAAATGGAATAGATTGCTCAAATTTCACTTCTATGATCGTAAATCTTACTTTTGGAGTTAATTTTCCATCAAGTCCGGGAGCTCAAACTCAATCAAGCCACGTCGAAATTATTAAAAATATTGATGATTTGCAGTTTGGTGATTTAATATTTTTCTCTGGTAGAAATAGAAATTCCAAACGCATTGGGCATGTGGGGTTCTATTTAGGAAACGGGCTTTTTGCTCATTCATCAACAGGTAGAGGCGTTATTTACACACACATATCAGAAAGTTATTATACTCCAAGATATAGATTTGGTGGAAGATTAAGTTTCACAATTACAGAGCCTTTACAAGCACAAGTCGAAAAATAATTTTTATGAGAATATTTTCTAATATACTTATATGTATATTGCTTATTAATTATTCTTACAGTAAAAGTAATGAGCTAAGAATAATTGCCGCTGGCGATATTATGGCACATTTAGCACAAGTAAAATCAGCCTTAAATAAAGATGGCTTTACATACGATTTCAATGCAAATTACAAGTTTGTAAAAAATTATATTGATTCTGCGGATATTGCTCTATGTAATTTTGAGACTACATTAGGAGGCGAGCATTATAAAGGTTTTCCAGCATTTTCATCGCCCGATACGCTTGCTTATGCCGTTAAATATGCTGGTTTCGACATTGCATTTACTGCAAATAATCATTGCCTTGATAAAGGCTCGAAAGGTTTAGAACGCACTATAAAAATTCTGCAAAATGCTGGATTGAATACTACGGGTACTTTTCTTGATTCTAATGATAAAGCACAAAGAAATATAATATATGTTATAAAAAATAATATTAAAATTGCATTTTTGAATTATACTTATGGCACAAATGGCATAAAAGTTAAGCATCCAAATCTTGTAAATTACATAAATCGCATTGAAATAAAAGAAAATATTAATACAGCTCGCAATAATAAAGCTGATTTTGTGATTGTATTTTTACATTGGGGCAATGAATACGAAAGGCATCCAAATAAAAACCAAATTGATTTAGCGAAATTTCTTTATGAAAATGGTGCTGATGTTATTATTGGTTCTCACCCTCACGTAGTCCAAAAAAGCGAATCAATTTGGTATGAATACGAGAAAAATAAAGGTAAGAATATATTAATTGCATATTCTCTTGGCAACTTTATTTCTAATCAATATTGGCGTTATTCTGATGGTGGGATTTTTTACGACTTTGTCCTTAATAAAGATGACAAGGGCAAACTTTGGATTTCTAAAGAATAATATGAGCCTGTTTATGTTTATAAAGATTACTCCGAAGGCAAACGCAAGTATTATTTATTAATGACAAATTATTTAGATTCTTATAAAGAAAATTTTAAATTTTCTAAAACTGATTTGAATAAAATAACTCAATTCCATAAAGATACCGAAGAACTTTTTAAAAAATAAGTATTTTATAAATATTGCATCAAATAATTCATTTGAATATATTAAATTAAATATACTATTTTTGAAATTTATTCTTAAAGCAGTTAGAAATACATTTTTGCCTACTTTGTGTTTATCTTTATTCTGAGCGAATGATTAGAATATATTGTAGCCAGAAGTTCAATATTTTCGTATGTATAGAAATTTGTGTTATTATATAGATTCTCCATATAAGTATTAATTACATATTAAACAAAATAAACTCTTGTAAATATTGTCTCTAATATGATATAAGACTAAATTTTAGTTTTTTAAATCAAAGGCTATTATGGATATGATTTCTCAGTTTATTGATGTGTTTTTACACATTGATGAACATTTGAATGTTTTTTTCTTAAATTATGGTTCGCAAACTTATCTAATAATATTTTTAATAATTTTCTGCGAAACGGGTTTGGTAGTTACTCCTTTTTTGCCGGGTGATTCGCTTCTATTTGCTTTGGGTGCATTATCTGCTACATCAACACTAAACATTTGGGTGTTTTTGGCAATATTGCCATTAGCCGCAATTTTAGGAGATAATGTAAATTATTGGATTGGTAATAAATTTGGTGAAAAGGTTTTTAATAAAACAAATTCAAGATTTTTTAATAAAAAGAATCTCGAAAAAGCTCATGCATTTTATGATAAATACGGCGGTATTGCTATTACAATTTGTCGTTTTGCTCCGATATTGCGTACTTTTGTGCCATTTGTAGCAGGTATGGTAAAAATGCCTTTTACAAAATTTACATTTTATAATGTTTTGGGTGGCTTGCTTTGGACTACAATTTTTCTTCTTCTTGGATATTTCTTTGGAAATATTCCATTTGTCCAAAAACATTTTGAATTTGTAATTATAGGTATAGTGTTATTTTCCTTAATTCCAATTATTTATGAATATATTAAATCAAGAATTAAACCTGAAAATGCTGTATAATAATTAAAAATAAAATTTTAAATTTATTTTAAACAAAATTCAAATTTTGCTTAAAAACAATTATAAGATATAATTATCGTTTTATATTTTTTAAAATAATTATTAGAAATATAGGATAAAAAATGGCTAATCATCAATGTGATTTGGTAATAATTGGTTCCGGACCTGGGGGTTATGTTGCGGCAAATCGTGCCTCACAATTAGGTCTAAAAGTAATATGTGTAGAAAGAGCAGATATTGGTGGAGTATGCTTAAATATCGGTTGTATTCCAACGAAAGCATTGCTAAAAAGTGCTGAATATGCTCATTTTTTAAACAATGCATCTGAATTTGGTTTTAATTATGAAAATTTGAATATAAATTACCCCCAAGTTATCGAACGCTCTCGCAAAGTAGCGGGACAAATGTCCAAAGGGGTATCATCATTATTTAAAAAATATAAAGTAGATTTAGTAAACGGCTGGGGAAAAATTACTAAATCTAAAACTGTTGAAGTTAGTGATAGTTCTGGCAAATTTACTGATACAATAAGTGCAAAAAATATTATAATCGCTACCGGTGCACGCCCAAGATTGTTTCCCGGTATCGAAGTTGACCACAAGAAAATTATTACAAGTACAGATGCTTTACTTGGTAAAAATTTACCAAAATCAATTATTATTATGGGTGCGGGTGCTATCGGTGTTGAATTTGCATATTTCTTTAATGCTTTTGGTGCCGAAGTTACAATAGTTGAATATATGGATAGAATTTTACCAATTGAAGATGTAGAAGTATCTAAAGAATTAGAACGTAATTTCAGAAAATCAAAAATAAATATTAAAACAAATTCAATGGTAAAATCAGCCAAAGCAAGTAAAAATGGCGTAGAAATAACTATCGAAAATAATGGAAAAACTGAGGTATTAAAAGCCGAAATCGCATTAAATGCTATTGGTATTCAAGCAAATATCGAAAATATTGGTCTCGAAGATATTGGAGTAAATACAGAACGCGGTTTTATAAAAATTAATGAATATTGTCAAACAAACGTTCCAAATGTTTATGCTATTGGCGACGTTGCGGGTGCGCCTTGGCTTGCTCATAAAGCATCGGCAGAAGGCATTCTTTGTGCTGAATTTATCGCAGGTCATAATCCAAAAGGTATAAATTATAACACAATACCTGGTTGTACTTATTGCAATCCCCAGGTTGCAAGTATTGGTCTTACCGAAGAAAAAGCAAAAGCCGCTGGGCATAGCGTAAAAATTGGTAAATTCCCATTTCTTGCAAGTGGAAAAGCTCACGGCATTGGCGAAGCAAAAGGATTTGTCAAACTCGTTTTTGATGAAAAATATGGTGAATTATTGGGCGCTCATCTAATTGGACCAGATGTTACTGAAATGATCGGAGAATTAGGGCTTGCTATCGAGCTTGAAGCGACTGCAAAAACAATTTTCAAGACTATACACGCTCATCCAACACTTAGCGAAGCAATTATGGAAGCGGCTGCACAAGCTTATGGCGAAGCTGTAAATATCTAATTAATTATTAATTTTTGTTTAAAAAAAACTCCGATGTTTTGTGGCGTCGGAGTTTTTTTATATATAATTGATTGTTGGTAGAACAATCATCTTGCTTGTTTAAAAATTAATGGGGTCAGACATCTTGTCTTACAGATAATTTAATTTAAACAATCATCTTGCTTGTCCATTTAATATAAAATTTTCGTATAAAAAATTAAAATAATAGAATATTATTTTTGTCAATTTATTTTTAATATTAAATAGATGTATAATGGTAAAAATCGGGATTTTTGGAGGCTCTTTTAATCCAATTCATAATGCTCATATTAGTTTTGCGGCAGATTTTTATTCAAAATTAAGTCTTGATAAATTACTTTTTATTCCATCGTATCAATCTCCTTTTAAAGAAAGAAATGATTATCAAATAGATGATTTTCATCGAATTAAAATGCTCAAACTTGCGATTGATAATTTCCCAAAATATGATATTGAATTATTCGAAATAATGAAAAATGAAACTTCTTATACAATTGATACTCTTAAATTTTTAAATTTAAAATATAGTGAATCAAAATTTTTTTTATTAATAGGAAGCGACCAATCAGTAAAGTTTCATAAATGGAAAAATTGGCAAGAAATACTTTTAAAATCACAGCTTTGTATTGCAAATCGAAATAATGAAAAAATATATTTTGATAATAATATTAATGAATTTTTGATAAAAAATAATATTAAAATTGAATATTTGAATAATGAAGAAATAGATATTTCATCAACAAAAATTAGAGAATTAATCAAAAAAAATATTGATATTTCTAATTTAGTTCCTCGAAAAGTTACTGAATACATTAAATTAAATAATTTATACGTTTAATATTTCGTTTATGAAATATTAAATACTTTTATAATTGTTGTTTCGTTAAATATTATATAAATTAATATCTTATTAATCATAAAAATAGAAATAAAATGCTACACTCCATTTTATCGAATAGTTTTGCAAAACATATAAAATTAAACCAAACAGAAGAAGATAAAATCGAAGGATTTTTAAAATTTCGTAAGTTGAAAAAAAAGCAATTTTTTCTTCACGAAAATGAATATACTATAAATTCAGCTTTTGTCATAAGCGGCTGTTTACGCTCGTATTCTATTGATAAAAATGGTTTTGAGCATATATTGCAATTTGCGCCGTCGGGCTGGTGGATAACTGATATTAATAGTTTTATTGGTCAGAATAAAAGTATTTTAAATGTTGATGCTCTGCTCGATAGCGAAATTTATTTTTTAAGTCGCGAAAATCAACTTATACTTTTTGATGAAATACCAAAATTGGAACGGTATTTTCGTATTTTAACAGAAAATTCATTAGTAAGCAGTAGGCAGAGAGTACTTGATAATCTTGAATTAAGCGCCAAAGATAGATATATAAAATTTTGCAAAATATATCCCGAATTGATTAATACTATTCCTCAAAAACAAATTGCCGCTTATATTGGGGTAACCCCCGAATTTTTAAGTAAATTGAAAACAGAAAATTAGTTAATATACATTAATACAATTTCTTAATATAGCTTATTTTTATCTTCTTAAAATAGCAATACTTTTGTAATGTAAATATTACACAATTCATTTAATTTAGAAAATAATTTTTTATCAATTTATTTAGGAGATAATTTTATGGCAAACTCAAAATGGAATCTTGATTTAGCACATACCGAAATTAGTTTTAAGGTTAAACATATGATGTTTACGAATGTTACGGGTTCGTTCCGTAAATTCGAAGCAAATATTGAAAATGAAGATGATAGATTTGAAACATCAAAAATATTTTTCAAAGCAGATGTAAATTCAGTTGATACAAATAACGTAGATAGAGATAAACACCTTAAAAGTGCAGATTTTTTCGACGTAGAAAAGTATCCATATATAACTTTTAAATCAACTGAAATTGTTAAACTTAGCGATAATGAATTTAAAGTTAAAGGCGATTTTACTATTAAAGATGTAACAAAAGAAATATCTTTAATGTGTGAATTTGGTGGAATAATGAAAGACCCTTGGGGAAATATTAAAGCAGGTTTATCATTAGAAGGCAAAATTAATAGAAAAGACTTCGGTTTAACTTGGAATGCCGCCCTTGAAACAGGTGGTGTATTGGTTGGCGATGAAGTGAAAATAATTTGCGAAGTTGAGCTTGATAAACAAAAATAATTCATTTTATTTTATAAAATACATTTTTTCTTAAGTAGTCTATTTATTGTTAATAGACTACTTTTTTTAAATAATTATAAATTAAATAATATCAAAAATTATTAAATTAATCTATAAGGATATATAGTAAAAATGGCTATTTCTAAATGGAAAATTGATTACGAACATTCTAAAATCGCATTTAAAGCTACTTATATGATGTTTACAAAAGTATTAGGTGAATTTCGTACATATAGCTTAAAAGTAGAAAATGAAGATGATAATTTTGAAACAACAAGTTTAGAATTTATTGCCGAAGCTGAATCAATTCATACTTTCAGCACAGAAAGAGATAATCATTTAAGAAGTGCTGACTTTTTTGATGTCGAGCATTATAAATATATTACTTTCAAATCTAATAAAATTAAACGCATATATGATAATTATTATAGAATTACAGGTGATTTTACTATAAAAAATATCACTAAAACAATTACATTAGAAGGCGAGTTTAGCGGATTGATGAAAGATCCGAGCAATAATATTATTGCGGCATTTTCTCTTCATAGCAAGGTTAATCGCAAGGATTTTGGACTTACTTGGAACGCCGCTTTAGAAAATGGAGGCGTGCTTTTAGCTGATGATGTTATTATTGAGTGCGAAGTTGAATTAATCAAAGAAGTTTAGAAAATTAAAAAAACGGTTGGTCAATATAATTTTTTAATATTGAACTATCATTTTCATTATTATTAAATTTCATAAAGTTTTCAATATATTTTCCAACAATATCGAATTCTATATTGATTTCTGAACCATTTTGTAATTCTCTTAGAGCTGTCATTTTCCACGTATGAGGTATAATTGATACCATAAGCATATTATTGCGTAATCGTGCAATGGTAAGGCTTATACCATCAAGCGTTATCGAGCCGTGTTCGACGGCATATTTTGCATATTTTATAGGAAATTCTACCCAAATTAGTATCCCCGTTAATTGCTTTTCTATTGATTTAATAAATCCTGTAGTATCAATATGCCCTTGAACGATATGACCACCCAATCTATCGCTAATTTTTGCGGCACGCTCAAGATTTACATTTTTTCCGATTTTAAATTTTGCTAAAGTAGTTTTCATCAAAGTTTCTTCAACTGCCTCAACATCGAAAGTATTAGAATTAATTGCAACGACGGTCTGGCAAGCACCATTTATTGATACAGAATCATCAATTTTTAAATCATCAAAAATTTTCTCTGCACTAATAGTAAATCTTTTGCCACCACCAATGTTTTTTATACTTTTGATTGTTCCAATTTCTTCTATTAATCCAGTAAACATTTTTCTATTTCTTTATTTATGATATAAACTACCAAATATAACCAAATAATGCGTCAATAATAAGAATAGAAGCCGCTGATAGGGTAAATGAACGAACTGTACTTTTACCAACGCCTTCGGCGCCACCAGTTGTTGCAAAACCAACATAAACGCCAATAAGAGCCGTAACACCACCAAAAACAAAGGATTTGATTAATCCAACTGCAATATCAGAAACAACAAAAAATCTTACTACAGAATCAAAAAATATTGAAAAACTAAAGCCAAATTTGATTGCAGTAAGTACATAACCACCAATCAAAGCAACGACATTCGAAAAAACTGCAAGCACGGGCATCATCACAAGAGTTGCCATTGCACGCGGCATTCCAAGATAACGATTTCTATCTATAGCCATCATTTCGATAGCATCAATTTGTTCGGTTACTTGCATAGTTCCTAATTGAGCCGCCATCGAAGCGCCGACACGCCCCGCAATAACAAGAGCAGTTAATACGGGGGTAAGTTCAGTAAATACAACAGTTGCAATTGACGAACCAATAAAAGGCTTAGCAATTCCAATAAGATTAAATTTATCAAATAAATTAGTTGCTTGCAGAGCCGCAATAGCACCCGTAAATGAACCAATTAATATTACAAGTGGCAGAGAATCCGAGCCTACAATAGACATCTGCTCGAGAACTAATTTTCTATCAACTATTATTCTGGAAAAATATCTCATTACCCTAAAAAGTAATAAGATAATTTGCCCAAATTCATTAAAAAAATTCAGTACTTTGCGACCTAATTTAGCGAATAAATTCTGCATTCTATCTTATTTTTTTGAAACCGTGTTCAATAACATTTGCAATACGGCGATTTACTTCCTCGAAAGTACCCACACCATTAATTTTTGTAGAACCGTGTATTTCACTATATTTTTGAATAATTGATACTGTACGAGTCTCGTGATCTTGAAGTCGCTTAATTATCGTACTCATACTTGCATCGTAAGGCATTTTATGCTCTGTTGAGTTACGTAATTCTAATCGTCGTATTAATTCCAAAATTGGTACTTCGATTTCAATTACTTGTGTAATTGATGACGGATGCTTACGAAGAATACCATCAAGAATATATGATTGAACAAGAGTTCTCGGGAATCCCTTGAAAATAAAACCCTTAGCATTGTTAAGCCTTTGGAATTTCTTTTCAATAAGCTGGACAACGATTTCATCAGGAAAAAGTTGACCATAGTTTTGAGGTGCAAGTTGTCCCTTTTCGTACAATTCTAATATTTTTTTGCCTAATTTTGTATTTTCATTAATTTCTTTTGCAAGTAGCTCGCCAGAGGAAATAAATTCGAGATTAAATTCTTTTGCTAATGCTATTCCTTGTGAACTTCGTCCACTACCTGGATAACCAAATAAAACAATATTAAGCAGGCTTTTGCTTAATTCATTTTGAACAATTTTTGCAATTTCTTCTTGTACTTCTGAAATTTCCTTCGAGCCATCTACGGAACAGAGGATGCCTTTTTTCTTGTAAAACTCAATTACTGGTATAGTTTTTTCATAATATTCGTTTAGACGAGTTCGTATAACAAGCTCATTATCGTCAGTCCTTCCGGATGTAATGCCACGATTTATTAAACGTTTAACTGATTCCTCGGCTGGTACCTCAATACTTATTAAACAATTTAAAGAAGTATTTAGCTTTAACATTAATCCATCGAGAATATAGGCTTGAATATATGTTCGTGGAAAACCATCGAATAAAAAGCCATTATATCCCGGATTTTCTTTAATAGATTTCTCAATTATTTGAACTATGATTTCGTCAGAAACAAGCCCACCATGAGCAATAATATCTTTGGCTTCATTTCCAATTTCCGAACCTTTTGCAATTTCTTTTCTAAGTAAATCACCAGTAGAAATATAAAATAAATTATATCTTTTAAGTAAATATTCTGATTGAGTACCTTTGCCCGCACCCGGAGGACCAAATAAAGCAATATTCAGCATAAAGAATTTCTCAAAAATGTTAAATATTTTTTTTAAGACGAAAATTTAATAAAATGTTTTGTTAATTTCTTTGCAATTTTTTAAATTATACTAAATATGATTTTTTTCAATTAATTTTAAATAAATAATTAAAAATGTTTACTTGAAAAATCATATTTATCATATTATTTTCGAGAATTTTATTAATAAAAATTTTTTAATTATGTTAATACTTAATACACCAGGTCTTACTGCATACAAAATTAGCAAACATAAATTTACATATCCAAAGCATATTGCAATTATAGATAAAGCATTATTAGAGATAGCAAGTGGAAAAAATAAAAGAGTAATATTTAATTTGCCGCCAAGGCACGGAAAATCTGAGTTGATTTCGAAATACTTTCCATTTTGGTATTTATGCAACTTCCCCGATAAAAGAATAATATTTTCATCTTACGAAGCAAATTTTGCTCAAAGTTGGGGTAGGCGCGTTATTTCATTAATTGATGAATACGGAAATGATTTATTTGGTATAAAACTGAAAGCTAATCCACAGACAGCCGCATATTTCGAAATTGATAATCATAATGGAAGTATGAGTTCCGTAGGAGCAGGTGGCTCGATTACTGGGCGCGGAGCAGATTTGATAATAATTGACGACCCAATAAAAAATGATGAAGAAGCTAATAGTTTAAATCAACGCGATAAATTATGGGATTGGTTTAGAAGTACAGTCTATACAAGGCTCGAACCCGATGGAGCGATAATTCTTATTATGACACGCTGGCACGAAGACGACCTATGCGGAAGAATAATAAATGAATTTAAAAATATTGATGAAAAGTGGAGAGTAATAAAACTTCCCGCAATCGCAACAGAAGATGATATTTTAGGACGAAATATTGGCGAAGCTCTTTGGGAAAAAAGATTTAACAAAAATATACTATTTGAAAAATCCAAAGCAATGGGTGAATATTGGTTCAACTCATTATACCAACAAAGACCGCAACCCGCAAGTGGTGGAATTTTTAAAAGAAAATATTTTAGATATTTTGAGCAAACAGAGAATCATTTTATACTCACGCAGGGCGAAAATGAGAGATTAATAGAAATTAAAAGCTGTAAATTTTTTATAACAGTTGATTTAGCAATATCATTAGCAACAAATGCTGATTACACTGTTTTGCTTGTTGCCGCAATAACAAATAATAATGAAATAATTGTGGTTGATATTATTAGAAAAAGGGTGGAGGCAAACGAGCATATTGAAATTTTAAAAGATATATATATGCGATATAAGCCAATTTTAATTGGTATCGAAAGCGTTCAATATCAATCTGCATTGATTAAAAATGCGGCTTCTATCGGCATACCTGTAAAAGAATTAAAACCCGACGCTGATAAATTTACTCGCGCTTTGCCTATGGCAGCAAAAATTGAGTTGGGGCAAGTTTATTTCAAAAAAAATGCTAATTGGTTAAGCGATTTCGAAAATGAATTAATAACATTTCCAAGAGCAAAGCACGACGACCAAGTAGATGCACTCAGCTACCAAATTCAGCTTATTAATTATTCTACAAATACTTTTCCTATTGGTACTAAAAAGACTTAATAGTAAAAGTAGGAAATTTTATAAAGTCGGACCATATTTTTCGGGATATGGCGGTAATGACAATGAATCTGGAACACCCATTAATGGAAAATCTTTACGCAATGGATAAATTGGCTCACCCGAGCTTGGGTCTTTGTAATCTTCGGGCATATAGAAACGTCTCATATCAGGGTGTTTTTCAAATGTAATTCCATACATATCATAAGTTTCTCTTTCGTACCAATCAGCACTTTCCCAAATAGATACAAGGCTTGGAGAATTGCAATCTTTTTCAGAAACGGGTACTTTTAATCTAAGTCGAGACGCATATTTTAAGGAATATAAATTATATACAATTTCGAATCTTGTTTGTTTTTTATCTAACCAATCTATAGCAGTAACATCAAGAAGTTGCTCGAAAGAAGTCTCTGGATTTTCTTTTAACTCAAAAGCAACCTCGACGATTTTATCTTTAGGAACAATAATTGATAATTGATTGCGATGTTCATAAGTTTCAAAATCTGGATATATATTTCTTACAACATTTAAAATTGTATCATTTGCAATAGCCATTTTTATTCCCTAATTTGTAGAAAAAAGCAAACTCAAAAATGCTAATATTTTTTATAATTAAAAAAAATTATGTTAATTTACATTGAAATAATTGTGTTTTTTTAAAAAACTATTATAAATTTTCAAATAAATTAATTTTAATATGATGAAAAAGAATATTATTTATTGTTTTACAAATCTGCTCTTATTTATTTTTATAATTATTAGTAATGATTTGTTAGCTCGTACTGAATATGAATTAAACAATCCTCATAATACTATTTTCAATCATATTGATAATTTAAGAAAAGACAATTATCACCCTGATAAAGCTGTAAAATCTTTTAAAATTAGTCGAATTAGTAGAAGCGAAGCACAAGAGAAAGCAGAAAAACTTCTTCGAATATATAATGGTTTAGGTTTATATGTAAATTTTAAAAATATTCCTATTGATGATAATTACATTGATACTTTAAGCGGACAAAATAGATATATATTATTTAAGCAATTACCCGAAATATATCTAGAAAAATACGGCGATAAATGGCTATATTCGGAAGAATCTGTTTCGATGATTGATAAATTATACAAATCAACATTTAAGTTTGATACTTATTATTTTATCGAAAATTTACCTCAAATTTGGCATAATACTTTTATTAGCATTTATTTATGGCAGTGGGTGGGATTATTTGCTTTAATAATTATTTCATTTATTTTATATTTTATTTTAAAATTGTTGCTGCATTTTTCTTTTATTAAGATACTATGTAAATATTATAAAAACGCTATTTTAATTAAATATATAAAGATTTTTGCCAAGCCAATAAGTTTAATTATCGTAACTATTATTTTTTCTCAATCTATAATAATACTCGAACTTCCATATCAATTTAGTGCAATATTATGGATTATTATAAAAATTATTCAACCAATTTTAATTACTTATATTGTTTTTAAATTAATTCATTATATTGCTGAAATATTATCAGCACATCCAGCCAGACCAATTTCGACCATAAATGACCATCTTATACCTTTATTACGCAAAATTTTTCAATCAATAGTTGTTGTTCTAGGAGTTCTATATTTACTAAGCAATATTGGGATTGATATCACTCCACTCATTGCTGGCGTTTCTGTTGGTGGTATTGCATTAGCTTTTGCCGCACAAGAAACTGTTAAAAATCTAATCGGCTCGTTAACTATTTTTGCAGACCAACCTTTTGTCGTAGGTGATTTAATTGCTTATGATTCATCAGAAGGAGTTGTTGAAAAAATAGGAATACGCTCCACACAAGTAAGAAGCGTTTATAACTCATTAATTACTATTCCAAATGGAAAATTATCCGATTCAAAAATTGATAATCTTGGAAAACGTGAAATGCGAAGATATAGAACAATTTTATCAATATCATATAATACGACTACTGAAAAAATTGATATTTTTGTTCAAGGACTAAACAATATAATTCTAAATCAAGAAAATACAAATAAAGAAAATTATCAAGTTTCACTTTATGATATTAACGAATCAGCAATACAAATTTTTGTCAATGTATTTTTTAATGTTCAGGATTGGACACTTGAACTAAAATCACGCCACAAATTAATTTCTGAATTTTTAAAATATGCTGATAGTATTGGAGTGCAATTTGCTTTTCCAAGACGCTCTGTATATATTGAAAATCAAATAAATAATAATGATCTAAATAATTTATAAACTTTTTTAACCGACCTTCTCCTAACCCCGCTTAAGGATGGGAATTATGTATTTGGGCGATAAGCAAGGATGCTTATTCAACACAAAATTGGTAGGTCAGACATTTTGTCTAAACCGTTAATTTTTGCAACAAACAAGATGATAGTTCTACCAGCTATTGCGCCCCTTGACCAGCAATCTCAAAGATATCGGACATCTTTAATATAATAGTCCTAAATATATGAATAATAAGGATTTTAGCTAAAAAGATTTATAAAATTTCAAAAATGCCAATTTCAGAATTATGATAAAATTCAATTATATTAGGTATTTGTTTATTTATTTTATTAGCTAATTCAACTTTGCGAATATTATCCGTTCTAAGCCAAATTACTTTTGGCGGATAACCAAATAAGGTAACAAAATCAATAAAATCAGAATCGTGTGTACTTATTATACAATCATTTTCGGAGGCATATTTCCATATTTCAAAATCGTTTAATCTTTCTATAGAAAGATCTGAAATATGAATTATATCAGAAAATTCAAAATTTAAATATTTTTTAATTCGCCAAGATATATTTTCATCTAATAGCAATTTCATAATCCAACTGTCAAGATTTTTTCTCTATTAGCCGCGAATTCAAGGCACGCTTTAATAATTTCTTCGCTTAATTGCGGAAAATCATCTAAAATTTCTTGTATAGTGATACCATTTGCCAACATACTAAGTACATCGCTTACAGTAATTCTCGTACCCTTTATTGTTGGTTTTCCGAATCTAATATTAGGATCAATTTCTATTATTTCAAAATATGTTATCATAATTTTATTTCATTTAAAGTATTATTGAATATAAACATTGCAAAAATATATTTATTGTAATTTTTTGGAGAAATTAAATTTTATTTGCGATATTTGTATTTATAAGCGGACAATCAAGAATGTTTATCCTACCAACTCTCCGCAATCTAATAATATTTTTACAGCAAAATTTAGAATAATTTATTACTTATTAAAACTTAAAAAGTCAATATTATGCTAAAATATTAATGAATTATTATTATTTTTGTATTTTATGTAACTTTTTAAGGTTTCTCGATGGAATTTGGTATTAAAAATATCTTATTTACTATAGTTGCTATAATAGCTTTTTCGTTTTTTATTAAAAATGTACTTAAATTAATATCTTATTTAAAATTAGCAAAAGAAGATAACAGATTTGATAATATTGCTAAACGTATAAGTCAAACTTTGATTATTGCATTAGGGCAGACAAAAATTTTACGCGATAAAAAAGCGGGATTAATACATGCTTCGATATTTTGGGGATTTTTAATTTTATTATTTTCAGCGGCGAATTCATTAATAGCGGGTATCACCGGCATTTATGATTTCTTTGCTTTTTTAGGACCAATTTATAGTATTATTACAATTCTTACTGATTTATTTTGTGCGGCTATTATTATTGCTGTGATTAGTGCACTTTTGAGAAGATATGTTTTTAGAATTAAAAGATTACAGTTAAAATCCGATAGTTTCGAAGCGGCATTTATATTAGTGATGATTTTTTCAGTCGTAAGTTCATTAATTTTAGAAAATTCAAGTGCCTCGCTTTTAACAGAAAAAACAACTTTGTTTTATGGAATAGATTGGGCTGTTAGACCAATTTCTGCGATGGTTGCTAATTTACTACCAATAAATGGATTAAATATTATACACGAAATCGCATTTTGGTTTCATATAATATTAATATTAATCTTTATGAATTATTTGCCATATTCCAAACATTTACACATTTTAACTTCGATACCAAATGTATATTTTTCAACTATTGGACCAGTAAACACACTCGAACCTATTAATTTTGAAGATGAAAATATCGAAAAATATGGCGCCCAAGATGTAGAAGATTTTAAATGGAAAGCTCTGCTAGATGGATATACCTGCACGCATTGTGGAAGATGTACAAGTGTCTGCCCTGCTAACTCGACAGGTAAAATTTTAGACCCACGCCAAGTAATAATCGAAATACACAACAGAACATTTGATAAAATGCCAATTTATTCAAAATTGCAGAAAAATGAATCAATAAGTGAAGATGAGCAGAAAATTCTCGATAAAAAATTCATTGGCGAATATCAAAATATTGATGCTTTATGGCAATGTACTACTTGTGGAGCTTGTATGCAGGAATGTCCCGTGAATATCGAGCATGTTCCATCAATTATAGAGATGAGACGCTCGCTTGTGATGATGGATTCCGAATTTCCAAATCTTTTACAAAGCACATTTGCAAATCTCGAAAATAATGCTACTCCGTGGGCTTTTTCTCAATCAGAAAGAGCTGATTGGGCAATAGATACAGGTATTAAAATCGCGGCCGATTATCCTGAATTTGATATTCTATTTTGGGTTGGCTGCGCGGGAAGTTATGATGATAGAGCAAAAAAAATATCACTTGCTTTCTCAAAATTAATGCAAATTGCAGAAGTAGATTTTGCTATTCTCGGCACCGAAGAACAGTGTAATGGCGATGTTGCTCGCAGAACGGGAAATGAATATCTTGCAGATATGCTTGTAAAAGCTAATATTGAGACATTAAATCAATATAAATTTAAGAAAATTGTAACAACCTGTCCGCATTGCTTTAATACTTTAAAAAATGAATACCCAATGTTTCATGGAAATTTTGAGGTAATTCATCATTCGCAATTTATTATGGATTTAATTAAACAAGGAAAATTAAGTCCAAGCAAACACTCCCAAGCTATTGATGAATTTACTTATCATGACTCTTGCTATATGGGACGCTATAATAATATTTATGACGAGCCACGCGAAGTATTAAATTCTGTATCTAACATAAAAATTAAAGAAGTAGAACGCTCAAAAGATAAAGGTTTCTGCTGCGGAGCTGGCGGCGGATTAATGTTCCTCGAAGAAACAGAAGGAAAGCGTATCAATATTGAACGTACCGAAGAATTACTTAATACGGGTGCAAAAACTATCGCTCTAAACTGTCCATTTTGTATGACGATGATTAGCGATGGAATAAAAGCAAAAGATATTGATGATGTAAAAGTAAAAGATATTGCAGAAGTAATATTGGAAAGTATCGAAGAGTGAAAGAAAATAATTCTAACTTAAATCAAAAAATTATTATTTATACTGATGGTGCTTGTTTAGGAAATCCAGGCAAAGGCGGTTATGCCGCTGTATTAATTAGTGGAAATCGCCGAAAAGAAATATCCGCGGGATTTAGGCTTACTACAAATAATCGTATGGAAATTATGGCTGTAGTCGAGGCTTTAATATCTATAAATAAAAATAAAAAATATGATATTACAATTTTTACTGATTCTCGTCTTGTATCTAATGCAATAAATAATCATTGGTTAGAATTATGGATTAAAAATAATTGGAAAAAAAGTGATAAAAAACCAGTGATAAACAAAGATTTATGGCAATTATTATATGAAGAACTTAAATTTCATAATGTAAAGTTTGAATGGGTAAAATCGCATATCGGCATTAAAGAAAACGAAAGATGCGACGAGCTTTGCAAACAAGCCGCAATGTCGGATAATCTTATTGAAGATATTGGATACGTAAATAATAAGGAAATTAGTGAATGAATTTATCAAGAAGAGATTTATTGAAAATGCTCGGTGCTATAGCACTCGTGCCGACTATTATGCCATCATTTGCATTTCAAAATAGCGGAACGCCCGGCTATTTTACTTTTGTTAATAAAGCAAGGCAGAATGGTTGGTTGCGACTAAATATTTCTCAATTAATGGAAAAAATTGCTCTTGAATTTATTGATAAACCTTATGTAGGCGGCACACTCGATATCTCTGATACTACAGAAACTTGTATTGTAAATTTAGATAAATTCGATTGTGTTACATATTTTGAAACCGTTCTCGGAATGGCAAGAGCTTTTAAATTTTCAAAATTTGATTACGAAGACCTGCTTGCTCAAATGCAATTTACTCGATATAGAGATGGGAAAATTGACGGCTATACATCAAGATTACACTACACTGCCGACTGGATTTATGATAATATTAAAAAGAGAGTTGTTAGAGATGTTACCAAAGATTTAGGTGGTGAAAAAATTCAATTCAATACATATTTTATGAGTGATAATCCCGATAAATACAGAGCCTTAGCCGCAAATCCCGAGCTTATCCCAATAATAAAAAAGCAAGAAGAAGAAATCAATAAAAGAGATTACTATTATTTACCAAAAGAAAAAGTTACTAAGCAAATTGATAAAATTCAAACTTGCGATATCGTTGCAATAACAACTTCTATCAAGGGGCTTGATTATGCTCATACGGGATTTGCATATAAAAATGAGGACGGTGAAGTTAAATTTCTTCATGCTTCTTCGCAGAGAAAGAAAGTAGTTTTAGACACTTATTTATACAAATATCTAAATTCAAATAATAAACATACCGGGATTACTGTTTTAAGAGCAATTTAATTAGATAATTATGTTCATCAAAAATATTGCTCATAAACATAAATTAGTTGATAGTTCGTAGGACAAGCATTCTTGCTTGTCGTGTTCTATATTGTAGGAGGCTGTCTCTAAAGTATTTTTAGAAAATTCTTTCAAAAAAACGACCTTAATAAATCGTCCACATTGAGTTTTTTTAATCAAGGTCATCATTTTTGATAGACCTTTTGTCACGTTTTATTAGATTTTTAATGCTTATGAGACAGTCTCAAAACATAATATTTTAAATTTTTTGTAGGGGTAAAGCAAGCTTCACCCCTACACATTAGAGAATATCAAACATCTTTTTATAAAGACAATGGAGCTTGCCCCATTGTCTCCCAGTCTTTTAATACTAAACAAGCAAAAATGCTATCCTATCTTAAATTTATTATTTAATCTCTTCGAACTCGGCTATAAGTTTATTTTTTCGGCAATTATCCCAATTAAAAAATCTGCCATTCATCGCAATATACACACCATAAGGCAAAGTTTGTACATAAGCCAAAGCCGCACCAAGATTGAATAATCCATCAGAACTACCAAATTTATAAGGGATCATCGCACCCGTAAGAATAATCGTTTTATCCTTAATCCTTTCGGCTATAAATTTAGCCGTTTCAACCATCGTGTCGGTGCCGTGAGTAATTATAATTTTATCAGATTTGCTATTTAAACAATTATTTGCAATCAACTCTCTATCTTGCTCGGTCATATACAAGCTATCAATCATCATTAGAGTACGAATATCCGTACTAACCTTATTTCTACCCAATTTTAACATTTCGTGTATATGAGTATCCGTAAAGTATAAAGAGCCGTCTAACTCATTATATTCCTTATCGAAAGTGCCACCAGTTACAAATATTCTAATAGACATTTTTTAATCTTTTGTTATAAAATTAAACAATTTGAAACTAAATAAATTATTATATTTAATATCATTAAAATAAAATATAATATAATAATTAAATATTATTAACTAAATAATGTAAATTTTATTTTATTTAATGCTCTGGAAAAATTCCAAATAAATCATAAGGCTTCTGTATAAAATTGTCATTAAATAAGAAAACTAATAATACAATATATAAAACGAAAGCTAATATTATTAAGAAATGAATATAATTTATTTTTTGAATATTATGCCTTGATTTAACGTCGCATACTTCACCAGGGCAATATTGTGCTTTTTCCTTATAAACAAACGAATAAATTTTACAGCCAAAACAAATCCCAAAAGCACTTTCGAAAAATAAAAATAGCAAACAGATCATACATATTAAACCTGATATTGGACTATGGGAATTCATTATAACAAGAAGAATCAGCATAATTACTGCTAAAACAATTCCTATAAGCCAAGCAAATTTTTTCTGTTCAGCACCTACGTATTCTGGCGTTTGATTTCGAACAATAAAACGTCCAATTATTAAAGTTGGAGAAAATTTTGTATTAATAAATACTCTTATTAAAAAATCACTTAGAAAAATTACTACCGCATATTTAATTAAAGTAAAATTTCCTTGTCCACTTGCTTGCGAAATAGCAATGAACATAAATAAAAATAGTATTCCCGCGCTTGCTCTTATTTCACGCTCATTTAATACTGGAATACTATATCCCTCGACAATTTCACCAAATTTGGAAAATTTTTTCATTTATAAAATCCTATTTTAAAAATACTAATATGTAATTATTAACATTTTATTGTAATCTCAGCATTATATTTTTTGAATAATTTTCTTTTGAGATTTAAAAAATATTTTTGTATTATACTAAACAGATGCCCAATATTTTCAGAAATATTAGACATCTAAATACTATTAAATACTAATATTTTTAAAAAAGTTTATTTAAAAAAGTTTCACTAAATTTTACTGTTGTTAATTTTGATGAACCGAATAATTTTATTGAGCAGTCATCAGAAATATATGCTTGTAAATATAGTGGAGGAAAATTTGCTAATGAATGGAATTTGACCATCAAACCGTCATTTTTTCTAAGAAAATACATTGCCGCACCTTCACCTGTAAATGCAGTAAACCCAAGATATTTTTGACTAATAATTAAAGGAGACGTTGCTGCCGCACCTAAATAAACATTCCAAATTTCTTTTCCTTCGTTATTATATGCAAAAGCACCTGATTTAATTTCGCCGATACCCGAGCTTGTCGCTAACACATAGCAATTATTATCATAGTCAACGGATACAAATCGCCCTAAAATAGGTATTTCGTTTTTCCAAAGTATTTTACCGTTTCTATCTAAGCAAAATGTAATGCCAGTTTTCTCATCAGATTGAAGTTTTGCCCCACTAATATAAATTCTACCATTTCGATACGCTGATGAGGATAAAACGCGTGTTTCTTTTAATTCAGTTTGCCATACGAGTTTACCATTATTATCAATACAGGCAAGTGAATCAGTTGTTCCGAATTCATTATTCGTAATTGGAATGTACAAATAATCCAATGAATCAGCGGCAAAAGTTTTTGGAATTGCTAAGCTCGATTCATATTTCCAAGCAATTTCTCCATCAAAATTATATTTTAATAATTCACCTGTATTGGCACCAACGATAACACCACTATTTGTTGCAATCAAATCAGAAAATGATAAAGAATGGCTTTTTTTAACTTGTATATCTTTTTTCCATTTTAAATCTAAATTAAAATCAATGCAATATAATTCATCATTCGAGGATATAAAATAGATATTTGAATTTTTATCAGCACACATCCCCGAAGCAACAACAAAATTTGAATCAATACTAAATGATTTATCAACAGTTGTATTATTAATTCTTAAAATTTTTCCCTTTGAATTTGCAATTATAGAATATGGACTTTTTAACCTAATAGCAGTTTGTATTACTCCCGATGAATCACTCGACTCGATAGGCTCGTTATTTACAATTTGAAATGCAAACTTTCCAAATTGTTCATAAGAGTTAGTTCTTCCAATACCCGAAAAAATATTAAAATCATTCTCATCAAATTTATAATCTTTGGAACAGGATAATAATGCTATCAATGCAAAAAAAGGAATTATCTTTTTCATAAATATTCTAATTATTTATAATTATTATTTTTTATTTCTAACAATTCTAAAACCAATATTATTTGTAAAATTTAGGGGTATTGTTCTATTTGCTGAGCGTGCAAAATTCTTTCCATCATTCCACGAGCCGCCTCTTAAAACACGTCTATCGCCCGAGGTTGGTCCAATTGGATTTATAGTATCATTACTTTTGTAATAATCTTTATCATAAAAATCCCAACACCATTCCCAACAATTTCCATGCATATCGTATAAAGCAAAATCATTTGCTGATTTTTTGCCAGATGGGTGTAATTTCAGTCCCGAATTATCACTATACCAGCCCATATCATCAATATTATTAGTTCCAGAATAATCACCTTTTGTACCAGCTCGACAAGCGTATTCCCATTCGGCTTCTGTCGGTAATCGCCAGCCATCAGCACTATCAATTATACTTACATCAACGCCAGTAATAATATAATATGGCTTTAATCCCTGTATTATTGATAAATTATTACAAAATTTTACAGCATCTATCCATTTTACATTTACAACAGGCAATGTATTATTAATTGGTATAGATGGATTTTCATTATTTACTGCTTCATAAAGCCTTTGAGAAACTTCATAAACGGATATTAAAAATGGTTTAGTAATAGAAATTTCTTTTACGGGATATTCATCAATAGAGGAGTTTTCCGAGCCACGTTTGAATTTTCCAGCGGGTACCTCAATAATTTTAAAAAATGGAATTGGTGAAATACCTAAATAAATGCTATCTAATAACTTTTTATCATCATAGAATTTAATATACCCACTTTTAGTATTTTCAGGAACTACTAAAGTAATTAGATTATTTGTCCATAAAATACATTCTTTTGAACCAACGGAAATAGTTGAATCAAATTTAATAACTTTTTTGTTTGTAGGCGAACCCAAAAACTCACCATTAATCACAAGAGTATCACCAATTGCAAGTGAATCTTTAACAAGCGATATAATTTTAAAATCACCATTTATTTCTGTTGGATTTTCGCTATGGCAAGAAATAAATAGAAATATTATAATTATATTCAAAAAAATAGCAGAAATTTTCATAAAATAAACATTTTTTATATTTACATTTTAATAATTACTAAAATAACGAAAGAATTTGATGAAATATTGATGAAATTTTGATTTAATTCGTTAATTTTAAATTTTTTCTTGTTACAATGATAAAAATAGATTTATTAAATTTGACAAAAGAGTACCAAAAGGGTATTTTAGCAGTTAATAATTTTAGTATTAGTGCTGATCCCGGCGATTTTGTCGTTCTTGTCGGACCTTCGGGTTGTGGCAAATCAACAATATTACGTATGGTGGCGGGATTAGAGGAATTAAGTTCGGGGGATATTTTATTTGGTGGAAAAAGTGTTATTAATGTAGAGCCTCAAAATAGAAATATTGGTATGGTATTCCAAAATTATGCTCTTTATCCACATCTAAGCGTTTATAAAAATCTTGCATTTCCTTTGCAGATAAAAAAAATTAATAAAAATGAAATTGATGAAAGAATAAAAGAAATTGCCGAAATTGTCGGATTGAGCGAATATCTTGATAGAAAGCCAAAGCACTTATCCGGAGGCCAAAGACAGAGAGTTGCTCTTGCACGTGCATTAGTTCGCAAACCAGATATATTTCTGTTCGACGAACCTCTCTCGAATCTTGATGCAAAATTAAGAGTTCAAATGCGAAATGATATTCTGAATTTACACAAAACTGCTCAAACTACATCTTTATATGTAACTCACGACCAAACCGAAGCTATGACTATGGGCACAAAAATTGCTGTTATAAACAAAGGTGTTTTGCAGCAATACGGCTCGCCAGATATGATTTATTCAAAGCCCGCGAATACATTTGTGGCGGGATTTTTAGGTAGCCCACAAATGAATTTCATTAATGGAGTTATTGAAAATAGTAGATTTATTAATCCTGAATTTAGAATGGATTTAGATAATATATCAAATAATTATAGCGGTAAATCAACTTTGGGTATTCGCTCGGAACATATTTTTATTGATGATGAAAATGGATTTTTAAAAGCAAAAATCGAAAGAATAGAGTATTTAGGACACGAACAATTAATTTATGCAAAAACGAGTTTTCAAACGATTTCAATAAGGCTGAATGTTCATAAAGAATACGAAATAAGTCAAACTATTAATCTAAATTTTTCAAAAAATCAAATTCACTTATTCGATATTAACGGAAATAGGATTTAATCAATGCCATTTATTGGTGAAATTTCTGCTTTAGCGGCCGCTTGTCTATGGGCGGGCATTTCAATTATATTCACTTCGGTTGCAATCAAAGTTGGCACTGTACAATTAAATATAGACCGAATGTCGCTTGCCTCGATATTTTTATTTATTACTATATTAATTTTTAGAATTGATTTTAGCGTAAATATTTATCAATTATTATTTTTATCTATTAGCGGAATGATTGGTTTAGTTTTAGGTGATACATTTTTATTTATGGCATTTAAAGAAATTGGTCCCCGTCTTGCAATGCTGATTTACTCGATAAATCCAGCTATTGCCTCGATACTTGCATATTTTTTCTTAAACGAACGACTTGATTTCTTAGGAATATTAGGTATTTTAGTTGCATTATCAGGAATTTCGATGGTAGTATTAGAAAAACCAAAAATAAATACCAAATTTTTAGTTACAAAAAAAGGAATTATTTATGGATTGATAGGAGCTTTTGGGCAAGCCGTTGGATTGATTTTTGCAAAAATTACTTATAACTATGGTGATATTCATAGTATTACCGCAACATTTGTAAGATTAACAAGTGCAGGAGTAATAATGCTACCATTAGGAATAATTCTTAAAAGATATAAAAATCCAATAAAACTTTATAAAAATGATTTCAAAACTCTAAAAAAATTAACATTAGGCACAATTATGGGACCTTATTTAGGAATATCCTTTAGTTTTGTAGCACTTACAAATACACATATTGGTGTAGCCGCAACTCTTTTAGCAACTGTTCCTATTTTTGTTCTGCCTCTATCTTGGTATTTTTATAAAGAAAAATTATCTTTAATTTCTATTTTCGGTGCTTTTGTTACGGTTGCTGGAATTGCAATTTTGTTTATGATATAATAAATTTATATTACTGCTGGACAGCGAGCCCGCCTTTGGTACTTATGTACTTGTTTTGATTTCATAATAATTTATCTCGTAACTTTATTCTTTTGAAATAACACTTTCTCAGTTATTTACCAAATTTTATTCTAAAAATAAAAAGATTTATTTAAAACATTCTTAACTTATTTAAATATAAGAAGATAAGAGAGATAACGGGGCAAGATCCGTCCCTACAATATAGAACACGACAAGCAAGAATGCTTGTCCTAGCAACTATCAACTATCCACTACCAATTACCCACTTTTTTTAGAGAACAAAAAAATTGGCACTGTAATTGAATATAACAGCAAAACAATAAAAATTGGTGAATATTATGCTTGTAAAGAATCATTTGTTTAAAGAAAGAGTGCCTCTGATGAATGCGGCACTTGACGCTTATGCACTAAGACAAAAGACAATCTCAAAAAATATTGCAAATGTAAATACACCCGGTTACAAACCCGAGAAAGTAAGATTTGAAGATGAATTTCGCAATCAACAAGAAGCATTAAAAGGAATAAATAATCACAATTTCCATTTACCACTTGGAGATAAAACGCTTGCAAATATAGAAATTGACACATACAAAGCAAAAATTCCCGAAGGTGAAATTTATATGTCGGGCGATAATAGTGTAAATATTGATAGAGAAATGAGCGACTTGGCACAAAATCAGATTAGGGCGCGTTTTGCCTCACAAATGTTATCAAGATATTTTAAAGGATTAAGCTCTTCGATAACAGGGCAACAAAATCAATAAATAATTTGTAGAATATTAACCATATAGGGAAAAAATGGCTGAAAATATATTTGCATCTTTTGATATAAGCGGACAAGGAATGTCGCTTCAAAGAAAAAGATTATCTGCAGTAGCGAATAATATTGCAAATGTAAATACAACAAAAAGTAGCGATGGAAAGGTCTATCAGCGTGAAACAGTTGTAGTCCGTGATCTTTCCGCAAGTAATTTTGATAATGAATTGCAAGAACAAATTTTACTATTTGGAACAAAAAACACACATGGTAAAAATATTGAAGGTTTGACAGAAAATTATAATAATCATATAATTCAAAGTGAAGTGGTTAAAGATAATTCGCCACCAAGAATAGTATATGACCCAAGCCACCCCGATGCTCGTGAGGACGGATATGTTGAATATCCAAATATTAATGTTGTAACAGAAATGGTCGAGATGATTTCCGCTCAACGAGCTTTTGAAGCAAATACTCAAGTAGTGGAGTCGGCAAAAAGTATTGCCAAATATTCACTTGAAATATAATAGGATAGATAATAAATGAGAATAAATACATTGAATTTACATAGAGCTTATGGTTCTATAAATGCAATAAAAAAAACGCCAAAAGAAATTGCAAACTCGAATAAAAATTTAACAATAAATAATGATTTACATAAAAATCAAATTATAACAAACAAAGAAAGAGTATTTTTTGCAACAATGTTTCCAGAAAATACAAATAGAATTATGAGTCACGAAGTATTTACTCATAATGGAAAAATCAAAGAAAGTACTGCTGAAAAAGGTACAATTTTTGATAGTAAAATATAAGCTAGGACGGCTTTTAGTATAATTTTATGAAAGGATTCACAAATGAATATTGATGGAATAAAGTCAAGTATTGGAATTATTACGGGTAATTCTAATAACTCATTAGCAGATGTAGAGCATTTAGGCGATATAAATGCCTTCTCTGAAATTTTAGAAAATTTCAAATCAAATCAAAATTCAGCCGATATTGGCGTTAAATATCCAGAAATTAATGTTGAATCGCCACAATCTTCATATAGCTCGAAACCAATAAATAATGAAAATAGCTTTGGCACATTTGTTAAAGAATTAATAAATGATGTTAATGATATGCAATTAGATGCGGGTAATAAAACTGATATGTTCATTAAAGGCGAGCCAATTGATATTCACGATGTTATGATTGCGGCAAATAAAGCAAAAACATCATTTCAATTATTAATGGAATTACGTAATAAAGGTTTGGATTTGTATAGAGAAGTAAGTAGAATGCAAAGTTAATTTTTTAAAGTTGAAAATTCTAATATAGGTAAGAAAAAATGGCTGATAATATTCAGGCTCAGGTAAAAACATTTTATAACAAATTAGGTTTAGTACAAAAAATTGTAATTTTTACAATTCCAGCATTAGTCATAGCATTATTAATGTACTTTTTTATGAACGGTGCATTGAAGGAACGCGAAGTTCTTTTCTCTGGATTAGAACAAGGAGATGCTGGTAAAATAGTCGAAATCCTAAAAGAAAATAAAATAGGGTATGAATTAAAAGATAATGGAAGTACGATACTTGTTGAAAAAGATAAAGTAATGGATACGAGAATATCACTTGCTTCGCAGGGATTGCCCGAGTCGAGCGTCGTTGGTTATGAATTATTCGATAAAACGAATCTTGGTATGTCGGAATTTGTTCAAAAATTAAATTACAAACGTGCATTAGAAGGTGAACTTTCAAAAACAATTTCAGCTTTAGATGAGGTTAAAAAAGCAAGAGTTCATATTGTAATCCCTGAAAGAGCGCTTTTTATTAAAGACCAGAAAGATCCTACGGCTTCTGTAACATTGCAATTAAACTCGGGTAGAAATCTTAGCCAAAAAACTGTCGAAGGTATCCAAACATTGGTTGCTTCAAGCATTGAAGGATTATCTACAAATAATGTGTCTGTTATTGACCATAAAGGTAAATTATTATCCGTTCCAGAAATTAATGTTAATACCGTTGCTGGATTAACTGCACAACAATATGATCAACAAAAATCCGTTGAGGAATATTTGACAAATAAAGCACAAACAATGCTTGATAATGTACTTGGTATTGGTAATGCAAATGTTAGGCTTAATGCAGAATTAGATTTTACTAAAATAGACCAAACCAAAACTGATTTTGACCCTGATAGACAAGTTATTAGAAGCGAGCAGACAATTCTCGAAACAAGTAAAACAACAGATTCATTAAATTATACGGGGGTTAATTCTGATAGAAATCAATCAAATGTTATACAAAATTATGAAATTTCGCAAGTTGTAGAGCATATTTCTCATAATGTAGGCGGCATCAAAAGATTATCGGTAGCGGCTATGATTAATAGCATTCCTAAAATTATTGATTCGAATGGAGTAAAAACAGTTACATATTTGCCACGAACAGATGAGGAAATACAAAAACTAACTGATATAATTAAAAATGCTGTAGGATATAATCCCGAGCGTAATGATCAAATTACTGTTACAAATGTACAGTTTGATACTAATTTTGATGAGTTTGATTTTGATACAAAACCAGTACTCAAATGGCATGAAAATCCAGATAATCAAAAATTATTTGTGCTAATTGGTATTATATTAATTACGATATTTTTGATGTATAAGTTTATGCAATCTAAATTTATTAGAGAAAAAGTTAGAATAGCTCTTGAATTACCCGGAAAAGCAGAATTTTCTGTTGATTTAGACAGCGAAACTCAGCAGCAACAAATGGTAGAAGACTTGAATTTTACAGATAATTTAATGCTTTTACCTTCGGAATTACCAGACCAATTATTATTGGAAGGAGATTCGCGTAGTGGATTGAATGAAACAGATGAATTTATTTTAGACACAGGTAGTGGTACAAAAATCAAAAAAGGTCTTGCTGCTAAACGCAGTACATTATCATCGCATAATATAGAACTTGATGAAGAAAATATGATGAAATTAGAAATAAAAAATAACGTTCAAGAATATATTGATAACAATGTGGTAGAAGCAGTTAAGCTATTAAGAAATATTATTTCACAGACTCCAGACGATGAAAGAAAATAATTAATAATAAATATCAAAAATTAAATATTATGTCGAAAGTTATAGAAAACGAAGGAAATATAAAAAATATAAAAGACCTGAATGGAAAGCAAAAAGCGGCTGTATTATTAATGTCTCTTGATGTTGATATTGCGGCTAAAATTTTTCAGGAACTTGATATAAAAGAAGTCGAATCTCTTGCAGTAGAGATTACTAATATGAAAGATATTCAGCCCGATATTGTTGATTCTGTAATCGAAGAATTTTATCAATTGATGTCAGCACAGAATTATATGGTCGAAGGTGGGCTTGAATATGCTCAAATTATTTTAGAAAAATCTTACGGGCATGAAAAAGCAAAAGAAATTGTAGAAAAGATTAGAGTCTTAACTTCTATTCGTGGTTTTAATATTCTTAAAAAATCTGATTCTCAACAACTTGCGAGTTTTCTATCTAAAGAACATCCTCAGACAATAGCACTTATTCTTTCGCATTTACCGCCAGACCAATCCGCTGAAGTAATTGCAGAATTTAATGATGATACCCGAATCGAATCTATTATGAGAATAGCTACTTTAGGAAAAGTATCACCCCAATTAGTTTCGCAAATTGAACACGTAGTTGACCAAATTGCCGAGCAAACATTATCCCAAAATTTATCTCAAGCTGGTGGTTCGCAACTTGTCGCTAATATATTAAATAAAAGTAATAATGCTATGGCAAAATCTTTACTTGAAAAAATTGAAGATAAAAAACCAGAAATGGCTGTTGAAATTAAACGTTTAATGTTCTTATTTGAAGATATAATATTAATTGACGATAAAGGTATTCAAAGAATACTTAGAGATGTTGATAAAAAAGACCTCGCATTATCGCTTAAAGTCGCTGATGAAAAAATTAAAGATAAAATATTTAAAAATATGTCAGAGCGAGCTTCTGCTGTTGTTAAAGAAGAACTCGAATATATGGGGCCAGTTAAACTTAAAGAGGTAGAAGCGGCACAAATGCGTATAGTTGATATTGTTAAAGAGCTTGAAGAAAATGAAGAAATTACAATTAGCGGTAGTGGTAAAGAAGATATATTTGTATAGGATTAGTTAATGAGTGATATAATTTTAAAAATACCGAGAAGTACAAGCAATGCAAAAGTTAATCTTGTAAAAGATTATGATTATGATGTTTTGTCGGATACTTCGGTTAATGAAAGAAATTTTTCTTCCGCTATTATCTCTAAAAAAAGACAACTCGGTAAAAAATCAGTTTTTACAGAAAAATTTATTATATCAGACTCTAATCAGCCCGTACAAATATCTTTAAAAAAAGTTGTTGAACCTAGTTTGACGATTGAAGAAGCTAAAATCGAAATTCAAAAAGCCTATGATAAAGGTTTTAGCGATGGTAAAGAAATCACAGAGATAACTTGCCAAAACGAAAATGAAAAATATAGAGATTGGATACATCGAATTGATAATTTAGCCATCGAATTAAGAAAAGAATATACTACACAAATTGAATTATTGAAAAAAACTGTTTTGCCGGTTTCTGTTTTGATAGCTAAGCATATTATTGATACAGAATTAGAAGTAAAGCCCGATTTAGTTTTAAAACAAGCAGAAAAGGCAATAGCAATAGTTGAAGAAGATACAATTTTTAAGATATTTTGTAATCCAGAAGATGTCGAAATTTTAAATTCTGTAGAAAGCAGTTTAATCTCAAATAAAAATAATAATATTAAAATTGATATTTTACCGGATTCAACAATATCAAAAGGTGGATGCGTACTACATACCTCAGCGGGAATTATTGACGCAAGTATTGAAGCTCAAATGAAAAGAATTGTCGAAAATTTTAGTGATAATTAATGGTAATTAGTATTGGATAATTTTGATATAGAAATATTACAACGAAAATTAAGCGACAAATTCAGTAAGTCGAATAATATTGTTTTGCGGGGACGTGTTCAAAAAGTAATTGGACTTGTTCTCGAAAGTGAGGGTCCGAAAGCACCTATTGGCGAAGTTTGTTTTTTAAGAGATAGATTTGGAAGTGAAGTATGTAAATCTGAGATTGTTGGTTTTAAAGAAAGTAATAAAATATTATCTATGGCATTAGGCGAGGTATCGAGTATTTCTCCGGGTATGGAAGTAATTGCTACTGGCAAACAATTATCTGTTAAAGTTGGTGATAATTTATTAGGAAGAGTATTAGACGGATTAGGAAATCCTATTGACAGTTTAGGAGACTTAAATATCTCGGAACAGAGGTCAATATATGCTATTCCACCAAACCCACTATTAAGAAAAAGAATTAAAGAACCAATTTCCACTGGAATACGCGCTATTGATGGGATGCTTACATTTGGAAAAGGACAAAGAGTTGGTATTTTCGCAGGGTCTGGCGTCGGTAAATCTACTCTTTTAGGAATGATTGCTCGAAATACTTCCGCCGATATTAATGTTATCGCTTTGATTGGTGAGCGTGGTAGAGAAGTAAAAGAATTTATCGAAAAAGATCTCGGCGAAGAAGGTCTTAGACGTTCTGTTGTAATTGTTGCTACAAGCGATGCATCACCACTTGTGAGAGTGAAGTCGGGTCTTGTTGCAACGACTATTGCAGAATATTTTCGTGATTGCGGTTTAGATGTAATGCTTATGATGGACTCTGCTACTCGCCTTGCGATGGCACAACGTGAGGTCGGACTTACTATTGGAGAGCCTCCTACGACGAAAGGATATACACCAAGTGTATTTAGTATTTTACAAAAAACTATGGAACGAGCAGGTACATCTGAAGTTGGTTCAATTACTGGATTATATACTGTGCTTGTCGAAGGCGATGATATGAATGAGCCAATTGCTGATGCCGCAAGAGGTATTTTAGATGGCCATATCGTATTATCAAGAAAATTAGCTTCGTTAGGGCATTATCCCGCTATTGATGTACTCGAAAGTATTAGCCGTGTAAGAGGCGATGTGATTTCTAAAGAGCATGGTAATGCCGCAAGAATTATACAAGAATTGTTAGCTACTTATAAATCTGCAGAAGATTTAATTAGCGTTGGTGCTTATCAGCAAGGTATTAATGCAAAAACTGATAAAGCTGTGCAATTTAATGATATTATTAATAATTTTTTAAAACAATATGTTGATGATGCCGCTGATTATGAAAATACTGTAAATCAAATTATTGAGATTGCTTCGATAAAAGATGTGAAAGCATATAAAACTAAAATGAATATGAATTAATAAGCGAAATAGTATTTTTTTAACTTATATTTGTATTATTAATTCTTACTAAAAAATTGATATTATTTCAATGGCAAAAAAGTTTAGTTTTAAATTAGAATCTGTGCTTAAATATAGAGCAGATAAAGTAAATCAAGCAATTGATGCACTTAATCAAGTTGTAAAATTAAGAATTGAAAAAGAAAAAAAAATAAATGAGTTAATTCAATTAAAAAAGGAAATTTATAGTCAAGGTAAAAATAAAGTGAAAGCAAGTGATTTACAAACTAAAAATAATTATTTGAATTCTCTCGATGAAGAAATTTCGAAATTAGAAAATGAGAAAAAACAAATTATTGAAATAGAAAATATTAGAAGAATTAAACTTACTGAAGCTATGAAAGATGAAAAAGTTATAGAAAAATTGAAAGAGAAAAAAATAAGTTCTTATAAAGAAGAAATCAGAAAAGAAGAAGGTATTTTTCTTGATGAAATTGGTATTAAAGGTATAGAAAAAAATAAAGAAAATAATGATTAATTATGGATTTTAAACAATTATTTATTGCCATTGCGATTATATTATCAACTTTTGTATTGATAATTGGTACTGTATTAGGGGTGTATTTTTTTAAGCCCGAGTTGTTAGGTTTTGCTCCGCAGAAAGTTGCAAAAAATAAGATAGAAAATGATTCTACCAAAACGCAAGATTCATTATTGGCAAAAAATAATAGAAAGAAAATAATTGCAGATAATATACCTTATGACTCATTATTAAGTATGAATACTATGCTTATTGATAGTATTGATAATAAAAATAATATTATTAAAATTTATAATGATTCGATTGTTGCATTAGCTAAAAGAATAACTCAATTAGATATAAACGAATCCAAAATAAATGATTCTATTGCAAATATCAAAAATTTAATGAGCCGTAATTTTGAAGATTTACAAAATTATAAAAAATTATATGCGGCAAAAGATTCTCTAATCACAATTAAAAAGGATTCTTTAACTGAAAAAAATTTAATACAATTTGCTAAAATTTATAATAATACCGCTCCAAGTGAAGTGGCTAAAATACTCGAAAATTTGGCTAATAAAAAAGATGTTGCTAAAATTATTAAACTTATGCAACCACGAAAAGCGGCTAAAGTTCTTGAATATTTAAAGCCCGAATTGGCAGCTGATATCTTATTACAAGGAAGTTTTTAAAATATATATTTTAATTTGCAAGGATGCATAATTATGGAAAATTTGAATATTAATGATTCAAAATTATTTGGGTTTTTATCGAATAGCATTGATTTAACTAAATCAAAAAATAGTTTGATTGTTGCTAATGATACTAATAATGATTTTGAATTTTTACTTAAAACTGCAAATTTAACAGCAAATCCACAACCTGAAATAAATAATTCTGCTTCAATTACTAATATTTCTAATCAAAATAATAATACATCTGAAAATATTTCTGATGATGATATTGTTATGATTTTAAATAATTTTATACAAAAATTTTCCTCTAATCAAATCCCTTTAGCAGTTAAAAATAATATTAAAAATCATATAAAATTTTTAAAATTCAACCCCAATAAAATTATTAATAGTGTTAATGATATTGAAAAAAATAATCCAGAAGAAATCTTGAATTTGGAATCTATTGTTAATTCGATTAAAAATATAATCATAGAGAAAACAGAAATTTCACCAGAAGTTAAAATAGAAATTTTAAACGAAATTTTTACTCAAAAAGAAAATCCCCAAATTGAAAAAAAATCAACTGATTTATTAGGCAAAATCGAACATATATTATCAGAGAAAACAGAAATTTCACCAGAAGTTAAAACAGAAATTTTAAACGAAATTTTTACTCAAAAAGAAAATCCCCAAATTGAAAAAAAATCAACTGATTTATTCGGCAAAATCGAAAATATATTATCAGAGAAAACAGAAATTTCACCAGAAGTTAAAACAGAAATTTTAAATGGAATTTTTACTCAAATAGAGAATCCTAAAATTGAACAAAAATCAACTGATTTATTCGGCAAAATCGAAAATATATTATCAGAGAAAACAGAAATTTCACCAGAAGTTAAAACAGAAATTTTAAACGAAATATTTACTCAAAAAGAAAATCCCCAAATTGAACAAAAATCAACTGATTTATTAGGCAAAATCGAAAATATATTATCAGAGAAAACAGAAATTTCACCAGAAGTTAAAACAGAAATTTTAAATGAAATTTTTACTCAAATAGAGAATCCAAAAATTGAACAAAAATTAACTGATTTATTAGGCAAAATCGAAAATATATTATCAGAGAAAACAGAAATTTCACCAGAAGTTAAAACAGAAATTTTAAACGAAATTTTTACTCAAATAGAGAATCCTAAAATTGAAAAAAAATCAACTGATTTATTCGGCAAAATCGAAAATATATTATCAGAGAAAACAGAAATTTCACCAGAAATGAAAACAGAAATTTTAAACGAAATTTTTACTCAAATAGAGAATCCCCAAATTGAACAAAAATCAACTGATTTATTAGGCAAAATCGAACATATATTATCAGAGAAAACAGAAATTTCACCAGAAATGAAAACAGAGTTGATTAGTGATATTAGCAATATTAAATATACCATTAAGTTTGATAAAGAGACAAAAAATAATAATCCCCAAATTGAGAAAAATGATATTTTAAATACTCATAAAATTGAGAATAAAGTGATTGAAAAAAGCAATGATGTACAAATTAAAAATATAAGAATTGAGGGCGATGAAAAAAATAATAATCCCCAAATTGAGAAAGTAGAAATTATTGAAAATAAAGCTAAAGATAATGACAAAGATATAAATACGAATGATAAAGTTGCTGTAAAATTTAAAAATCATTCTACAAAGTATGAAATTATCAAACAATCTAATTTAACAAAAAATAAGCAAGAAATAATTCCAAATAATATTGAAAAAGAAATTCAATTTGCTCAAAAATCGCCAATAAATAATAATATAAAAATTGATAATAATGAACCAATATTGTCAAAAAGTGAAAATTTGAATAAAAATAGTATTAATATTATACACAATGATAATAATTTTAACCAAAATCAAAATTCTAATAAAGAACAAACAGAAGGAAAGCATCTTCAAAATGGCTTTATTGAGAATTTAAGCAATCAAAATACATTAAAAGATGAAAAAAATGTAAATAAAATTGATTTTGCTAAGATGCTCGATAACAATATTCAGAATAATATTACAAAAATTGATAAGACGATAAAAAATCACGAGTTGCCTAAGTATATGACTTTTTCAAGAGTTAAAATATCACATATTCCAAATTTGGTAAATGATATAATTCATAATTCAAATTCAGAATATGTTGGAATAGTAAAATTATCACTTAGCCCCAAATCTCTTGGTACGATATTTGTAGAAATTACATCAACAAAGGATAAGTTAAAATTAAATTTAAAAGTAGAAAATCCAGAGACCATTAAAGCAATTGAAAATACTATTAGTCAGCTAAAAGAAAAAATAGAACATAATGGTACAAAGATTGATGATTTTAATATTGAACAGTATAATAATGAACAAAAAAAGGATTCATTAGCTCAGAATGATAGGCGAGCTTTCGGAAACAAAAAGAATAATCAATCTACTTTTGATATTGAAAAATTGATAAATGAAAGTGAAACTTCTGAAAATAATCATAATAGTAGAATAGCATATTTTCAGCAAGGAAAATATATAGAAAAATATATTTAAAAAAAATAAATAACTAAATAAAAATAAAGCAACAGGAGGTTGCATTAATGACTGAAGGAATCAGCATGGATACAGTTACAACTCGCTCTACGAATATGGGCGCGGGAGTAATGTCTCAAAGCGTCGTCGGAAAAGACGAATTTTTGAAATTACTCACTTACCAATTACGTAGTCAAAATCCGCTTAAACCTTATGATAATCAGGAATTTGCTGCACAGCTTGCTCAATTCTCACAACTTGAGCAATTAGTTGATATTCGTTCTTTGATTAAAGAGCAAATATATTCAAATAATCAATTAACGCAGACAATTGCAAATTCTGCTTTGCCCGGTATGATTGGCAAACAAGCAAAAGCATATACTGATAATTTTGCTTATAATGGTAATGATAAAATCACTCTTGGGTATGATTTAGATTCGAACGTTCAGTCTGGAACGCTTGTTATCAAAAATGCTGCTGGCAAGGTTATTAAAGAAATTGAGCTTGAGGGCAATAATCTTAATAGAGGGAATCAAAAAATTGAATGGGACGGCACAAACAACGAAGGCGAATCTGTTGGTGCAGGAACATACTATTTCAGTGTACAAGGTAAAAATCTTAACGGAGATAAATTCGTAGCATATACATCAATTTATGGCAAAATAGAAGCTGTAAGATTTAAAGCCGAAGGCACTATGCTTGTTATAAATGGAACAGAAATGGCATTAAATACTATATCAGATATTTTAGGAGGATAATATATGTTTAACTTAGATGGAGGCTAACTATGCTGAATATCGAAGGAGTTAATTTACCTTTTATTCCTATTAATGGCGTTAATGGTATTTCAAACGCGGGACGAATAAAAACAGAAGGTATAAATCCAGAAACTCCTTTCTCATACATTTTTACCGAAGAACTCGGTAAACTGAAATTTTCTGGACACGCAATAAGTCGTATGGCAAGTAGAGAGATTGATTTAACTCAAAGTGAAATTACAAGACTCGAAAATGCAATACAAAAATTAGAAGTGAAAAACTCAAAAGATTCACTTGTTTTGATGGACGAAAAAGCGTTCATAATAAATATTCCGAATAAAACAGTTGTAACTATGTTTACTCGGAATAATTTAGATGAAAATGTAGTTACAAAAATTGATTCTGCTGTGTTTGCATAGCAAAAAAAAATTGGGTTGGACTTATTTTATAAATAAGAGACCCTCCGAATCCAGAACGACTGAAGGATTCGATATTTTGAAAAATATTTATTTAATTAATTTTCCGGAGGGAATTTAAAATGGCTATTACAAGATCTTTAACAATAGGGACAAGCTCTTTAAGAGCGCACCAATCTAAATTTGATGTTATATCAAATAATCTTGCAAATTTGAATACTATCGGTTACAAAGGTAATCGCACTAATTTTGAAGAACAGTTTAATCAAATAGTAAGTCAAGGACGCTCACCCGAAAGTACTACGGGTATTGGTACAGGTGGTACAAATCCAATTCAATTTGGATTAGGCGTAAAATTAGGCTCTATCACTCAAGATATGTCGCAAGGAAATATCGAAACAACAAACCGCCCACTCGATATGGCTATTCAAGGTGATGGCTTTTTTATTTATAATTTGAATGGTCAAAAAATGTATTCAAGAGCGGGAAATATCAGCCGCGATAAATACGGTTTTCTGGTCGATTCCTCTACTGGTGCTGTACTTCAAGGTTTTCCAATTCAAACAGATGATGATGGTATTATTACAAAAGATGTCAATGGAGTAAATACTCTGCAAGGTACTATTGGTAACCTTAATATCCCTACAAATGTTATTTCAGCCCCTACTGCTACAAGTTTAGTTAAAATGTCGGGTAATTTGAATGCTAATAACGCAGACGGAACTGAAAAAATCACTACTATGACTATATACGACACCAAAGGTGCCGCTCATGAATTAAAATTCAAATTTACATTTGTGAAAGGTGACCCTGCCGCTACACCTCCAACAACTGATATCTATCAATTAACTGGAAATTTAGATGGTATTAATATTACATTAAATAAAAATGATGGCGATCCAACAGCAACACCACCCGTTGCCGCAACTGCTTTGACTGAATTAACTTTTGGAACTGATGGTTCGTTAAATCCTATTGATGCAGGTCCACCTGCAAGTTATAATGTAAGTTTTGAGGTTGACCCTGCTGATACTTCCGATGCCGCAAATGAGCTGCGAACAAAATTTGCAACATATCCAACTGTACAGCTTGCAGACCCAAATCAAGTAACTTCTGGTTTGACAAATTATGCAGGTTCGAACTCTGTAACATTTACAGAACAAAATGGTTATCAAAAAGGTGATTTAATTGATTTAAGTGTTGATGGCAAAGGTAAAATTTGGGGCGCATTTACAAATGGTAAATCTGAACTATTAGGTCAAGTTGCATTAGCTAAATTTATGAATAACGAAGGTTTAGTTCGTAATGGTTCTAATTTCTATCGTGAATCACCAAGTAGCGGAACTCCAAATATGGGAACAGCCGTGGATATTTTCCCATCAACAATGATAGCTGGCGGCTCGCTTGAGCAATCTAATGTTGATATGACAGTTCAATTTACAGATATGATCAGTACACAACGTGCTTATGAAGCGGCGGCTCGTACAATTACCTTAAGTGACCAATTATTACAAGAGACAACAAATCTTAAAAGATAACAAATAAGTAAATTAAATAAAATACTTGTAATGTTTGATTTTAGATGTCCAACACTATTCGTAATGTTGGACATCTTTTTTTTACTCGACAATCAAGGATGCTTATCTTACTCCACTATCCACGAATATTCTTAAATATATAATATGGTTAAAACAACACTTAAATAAATCTTTAATAATCATTAAGTTATATGTAATTATTGTATTTTTATAAATAATATATTAATTTTGTAATATTATTTGAAGTACTTATATTGAAAATAATTATTTATAAAATATGCAAATATTCCAGACAATATACAATCTGTCATTTCTTGTTGCACTCAGCGTCTTTTCTGGATTTATTAAAAATTATTTGGATAAGCATAAGCTTCAAGAGAAAGTTTTCCAAGGACTTTTATTCGGTATAGTTGCTATACTTGGTATGAAGTTGCCATTTATAGTTCAGGAAGGACTTATTTTTGATGGTCGTTCTGTAGTATTGTCTCTTTGTGGTTTCTTTTTCGGACCAATTTCTGCAATTATCTCTGGATTATTTGTATTAATTTATCGTATATATATTGGTGGTCCGGGCGTTTATATGGGTTCAAGTGTTATAATTGAATCTGTAATTGTCGGTTTGATATTTTACAAATATAAATCAAAATTATTAGAACATAGCCCATATTTAACATTTATAATAATAGGTATTATATCAAGTATATTAATGATGATGTCATTTATTTTTGTTAGTGCGGATTTACGATATACTGCATTTAGTATGGTTTTTGTAGATGTATTGTTTATATACCCAATTGCGACATTTTTAATTGGAATTATATTATTTAATAATGAAAAAAATGATATATTGATAAATGCCTTAAACGAAAATAATCAAATATTTAAGAATTATCTAAATTATACAACAGAAGCAATATTTTTTGTTGACGCAGAAGGAAACTTCCTGTCTGCAAATCCAATGGCTACTAAATTAACGGGATTTACAGAAGAAGAAATTCTAAAAAAACAAATTGGTAATTTTGTTTCAGAAGAAGATATTCAAAAGGATATTGAGAATTTTAAAAAAGCTATAAAAACGGGATACTCTAACAGTGAATTAAGATTTATTAGACAAGATGGTACCTTAAGCTGGCTATATGTTGATATTATTAGAATTAATGAAAATAAATATTTAAAATTTTTAAAAGATATAACAGAACAAAAAAATAAACAAATTGCAATCGAAGAAAGCCTTGCAAGATTTCAAAGTAATTTCGAGCTTGCGGCTGATTCTATGCTAATTACAACCATTGATAATTTAGTATTAATTAATTTCAATAATGCATTTATTGAGATTTTTGGGCATCGCCCAGAGGAATTAATCGGAAAAAGTATTAATCAAGCTAATTTTCCGTTTTGGCACAATATTAAACAAAAAAATGAATTATTAGCAATTTTAGAGAAAAAAAGTTTTGTAAGAAATTATGAAATAGATCTTTTTAATTTCTATGGTGATATTTTAAATTGTTTTATTTCTGCTTCAATTATCCCTATCCATAATTCAAAATATATTTTATTTATTATTAGCAATCAAACAGAAAAAAGAAAAATTGAAAATGAATTATTAGAAACAACAAAAAAATATAAAGATTTTATAGAAGATTTGCCCGATGGCTTTTATCAAAGCACATTTGACGGTAAATTTATTTATGTTAATCCTGCATTTGTTAATATGTTAGGATACTCTTCTAAACAAGAATTGATGGAAGTTGATATTGTAAAAGATTTATATTTTAAACCAGAAGATCGCGATACAAGTTCCTTTATTAATGATAATTATCAGTTAGAATATGAGATTTATAGATTAAAAAAGAGAGATGGTTCAGAAGTTTGGATTGAAGAACATTCAAAATATATAAAAGATGAAAATGGGCGAGTAATAATTCACGAAGGTATATGTAGAGATATTACAGATAGAATAAGATTAGAAAAAGAATCAAAAGAATTATTAAATAGCTTACAAAAAATTTCACAAAATATTCCCGGTTTTATTTATCAGTTATGTATGGACAAAGAAGGTAACTTACATTTTCCTTATGCAAGTGATGGAATAAAAGATATTTACGAATTAACTCCACTAGAAGCAAAAAATGGTATAAATCATTTATTTACTGAAAAAATATATAATGAGGATTTAGATAAACTTGTTAATAGTATAAATTATTCTGCCGAACATTTAAGTGAATGGCACGAAGAATATCGCGTTAATCATAAAGACGGCACTTACATCTGGGTCGAAGGAAGTGCAATACCCGAAAAGCAAGACGATGGCAGAATTATTTGGTATGGTTATATTAATGATATAACAAAAAGAAAAAATGATGAATTAGCACTTAAAGAAAGTGAATTATCTTTGCATTTCGCACAAGAAATGGCGAAGTTGGGACATTCTGAATATAATATTGCAACTGCTCGATTCAAATGGTCTCGAAATCTATATAAATTATTCGGTTATGAGCCATTTTCTGTTGAGCCTTATCATCAAAATTTTGTTAAAAAGACTCATCCCGACGACCTTGAATTTGTTAAATCAAAAATTTTAGAATTTAATAAAAAATATGAGAAAATTGATTTTCAATTTAGAATAATTTTAGAAGAAAATGAAATCCGTTGGTTGCAATGTAGTTTTAATCCAATATTTGATAATAATAAAATATCGAGTATTCATACAACATTTTTAGATATCACCGAAAGAAAAAATTATATTGATAGTTTAAGAAAATTAACAAGAGCCATCGAACAAAATCCTCTTGGCGTTTTAATTACTGATAATAATATTATAACGGAATACGTTAATCCAAAATTCTGTGAGATGTCTGGATTTAGTAAAGAAGAAATTATTGGAAATAATCCTAAAATATTTACCCCAAAATTTGTAGAAAATAAATTATATGATGAAATTCGCAATATATTTTATGCAAATAGAAAATGGGAAGGACAATTAAATAATACTAATGAAAAAGGTGAAGAATATTGGCTAAACATACAGATTACTCCTATAAAAAATGAATATGATATTATAAGTAACTATATATTAATTGCCGAAGATATTACAGAAAAAGTAAAATTCCAACAAGAACTTATCAAAGCAAAAGAAAAAGCTGAAGAAAGCGATAGATTAAAATCTGCATTTTTATCAAATATGAGCCATGAAATACGCACCCCTATGAATGGTATTGTAGGATTTTCGAGAATGCTCGCCGAACCCGATAATACAGAAGAAGATAAGCAAGAATTTGTTCGACTAATTAATTTTAGTTGCGATAGATTAATTAATACTGTTAATGATATACTCGATATATCAAAAATCGAAGCAAAGCAAATGGAATTAAAAATACATAAATTTAATATTAATAATATTATTGATGAGCTTTATGAAACACATTATCATAGATTCGAGTCAAAAAACTTATATTTCAAACACAATTTAATAAATTCTAATTCCGAAATGTATATTTTTAGCGATGAGCAAAAAATATTTCAAATTTTAAATAACCTTATAAGCAATGCTTATAAATTTACAAAAGAAGGCGGGGTTGAATTTGGTTATAATATCATAAATAATACTGAAATAGAGTTTTTTGTTAGTGACACGGGCATTGGTATTGCAGAAGAAAATCTGGATTTAGTTTTTCAAAGATTTACACAAGCCGATAATTCTTTAAGTAGAAATTACGAAGGAACGGGACTTGGCTTATCAATCTGTAAAGGTCTTGCTGAATTGATTAACGGAAATATTACACTCGAAAGTAAATTAACCGAAGGCTCTACATTCAAACTCATTATTCCATATACAAAAGAAAGTATATAAAGATGTCCTACGTCTTCGAGCCGTAGGACATCTGGAGACAATGGTGCATGCCCCATTGTCATTTTCATTGAGGTAATATTATTAAATATATTCTGTTCGAAATTCTTTAATCATCTCATTTGTAAGTTTTTCACGTTTTCGTAAATCTGCAAATTTATTTAATAAATCATCAACGGTAAGTTTTTTCTTTTCTTTTTCATCTAAAGTATCAATTATTTCACCTTTATACATCATTATAGTTTTATTTCCAAGCAAAAGAGCTTGTTGCATACTATGTGTAACCATAACGGTTGTTAGTTTATCGCGGCTAACAAACATTTCAGTTAATTTAATTATTTGAGCCGCAGATTTTGGGTCGAGAGCGGCAGTATGCTCATCGAGTAATAACACTTTTGGTTTATTAATAACAGCCATAAGAAGTGTAATTGCTTGCCTTTGACCACCAGAAAGTGAGCCAATTTTATTTTCGAGCCGATTTTCGAGTTGCATTTCGAGTTCGGCTAATATATTTGACAAATCTTTACTTCTGGATTTATTCAGTCTTAGCCAAGGAATTCTTTTTTTACCTCGAAGTGTGGCAAGGTGAAGATTTTCGACGATAGACATATTTGGTGCAGTGCCAGAAAATGGGTTTTGAAATACTCTCGAAAGCATAGAAGCCCGCTCGTAATCACATTTAAAAGTAATATTTTCATTATTAATATAAATATCGCCTTCATCACCAATAAATGTGCCCGCTATAGCATTTAATAAAGTAGATTTCCCCGAGCCGTTTGTGCCTATAATAGTCATAAAATCTCCCTCTTCGATATTAAGATTTATATTTTTTAAAGCACGAACTTCGTTGATTGAGCCAGCATTAAAGGTTTTCGAAAAATTTTCTATCTTAATCATTATTGAATCTCCACTTTATTTAATGACAATACACTTTTGGGAACATTTACTTTATATTCATCAATAAGTTTTTTACTTAATATTAATCTATCAGGGCAATAATCATCTATTGGTATATCTTTTGTTGGTTTACCATCGAGAACTTTTATTATAGTTTTAGCAAGTTCAATACCAACATCATAATACGAGGATCCTTGTGTAGCAAATGTACCATTTTTTACATCGTTATTAGAACCATTTGTAAAGAATGGAATTTTATTATCGTGTAATATTTTTGCTACATAAGAGACAGCCGCTATCATAGTGTTATCGCCAGAGGTTAAGAATAAATCAATCTTTTTATTTAATAATGAGTTTAAAGCGTCGCTGATTTCAGTAAAATTACTCGCATTTGCTTCAAGTAGTTCAAAACCATATTTTTTTGCAGCATTTCTTGCAATTTTTGTACAAGCTAATGATGAAGCTTCTGCTGTATTCCAAATAAGACCAACTTTTTTAGCTTTTGGAAATATTTCTCTCATAGTTCGAAAAGTATTTTCAACTGGTTGCATAGTAGCAACTCCGGTTATATTTGGAGTATGAATTTTGGAATTAGTAGCAACGCCTAAAGAATATGGGTCAATCACACCACCAAAAATATGTGGAATAGTTTTATTCTGTCCAGCTATTGACTGTAAAGCTGGCGTTGAAAGAGTAACAATATAATCATATTTATTATAAATAATATCTTTGGCAATTATTTGAGAATTATTAAAATCACCTTGAGCATTGTAATAATCAGTAAGTAAACCGTATTTTTTTAATATTTCATTTTTCTTAAAATAATCATCAACACCTTTTTGTATTTCTTCGAGTGCAGGATTATCATTAAAACAGAAATATGCTAATTTTTTATTTTTATCGCTATTTACAGCATTTTCTGAAATTTTTTTATCTTTTACTTCTTCATTATTTTGTATTAATTTATCAGCTTTTTTAATCAATTCTGGTGAAAAAGTATAATTTAATTTTTTTGCAACATCAAGATTAAGATACAAAACACTTTGTTCGGTCTGCTTAATTGGAAGATTTGCAATATTTGCTCCATCTAATACTTTTGCAAGATATATCCCGCCGTCGAAGCCCGTTCTTTCATAACTTGGACCTAATATCGCGAGAGTATTATTATAAATTAATTCTGCATCGGCAGAAAATAGTGGAATATTATTGTCAGCGGCAACTTTTGCATAGCTATCATAAGCCACGTTTAAAGTATTATCCCCTGAATTTAAGAATATTTCTGCACCGCTATTAATAAGAGATTTCGATGCGTCCAATACTTCATTCGGATTAGAAACAGTTTTTTCAATAATTTCGAATGAGTATTTTTTTGCGATTTCTCTATATTTTATTAATACAGATTCGGAATTTGCTTCGCTACTATTCCAAACGATACCAATTTTATTTTTATTTGGAAACATCTCTCTAATTAATGCTAACATTCCATCAACAGAAGGAAAACAAGATACACCCGAGAAATTATTCAAATGTTCTTTAGCCGATTTTGCCGCGCCTATTCTATATGGGTCGTAAATATATGTAAATACAACTTTTGGCGTTACGCGTGTCCCAACCATTTGCACGGCAGATTGCACTACGGGAGTTGACAATGGCACAATTATATCTACATTTTGAGAAATTAAATCTTGCATTATCGAATTTATCATCGGAAAATCTGCATTTGCATTTTTATATATTATTTCAATATTTTCACCATCTTTGTAAGCATATCCAGCAAGTGCTTTAATAATGCCCTCTTTAACGATTTCTACATTAGGTTCCATAGCAAATTGCACAATACCGATTTTGAATTTCTTTTCAACTTTTTTTGTACCAACAAATAGATTTGCTTTATAAATAATTTCATCGCTAAATTTTTTACCTAATTTTTGAGCAACATCGAGATTAAGCCCAAAAGTTAGTTTTGAATATTTTTCAAAAGGAATATCCTTTGGATTTTCTCCTTTTAAAATTCTATCAACAAGTTTTGCGGCACTAACTCCACTCGAAAAATAATCATAACCAACAGCTGCTAATGCGCCATCATTAATTCTTTCTACATCATTTATTATTACTGGCACTTTTGCTTGATTAACACTTTTTAAAATAGCATCAAAAGCTGAATAGACAGTATTATCAGGTGGCAATACCAATACATCTATTCCTTTATTCAAAAGTGAAGATGCGGCTTGTTGAACTTCCGAAGATGAATTGACCGTAGCTTCTACTAATTTAATATCTGGATAATTTTTTAGTTCTGCTCTGAGATTTTTCATATTAAATTCGGAATTAGTCTGCCCAATATCCCAAACTGCTCCAAGAGTTAATTTTTTACCAAATAATTCACTAATAAAATTTGTTGTGATATCCATTGGTGCCCAGCCATAGGTGCCAGTAACATTTGGCAAATGCTCTGTTTCTGATGTTCCCGCTTTAAGAATAAATGGATTTGCAACTGTTGCGAATACAATGGGTGTATCTTTAACCTTGTTTAAAGCGGCTTGTGTCGCAGGGGTTGAAATAGTAACTATAACATCAACTTTTTCACTTATATAGCTATCAATAATACTATTTAATGTAGAAATATCACCATTTGCATTTTTAAGAATAAAATTTGTATTTTTTTCATCATATCCGAGTTTTTTAAATTCATCGAGCAAACCTTCTTTTGTTAAATCGAGTATTCCATTTGAAGTTACTTGAACGATTCCTATTTTATGTTCTATATTTTTATTTCCTGAACCAATATTGTTAAATAGCATACTGCCGAAATATACTGCAAGGGAAATCAATAGTAATAATAAAATTGTTGTAAGCGATTTTTTAGATAAATTAATTTTAAATCCTTTTTTACGTCCCGATTTTTTACTTAATAATAATGATGAATAAATTGTTAGAAGTACAAAAAGTGCAGTTAATAATTTTAAATCTATTGGATTCATTCCAGCGAATAGTGCAAATGCAATCATAAATCTAAATATTATCGAACCTAATATTGCACTCGAAAATCGAGCATATATCGAAGGGATTTTTAAAAGAGCTTCGCCTATTATAACAGACGCCAAACCATTGACTACAATACCAATACCCATTCCAATATCTGCAAATCCTTGATATTGAGCAATTGCCGCACCAGCAAACCCAACCAAAGCATTTGATAATGAAATGCCGAATATTTTCATATTATCTACATTTACACCTTGAGCAGATGTCATTATAGAGTTGTCCCCTACTGCTCGCAGTGTTATGCCTAAATCAGTTTTAAAGAATAATCCAATTTTTACGCAAAACAAAGCTATAATTACAAACATCACTATTGATAGCCATAAATCACCCATAAGGTTTGGGTTAAATTTATCAATATAAGTTATATAACTTGGGTAGTTTAGTAGCGGGACGTTGCTTCTGCCCATAATATGTAAATTTATAGAATAAAGGGCAATCATCACAAGAATACCCGCAAGCAAGCCATTTACTTTCATTTTTGTATGGATAATTCCCGTAAGTGATCCAGCGATACCTCCGGCAAAAAATGCTATAATTAATGATAGAAATGGATTGTAACCATTTGCTATAAATACAGCAGATACAGCCGCTCCGAGCGTAAAACTACCGTCAACAGTAATATCTGGAAAATCCAAAATTTTATATGTAATATAAACACCAATTGACATAAAAGCGTATATCAAACCAAGTGCTAAAGCTCCAATCCAAAGTTCCATTATTCTAATCCTCCAAATTGAATATTGCTAATGCGCCCATACTAAATTGAGAGCCAGCTAAAATATGTTGTACTTTTACGGCTTGTAATTCGTGCAGTATCGTAGTTAAATTTTCATTGTAATTATCTGTGCTAAAACTCATTAATTTTCTTTCAAAAATTCCGCAATGAAGATGAAAATCATTTTTACTTGTGATTATTCCTTTCAAATCATTATTTTTTCTATTCTCAGAATTTGAATAAATGCCGAGTCCTAACGACATCATATTATAGCTATCTGGTTCGACAGGGAAATTTATCCAATCAGAAAAATTATCATTATCAAATATACTTTTATTATTCGATGGTTTATTATTAATTGTTGGTACACGACGCAAATTCATACCCATCAAAGCTTTACATTCTGCAATAATAGTAAAAGCAAAGGTATTATATTTTGTAATTGTAGATATTTTTTCTAATAAATCACTTAATTCAATAAAATGCTCTTCTCTTTTAAAACTAATTAAATCGCTTGCTTTGCCAATTATTTCAAATCCATTTAAAAATCCATATTCTAAATCTTTCATTTCGTCTGAATATATCATATAATCAACCGCAGGACGCTTAATCGCAGGATATACAAACATATTACTATCAATTATAAAGCTTTCGCCAAAATAATTATTTATTGCTTGCCACTCGTTGCCTAAAGCACCTAAACCAACAAAATTTTTTACATCTTTAGCTTTAAATTTTATTAAATCTTTTTCTGAATAATCCGAAAATTCTAATTTTGAAATATCACCATATAACTTTACATTACTTTTATTAGAATTTAGTTTAGAATAATCAAATTGAATATTATCAATTTCAATTTTTTCAATTTTATGAGTATTTTCAATTTTTAAATTTTCAAATAATTCATTTTCATCTTCAACTATTTTAAAAAGTTTTAAAAATCCACTAAGTTTGAAAACATCTTTAATATAAGGTGGTAATTGATAGAAAAAAATCTCGCCTCCTGCGCTAGTAATCTTTTTTTGATTTACTAAAAGCACTCTTAAACCAGCAGAACTTATGTAGTTTACTTCGTTAAAATCAAGAATGACTCTGCGATTACCTTTATCAAGATATTCAGCAATAAAAATATTAATATCCTCAGAACTAACTCCGTCAATTCTTCCGTTTAGCTTAATAATTTTTATGTTATTAAGAATGGATTCAGAGATATCAAACATATTATTCTCCATTATTTTTTTAAATAATATAAAGAATATAATTTGGGAATTTGTATTCAGAAAATATAATCTTTATCAATATCAAAAATAAATAAAAATTAAATAAAATTTTGAATAAATTTTATTTAAAAACGTTGTTTTTAAAGTAAAAAAATCATTTTGGATAAATATGAAAAATTTAATCTTTTTTTTATTTCTACTATTGCTATTTAATACAAATATATTTTCTTTTGAATACGAACAAAATAAATTAATTGTCAAAATCTCGAATGAATATTATGAGCAAAATCAAATCGAAATCCTTAAAAGTGGTATAAAAAACTTTGAGCAAATTATTGGTAAACATAAAATTACACATCTCGTTGACAAGAGAATACTAAATAATATTAATCAAAAAAACGAGCAAAATCATTTTTTAAATAAGCCGAATGATATTGGCATTGATAGAATTTTATTAATCGAATATTCCAAAAATATTGATGCACTTTTCGCATCTCAAAAACTATCTTCCCAAAATTTTATTGAATATGCTGAACCACTTTTTATTAGAGAGATTTTTGATATTGAAACTCCAAACGATTCATTATTCGCAGAGCAATATTATTTACAATCAATTATGGCATTAGAAGGTTGGGATAAGATTGATACAATAAATAAATATGTTGTTATTGGAGTTGTTGATACGGGAGTGGATTATTTGCACGAGGATTTATTTAGTAATATGTATATAAATCAGGGGGAAACGGGGCTTGACAGCAATGGAAACGACAAACGCACAAATGGAATTGATGACGATAATAACGGCTTTATAGACGATTATATGGGCTGGGATTTTGGCTCTGATAGTTCGGAAAATAAAAATGATAATGATCCAATGTCGGGAAACGGACACGGAACACACGTTGCGGGCATAATAGCGGCTATAAAAAACAATTATAAAGGTATTGCTGGTATTGGTTTAAACACAAAAATTTTACCCGTTAAAATTGCGGGCGATTCTCCAAGTTCGCGTTCTTTAGTGCGCTCTTATGATGGCTTGCTTTATGCCGCTATTGCAGGAGCTAATGTTATTAATTGCTCTTGGGGTGGTGGTGGATTTTCTCAAGCCGAGCAAGATATTATTAATCAAGCATTATCTTTGGGTGCTGCTATCGTTGCCGCAGCTGGGAATGATTATTCTAATACTCAATTTTTCCCCGCATCGTACAAGGGAGTTTTATCTGTTGCCGCAATAGATAGCAATAATAAAAAAGCGGCATTTTCTAATTATAATGCAAGTGTTGATGTGTCGGCACCTAGCGTTGATATTGTATCTTCAATCCCTGGTAATAATTATGTTGCTTGGAGCGGCACTTCGATGGCATCGCCAATTGCAGCCGCAGTTGCGGGAATGGTTTGGTTTAATTTTCCACAATATATACCAATCCAAATAATCGAACAAGTTAAAGCAACTACTCAAGATATTAGTAGCGATAACCTCTATTATTCGGGATTGCTCGGTACGGGAAAAGTTTCACTTCCAAATGCAGTTAGTGAAAAAAATGCTATTTCTATAAATATTAATAATTATACTATAAAAGAAGAAATTGATGATGGTATAATTAAATCAGGCGAAAAGATTTATATTAGTTTTGAGCTTTTTAATACTCTTAATCCGTGTACTAATGTAAAATTATATGCTTCTTCATTAACTCAATACGACACAGAATTTATTAAAGATGAACTTTTTGTTGGTGATTTCGAAACTTTAGAATTAAAAAAAGTAAATGATGAAATTGAATTAATTGTTCCAAAAGATGTCGGCTTAAACTATAATTTACCCGTTAAAATTCAAATAATTTCAGATAATGGATATAGATACGAAACAACTTTAAGTATTCTTGTAAATCCGACTTGGCGAACTATGAAGCAAAATAATATTAGCCTTTCTTTTACAAGCCTAGGAAATCTCGCTTATGATGATTTTCCAAATAATAATCGAGGCAATGGATTTAGCTATAAAAATAGTCCAAATATACTTTTCGAGGGTGCATTGATGGTTGCTTATGGCTCAAAACAATTATCAAACGTAGCGCGCGGCTCGAGTGGTTCTGCCGCAAATAGAGATTTTAGAATTATCAAAGCTATCGAAAATTTTATACCGGGTAAAATTGCTGATGAGGAGACAAATTGTGAATATAGCACAAGAGCAGATTCACTAAGTTTGCTTGATACGACTCTTGCACAAGTCAAAGTAATTCAAACAGGGTATCAGTTTAAAGAACATAATAAAAGCAATTTTATCATTGCAAATTATGATATAATTAATAATACAGAATTGTTCCAAGACTCAGTATTTACAGCATTGTATATGGATTGGGACATCGGACCGTCTGGAAGTGATAATCGAGCTGTATGGAATAAATCAAATGAATATGCATATATTTATAACAATAAAACTGATGAGTATCCTTACGTAGGAATAAAACTACTGTCCTCGCAAAATGTTAATTTCTGGGCTATTGATAACGATGGAACAAGTGAAGACAACCCTGGCGTTTATGATGGATTTACAAAAGAAGAAAAATATAGAATGATGTCGAGCGGAATAGGGCGCGATTCATCAAATTCTACTGATTGCTCTATCGTTTTCGGTGCTGGTCCAATACGATTACGCTCGGGCGATACATCGCGAGTTACTTTTGCAATTTTTGCCGCAAATTCATTAATTGAATTAGATAATATAGTCAAAAATGAATTGCCTACTATAAAAGATATTATAAATCCAAATGGCGATTTTAATTCATTTACAAAGAAGACACAAATTAAATCAATATACCCAAATCCAAGCTCGAATAAAGTTACATTAGAATTTACTATTAATGATATTAAGTCTGGAGAAATTTCAATTTGGGATATAAACGGAAAAAAATTAAAAAATATTTTTACTTATAATAGTAAGAAAGAAGGCAAAATATATCCGGGCTATATGTATCTCGACTTTGATATTAGTGAGCTTTCGCAAGGGCAGTATTTTATAAAATTTGATACTGACCGTGGCCATAGCACTGCTATTTTAAATATAATTAGATAGATTTATTAAATTTTTTCTTTAAAATTATTTTTAATATTTATTGATAAATCATTTAATTTAAAGTATTTTTGTATTTTATAATTTAACAAATATTAAGGAATAAAAATGGAATTATATCTCGATTCGGCTAATCTTGAGCATATTAGACATGCAAACTCACTCGGAATAATCAATGGAGTTACGACCAATCCATCGCTTCTTGCTAAAGAAGACCCAAAAGTAGATGTAAAAAAGAGAATTTTAGAGATATTTAAAATGGTCGGTGGACATTTATCTGTTGAAGTTATTTCAACAGATACAAAAGGTATGCTAAAAGAAGCAGAAGAAATTTTAAAATGGTTCCCCGATGCCACAATCAAAATTCCAATGATACCATCAGGTCTTTCTGCAGTAAAATTCTTATATAAAAACAGTATTCCGACAAATGTAACTTTGGTTTTTAGTGCTAATCAAGCTATAATTGCTCAAAATGCAGGTGCGAGCTATGTATCTGTATTTATGGGACGTCTCGATGATATTTCTACCGATAGTAATAATGTAATTCAAGATATTTCTGAAATTTGGGATAGGCATAATTACGAATCTTTGATTATTGCGGCTTCTTTGCGTAATCCATTGCATTTAACACAAGCGGCAATGGCTGGCGCTCATATTGCAACCGTTCCTTATAATGTGTTAATGCAATCTATGTATCATCCACTTACTGATGCGGGGGTGAAGAAATTCCTCGAAGATAACGCTAAACTCCAAGAAGAAATTAATAAATTAAAAGCACCGATTTTTAATACTATAACAAAAGATAATACTAAAAATCAAGAAACTAAAGCTGAAAATAAAGAACAAAAAATTGATATAAGCTCGCAAAAAGTAAACGAGCAAATAGTTGAGGAAAAAGCAAAAGAAATAGTTGAAAATACCGAAACGCAAAAAATAAAAGATGAGAACGAGAATAAAAAAAATAATCAAACTAAAAATACTCAAAAGACAAATAAAAAAAGTAGTTCTACAACAAAACAAAACAAAACTACTTCTAAATAAATTTTAATATAATTTTTCATTATAGAATATCAAGCATTTTTGCTTGTCAAGAATTAAAAGCTGTCCTTCACGTTCAAAAGTGTAGTTGAGATGTTTTTAGACAACGGGGCATGCCCCGTTGTCTCAGTCTTTTCAGATTTTCAAAAAACTTTTTTTAAAATTGTACAATCTCTATATTAATAGTAACATATCAGAATCAAAAATGTCTCAAATTTTTCAAAAAAAATGAAAAAAATGCGTTTTTTTTTAAATAAATTCAATTTCTAATAATTTTGGAAATTTTTGCTATCACTTGGAATGTTACAAGACCTTCTCTTGCAATTTCAAACAAAAAAAAACGTTGCAAAATAAAATAATATTACAACGTTTTTTACAATAAGACTTTTATTTAATTACAAATTAGCAATTTCCTCATTTATTTTAGCGATTTTTTCTTGAGTCTGCTCAATTGTTTCATTTTTTTCTTTTATACGGTTTTCAATATTTTGAATTACATTATTAATTTCATTTATTAAATATTCATCAGCAGAACTATCATTTAATTTTGCTTTTTGTAATTCCAATGCTTCGTTATCTTTTACTAAAACATCTTGTAATCGCTTAATTTTTTCTTCATAATTTGATTTAATATTATTCAATTTATTAATTTTGCTTTCTTTTAAATTAGCGTAATATACATTTTTTTTCTGATCGAAAACAGAAAAAGCCTCTCTAATTCTTGAAAATAGTTCATTACGCTGCTCTCTTTTAAGTTTAGCAACTTTTACCTCGCCTTGCACTGTAATCAAAGATTCTCTTATAATATTAAATTCAGTTAAACCAAGCACTAATGCAAAGCAATCGTTAACTTTATCGGTTAGTTTTTGATAATTCTGGTTAGATTCATTTTCATAGCTGTCGCGTTCATCTGATTGCTTTTTATTTAATTCTTCAAACACTGCACGAATATCAGCGTAAAGCTCATCACGTTGCTCTTTTTTAAGTTTTTTACTTTTGATAAAATTCTGTGCCTCTATTAGTCTTTCGCGAGAATTACTATAATCTTCGGAAGTTTTAGCAAAGTTAATCGCTTCATCAACAAATGTCTTAGTAGCATTGTAGTTTTCAACGATTTCAGCTTCATAATTTTTCCGTTCTTCGTCTTGGCGTTTATTTACATCATCAAAAGTATTACGAATTACTTTGAATAATTCGTCTCGTTGTTCTCTTTTTAGTTTAAGGTCTTTAATTTGGTTTTGAATATTTATTAATGCTTTTCTTGATTCAGTAAAAATTTTATTAATATTAACAAATTCAATTACTTCATCAATTTTATTTTTTAATATGTGATAATTATCAATACATTCCATTTCATAATTTTCACGTTCTTCACTTTGTTTTTGGCTAACGATATTATATCCATTTTGGATAAATTTGTGTAATTCATCACGGTGCGAACGTTTTAAAATCAAATTTTTAAAAGATTCTTGGGCTTCTAGCAATTTTTCTCTTGCCATTTTATAGTCAGAATTATTAGTAGCAAACTCGAAAGCATTTTTAACGACATCAATAATAGAATCGTAATTATTTTGAGATTTCAGCTCGAATAATTCTTTTTCTTCGTTTTGTTTTTTATTAATATTATCCAAAGCGTTATTAATTTTATCAATAAAAATGTTATTATCCTCATCATTAAAGAATAATGATTTTAGCTTTTCTCGAAAGTCTGCAAATTTTCTTTTTAATTCTCTCCACTCATTACTATCGTTTGCTAATTCTATCAATTTATCTAAATTTTCACTATATTCTTTAATTGCAGAATCATAGTTTTCTTGATTAGCATATTCAGTACGAATATTATTGTTTTGTAATTTTTCGTTAGTTTTTTCAGTTGTATTATTATCACCAATATTCATAATAAACCTTCAAATAGAATTTATTTTTTATTAATTTTAATTGTTTTTATTTTCATAAGAACTATCATTACCAGAATCAAAATTAGTTGATTTAATAGCAAGCATAGCTTGTTTACTAATAGGTGGCAAATCAATACCTTTGACAAGCATATCGAGTTCCTCACCATCTAAAATCTCTCTTTCGAGTAAGATTTTTGAAATTCTATGTAGTGTATCCATATTTTCTGTTAGTAATTCCTCTGCTCTTTCTTGAGCAGTAAGTAAAATTCTTCTAACTTCTGAATCAATCACTTGTGCAGTTTCTTCGCTATGGTCTCGAGTTTTTGAAAAATCTCTACCGAGGAAAACTTCATCATTATCATGATGGAAAGTAACTGGTCCGACTAAATCACTCATTCCCCACTCACAAACCATTTTTCTAGCGATTTGACTTGCACGCATTAAATCATTCGAAGCACCAGTTGATAAAACGTTAAATACCAATTTTTCTGCGGCACGTCCAGCCATTAAAACAACGAGTTGATCATTAAAATACTCACGTGATTTAGAATAAAATTCTTCATTTGGTAAATGCCAAGTAAGTCCTAAAGCGCGACCACGTGGGATAATTGTAACTTTATGAACGGGATCGGAGTGTTGTAAGAATTTACCAGCAAGTGCATGCCCCATTTCGTGGTAAGCAGTCATTTCTTTTTCTCTATCAGAAATTACTAAGCTTTTTCTTTCCACCCCCATAAGAACTTTATCTTTAGCATTTTCAAAATCATACATTGTAACTTTATCACTATTTCTGCGTGCCGCGAGTAATGCGGCTTCGTTTACTATATTAGCAATATCAGCACCAGATAAACCGGGCGTTCCTTTTGCTAAAATTTCTATATCAACGTCAGAACCAAGCGGAATTTTTGAAGTATGAACTTTGAATATTCCTTCGCGACCTTTAACATCGGGACGATCCACTACAACTTGTCTATCAAACCTACCTGGACGCAACAAAGCAGGGTCGAGTACATCAGGGCGATTGGTTGCCGCAATAATAATCACACCACTATTTTGCTCAAAACCGTCCATTTCAACTAATAGCTGATTTAAAGTTTGTTCTCTTTCATCGTGTCCACCACCGAGACCCGCACCGCGATGACGTCCTACAGCATCAATTTCATCAATAAAAACGATACAAGGAGAGTTTTTCTTTGCTTGATCAAATAAATCTCTTACTCTACTTGCACCGACTCCAACAAACATTTCAACAAAATCAGCACCTGAAATTGAAAAGAACGGAACATTAGCTTCGCCAGCGATAGCGCGAGCAAGTAAAGTTTTTCCAGTGCCGGGAGGTCCTAATAATAAAACTCCTTTTGGTATTTTTCCACCAAGTCTTTGAAATTTTGATGGTTCTTTTAAAAATTCTATAACTTCTTGTAATTCATATTTTGCCTCATCAGCTCCTGCGACATCATTAAAAGTAACTTTTAATGACCCTTCGTTCAATAATTTTGCTCTTGATTTGCCAAAAGAAAAAATACCTTTTGTGCCACCACCTTGCATTCTTCTCATAAAGAATATATAAATTCCAATTAATAAAACCCACGGTAAAAGCGGTAATACAAAATTCCAAAATGCGCCATCACCTTCGTCATAAGCCCAAGTTATACCTTTTTCAGCCCATAAAGTTTCTGTTTGACTATCAAGAACACCGAGTTTAGTAGAAAATCTTGTAACAGCCCGCTCCCGGCCTTCGCTAGTTATATTAACGGGATGTTTTAATACACCTCTAAATTCATATTTATTATATTGACTTTTTACAATTACAGCTTCTTTAATTAAACTTTCTTGTAAAAATCTTTGATATTCAGTGTAAGATACGGGCCATTCTTGTTTTTGATTCCCTTGCATAAAGACATATATTATAAAAATACCAGCGGCAAGAACGAACCACAACATCATATTTCTCATAAAATTAGCTGGTGGCATTTTGCCATCGCCAAATTTACGGAAATCCTCGAATGGGTCTTTTTTGTTTTTATTATTGTCGCTATTATTTTGCGAACCAGACATTAAAATCCTCCAAATGGAACCTTGTGTTAATAATTTTCGACATTGACGAATCAATAAGGGCATAATTTTTGCATAATTAAAATAATTATTTGTTAAATAATTAGAAATTATTTACTTATTAAAATTTTTTTTAAATTATTATTTAGAATAGATTTTTTACACCCAATTATAACATAATTTATCAATACTTTTTTGTAGTTCTATAGTTTTTGATATAGCCGCTGATACTTTTTTAATATGATTGATTTCTTCGTAACTTAACTCTAAATCTTTGCGTGATTTTAAATATTTATCAAATACTTGATAGCCACCAATTTCAAATTCCCAAACTTCTTTTGTAAAATTATCAAAATATTGAGTCTTATTTATATAAAGTCGTTTAGTTTTCTCTTCAAATTTTATATCGCTAACCTTATTATTTCCTTCTACTGCAAACACTGGCATTTCATTTCTATCAAAAGTGCGATTTAGGAGATGATTTTCAATTAATTCAGTACCTAATTTTGATAATTTATTAAATAATTTTTCATCATCAGTAAAAGGAATTTTCGGAAAATCAATTTTTAAGAATTCAAAATATTTTTCTCTATAAGTATTAGAAAATAAAATTGCATAAATATATCCAAGAATTTGCTCTGGCGTATGATTTTTAAGATAACTATTTTTTAAGAATTTTCTAAATTCACGTGTAAAATTATCTTTCTTTTCCTCATCTTTGAACAAGAAACCATTGCCATTTTCATCAGAATTTCCATTAGAATTATATACATAAAGAGGAGCAATATATGTCTCAGAACCTGTATGCCGACCTCCAA
>JARKQC010000046.1 GCA_029974985.1 Bacteroidota bacterium | reverse complement strand
AATCCCTATCCATCGAAGACCAGATAATAAACCGGTACAAAACCTTCGAAAACGCCATGCAACAGGATTATTCAAGTGCCCAGAAGATGGGTAATGGGAAAGATGGGTTGCCCAATGAGAATGTGGATCGGAGTTATATGTGAAGGATTGGGCTTAAATTATTTCTATTTTAATATATATTACAAATTCCTAGTTTTACATAATAAATCTATAGCCGTTTGATGAACTCAATATAGAGTGTTAGAATTAGCATGTTACCCAAGGAAATTCTGAAGAATCCGATTAAGTTTCAGATAAAAGAGGTTATAATTCCAGATCTAAAGCATTAGAGAAGATGCTTTATAAGATTACATTCTCCGATACCAGTGGATGAATGAGATAGAAGGTGAGCGTATCGGGATATTTGCTGTAATTTATGACCATGGTTATACAGGGTAATGTAAGACCTTATAGACATCCAACACGATTTCAGAGAGTATATAAGTGTAGTCATGCACATCCACATGACTGAAAAAGTACTGTCTGGAAGTCATAACTTTAAAAGGAGATATAAAATACATCCGAAACCCACCGAGAAAATCATGAGTCTAAAAGGTGTGGAACATGTTAAGCTTACAAGTACTGGAATTAGAGAGTAGATTACCCCGACTTAAACGTTTCATGTATTACTCAAATATTCAAATGTTTCATTAAGTATTTATGATACTCTTCTTTATTTCCTAAATCCTTCATGTTAATAATAGCATCGTTCAAAAAAACATCTGCTATTAATTTTGAAATATTCCGATCACTTGGGAATATCTTAGCTTTTTCCCATCTATGTACTAAATCATCTCTTTTATCTTTTATAAATTCAATTCTTTTGCCAAGATATGGATTAACAAAAGATTTCATTATCTCCACTAATTCAGCATCTTTCCTATCTTTTTTCCATTTGATTAATGTTTCAGATAACGACCAGAACATTAAGAATGAACATTCTAAATTGGATTCAACACATGCAGAATGATACAGTGAGAAAGATTCATTTAACAAGTTTTTAAAGCTTATGTTTATTATTTCATTTATGTACTCTTCATGTACTCTTAAAATATTTTTAAATAATTCTTCATCAACCTTTTCATTATAAAACTCGAATTTATGTTTAACATCCTCACAAACGCCTATATGACTAGGCCAAAATATTTTCTTATCTATAATAATGAGTATAGTACTATAATCTATGTTATTGAGATTAAATTCATCGAAAACCCCAAAATATTCTTTAACACGCCATATTTCATTAATACATGAAACATAACCCAAATAACTTTTAATCCGTAATGTGGCTTCATCTTGAGCATATGCTAAATTTCTAGCATCTACATCAATACGTATTAATTCAGAACAATCTTTAAATAAATCCATAATTTCTTTAATATCAATAGGTTCAATCATATGGCTGACTTTAAATTCATCATCAGTAATAATATCAGGGCGTGGTGGATCAATAAAGTTATTTAAATCAGCCATATTAAAACATTCAAGTTCAAATGTATTTAATACTTCTTTAAATTCATTTTTATAATTTTTTAGAATTTCATTTTCAAATTTGGTATTTAACAGCAGAATAAAGGAGTATCTACGAATATTTTTATTAAATAGATCCTCTAATTTTTTAAAAAATTCCTTATATAAATTTTCATCTTCACAATCCATTTTATCCTTCATAAGACTATGTATAGTCTCGTCAACACCAGATTCTTCAATTAAATACTTTTTTCTCCTCGAAATATCTGCAACATTAGTTTTCTCCATTAATAAGCTAGGAATTATCTCTAAAATATCTTTATACTCTTCTTTCTTGTATTCAATAGCAGTGTACTCTTTTCCCATTATTGTAGTGGGCTTCCCATGTTCAATAATATCAACAAATTCTTTAATATATTCATTAAATTCTTTACCAGTTTCTTCTTCATCGAATTCAGGTTTTATTCTAATCATATTATCCCTTTTTGAGATTCGAATTTGTTTCTAAATGAAATAAGTGTAAGTTATAAATAAAAGTCAAATTTGGAGGTATTCCACAAGATTCTATGATTTGGATAAATTATCAATCTTCACTATACGACTTATCAGATCCTTTCACCATCATTATTATAATTAGGCGATTTTAGATGGCCGGCTGCATTCCAAGCTACATCAAAAGCAATTTTTAGACTATTTGCAATACTAACATCATACGACTCTAATAAAACCTCAGGGAGATTAATAATATCATTATAAATTGTTGGTGGACGAAATCTGAAAATAGTATGACTTGAAAACCTTTGAACCTTTTTAACATTTATCAAAGAGATGAGAATAGTTATGGGTGCTTCTACTCCTATATTTTTCAGTATAGTCAAATTTTTTGAGATAAAATCAATAATACCTCTTTCATCTGAGATAACTCTATCGATAATACTCTCAGGATCACAATCCTCAACAATCTCAATAATTCCATTTCTATAAAGTTGTAAATAGGAATAAGATAATCTATCCCTGTAATTTCCAGTGAATACGATATAACCATCAATATTATACCCATGATTGTAACCATGCCCTGGATTAATAGGCGCTAGTTCATTTAGATGATCAGTAATTAAAGGCAAATTGATATTAATTTCTGGATAGAAAGCGTTTAGTGGAATTAATTGTATTAATAATTTTGAATTTCCTTCAAATGGTACAGGAGTTTTGTTAATATACAATTCAGAAATCCTATTTTCTCTAAATCTACGTATTTTATGAGTCAAAGTTTCAGATAAATTAAATGATGTTCTTAAATCTTCAATGCTCATTGGATCGCTTTTATTTTTGATGCGTATAAAAAATTCTTCTTTCCCATTCATTTTAACTCTATGAGGACCCCTCCAACTTTTTGGTACTTTAATAACCAAAGCGATCTTATCAGAATTTTCCAATTGAAAATAATGAGGTTCAAAGATTGTTATTGTAGGTTCGCTACGATCTCTGATTATGCTGGTTAATGCACGAATGTTTGCATCACAATTATCCCATATTATACCTTTCAGCTCATCAGGGATTCCATTTTCTGCTTCAGTTATTCCGTACACCAATAGACCACCACTGGTGTTAGAAAATGCTGAAATTGTTTTTAATAAATTACGTTTGTGATCCCTATTGTTTAAATCAAGTTTCGATTTATATTCTAATTGGTAATCTTCTGGAACTTTATCTGAAACCAATCCGCTTAAATCAGACTCTGATATAAGTTTTACATCTTTTTCAAAAATAATCGAATCCCCCCTCTATTTATAGAATATCTAAAAATCTATCAAGTTACTTAATAAATTTTTGCTTTAATAAATTACAATTTTGGCCTTGCACTATGATAAAAGTTAGCTTTGAGACCTCACCGACACATTCATAGAGAATATAGCAAAATTACATCACTGAGTTCCAAGATACATCAGCAACACATATCAAGAGGAATAAAGATAGAACTAAATCAGAAGTAACTTTTAAGGTATGATTAAGTGATAATGATAGAATTAATTATTTGGGGAGTTTAATTGGTTTTAAAGCTAAAACTGTCAAATGGGTTTAAGATTTATTTAGTTCTGTTAGTTGTTTCTTTTATTTTATTTGTTGTATTTTATTCTTATTTTCCAGTATGGCTAAAGCAAACTAACATAGATAATGCCTTATACCTACTCAGTTCATTCATACAAGGCGAAGCAGCAGTTCTTGGTATTGTTGTAACATTGAGTATAGTTGCAATTCAGCTTACGGCATCTTCATATTCTACAAGGGCAATAGGGCTCTTAAAAGAATCTGCAAGTCTCTGGATACTTGTTTTAACATTTATAATTGCCATATTTTATGGTTCATGGGTATTAAAATTTACAGTTTCTGTTGATAATATTTCTACTAATGAATTTCAAATTTGGATTGCATTTCTACTAATGATATATGCTTTTACCTCGTTAATTCCATATTTACTTGATATCCTCAACTTTACAGACCCAAAAACCATTATTCAGCTTTTATCATCAAAAATAACTAAAGAAAGCCTTTTATCCACTCTCAATCAGAAAGTTATGTATCATTACAGGCCAAGTGGTGGACCTATTCAACCATTAAGTGATATTATGATTAGTGCTTTGATGAAATATGATTATGGAACTCTTAAAGATTGTCTTAATTCAATTGAAAATTCAATGAATAAAATTTTAGGAAATAGAGAATTAAATTCAGTAGAAGAGTCTGATGTAGCAAATCATCTTTTTTTACATCATTTTTTGAGAGTAGGTGAAGTAGCTGTAGATAAAAATGATGAAGAATCTATAGTCTTAATCTTGCATAGTCTTTCAAGACTAGGTATAATGGCTGCAGATTTAAATTATTCCTTTTTTTCACATCAAGCTGCATATATAATTGGCGAATTAGGCATAAAAGCCATATTAAAAATCGACAATAAAAGAGTTTTAGACCATTCACAGACTAATTTGGGTTTAGTAGGTGAAAATGCTGCTGATAAAGGACTTGAAAACGTTGTAGATTGGGTATTAAATTGGAATTTTAAGATCTGTAGAACTGTATTAATTGAAAACCTATACAAACCTAAATATCAGGACGATTTAACAATATTTGTTGAAAATGAAGTCTACTTCGACTTTAATTATAATTTGCTCTCCGGTTCAATAGGGCTTATTGATGGTATCGGAAGATTCGCATTAAAACAAGGTAATAAAACAATTTTAAAGGCTCTTATTAAAAACCTATCAGATATTCAAAAATTAAATAGGAAATTTAATGAGAATAATAAATATTTTAATTTGATCGAAGAAGAAATTGAAAAATCATTAGAAACGTATAGTGATTAACCGTCGTTACAATCTATCTTATCATCCTTCTACTTACAACTCATATACCAATGTATCTATCTAAATGGACCAAGAAATATACCTCATTTAAAATATTTAAAGCCTTTCTAGTAGTTTACGATTGTTATAAATGGTATATATGGTGTTATTATTCTTTAATTTCAGCACCCTTTTCATATTCTTCTAAAAATTTTATGGTCGTTTTCAACGATTCCTCAATTTTTTTAAAGTCCCTAACTATACTCTTTAAAAGCATCACTTTTGTTTCTCCAGAAACCAAGGGGATTCTGGTTGTTTTAAGCATGTTATCATGAGTCTTCATCTTAAAAAATAATCTCAATAAATTATCATTAGCCCCTTAGATTTTGGGGGGTTGAAATATTTGTTTTTATCTTGTTTTTTGTTTGTTTGATGGTATTGTTTGTGTTTTTGTAAAAATACATTTTATTTTTTGATGAATAATTATATATGGGCTTCTAAACCGTTAAATTTAATTACTATTGCTTATATATATTTTTTTGGCGATATACATGAAGCATAGATTAAATTACAGTAAAAAAGACCCGAATTATGTTTTGTTGGATAAAATATTTAAAATTATTGGTTCTAGAAAATCAAAGATGATTATTGCTTCTAAAGGTATTAAAAACATAGATATGATGATTTTATCAATAAAAACCGTTTTTATAGCCATATTTTTTGGTGTAACTGTCGGATTTGTCGTTGAAGAGCTTAAAAGAGATAAAAAATTGAGAAAATTATTCGAAATGCATTATCAAGTTCCAGAAGCAGTTCAAGTTTCAGAATTTTTATCAAGATTCCACCCTGATACGTACGTTAAAATCGTAAACAACGTATTGATGAACATTAAACCACTAAAAAAACGTGGAAAACAAACTTTTATAGTTGATTCAACTCTGTGGACTTAGATTATAATATTAAGCGTAAAAAACGTTATAAAAAACAACTTGAAAAACAAGGATTAAAATGTAGTTATGCATCAAGTTATGGCTTTTATATAGGTTTTAAAGCAACTATAGTTATAGAACATGATTCTACATTGCATGTTGCCATTTTAATCCACAGTGGAGCTCCACATGATTCCAAAATTTTCAACGAAGTGTTAGAAAACCTACAACAAAGACGAATAATCCAAAAAGGAGATATTATAATCTTTGACAGAGGATATTACAGCTATCAAAACTATCAAACAGGTATTTCCAAGTATAAAATCGTCCCTTTAATTTTTCCAAAAGAGAATTTCAAAATCCAGAAATTAAAAGACACTTTAACTTATCCATTACACGTATTTAAAGCTAAAAAACAAGAAAAAGAGGCTAAAAAATTATACAACAAGTTAAAAAGCTCATTATTACAAAAAATAGAAAAATGGAAACATTACAAACCTATACGCGGTAAAATCGAAGATTTTTTCAAATTATGTAACTCAGGAGGTTCTGTCTAAATTTTACTGTTTTTTTTGTTTCTTTGTGTCCGTCTGTATTCGGCGAATTTTAGATGCATTTTTTAGTCCTGTGTCTGTTCTGTATCTTTTTTTTAGGTATCCTGGTAATGTTATGCCGTAGTGGCGTTCTAATTTGTTGTTTGTGGACGGTGTATCCTTATTAGTGATGTGGTTGATTGTTTTATTGAATATTTTGCTTAGTTTGTAGAGGAATTTTCATATGGTTGGTGGTAGATGTTTTATATTGTTGTACGGCCTTGTAAATCTTGTTTTAGCACTGTGAATCGTTTTAGCTTTGAAGATATTGGATATTCTCTCCACATAAATTCTCCCACTGTTTCTTTTCCTTTTTAAATATTCGTATTTCACGTTTTAAAAGTTTTATTTCCTTAATTTTTCTTTGATTCCTTTTTTTTATCCTTTTTATCATGAATAATCTTTGTTTTTTTCTCTATTTTTTGTTTTAAGTTTTTTATTTTCTTGTTTAATTTGTTTAGTTCTTTAAAAACGTTTTTCATTAAGTTTTGCATCACATGAAATGTGCATAATTGATGTTTCGTGTTTAAATCAGATATTATATTGCTATATGCTGATTTACCATCCGTAACTATTGTTTTTACGCTTTTTATATCTTAAACTTGTTTTTAAAAAGTTTTCAACCTTTTTTTTACGTTGAATTCTTTGATAATCTTTTGATTTATCACAGTGTTGTTATTTAAGTCTAACAAAGTTAAACGTGCTCTTTTTTCTCCATTTACAGTTAGAAATTGTTTATCATAGCCATACACACCACTTAAATCATTACGATTATATTTTAAGGATTTTTCTATCTTATTTTTGTAGTGGGTCTCGTATTTTTCTATTTTATGGTTTAAAATTGTCTGCCTGCAAGGTTTACAACCATAAATTCTTTGTATTTCTTCTGAAATCTTTTCTAACGAATTATAACTTATTAATAATCGTTCAATGGCTTCCAATCTTAATTTATGGGCATAATTACTGTTTTTAGGGACAATATTTTCCAGATTTGTTTCATGAAATTTTCCACAGTTCTCATCAGAACATACATATTTTTGTATTTTAACAGGCTTATTCCGGTTAATATAACGTATACGCCTACCATTTTTATTTGATTTTTCTTTACAAAAGGGACAAAGAGAATACTCCTCATAAAAGACCACATTCAACGATTTTCCAGCTAAAAATTTCTAATGCAGATAAAAATTCAAAATCCCTCGTATTAGAAACATAAACTTCACAATCCTCATTTTCCAAAAATTTAAATAGTTCTTCAACATATACTAAATTGCGCGATAATTTGACGTTGTTTAGCGACATAACTAATAATTATCACACTACTACTTATTAAACCTTACCATACCACGTAAAACAAACATTATATAAATAAATAAAACTCCACAAAACAAATAACAATTATATAACTGCTAAATTATAATTATCAGACACATCCATCAGTAAAATTTTAGACAGAACTATCTACATCCTACGATAAAGCTAAAACTGATTTTAACAACATTTTAAAGGACATTAAAGATTATCCGGAAATTATTAGACGAATACTCCTCAAACAAATCATACCCAACTTCGAAACCTACTTCCTATTCCTAAAAGACCCCAAAGTACCAAAAACAACAAATAAAATAGAAAACTACTTCCAAAAAACACTCCCCCAACACATTAAAAGAATAATGAAAATCCCTAAAGGCGTAATGACAAGAATATGGCAAAGAAAAAAATTCTGGGACCAACGAAACCTCAAAATCACCTAACCCACAAAAACTTTACAGTGCCAGATTTTAGATTAAAAGGTTTATTAATGAAACTAACTTATAAATATTTAATATAAGGAGGAGTTTTGGTTGCAAGAGAATTTCTAAGAAGATTTATAGAAGATGAGAGATATCTGCAAAATAAACCGTTAGAAACAAAAAATTTCATTGATTTCTGCAAAGATAGGGGAGTTAAGACCAATGAAGATGAATTAGAATTTTTTGAGAAGGAAGGTCTATTTTGTCCTATTATTAAAATTAATGAACCTCCTGAATATTTTCAGTTCACCGAACAATTTAAAGGAATTTTATTAAATTGGGTAGATGAAGGGTGTTTATTTGATCCTTCGAGAGAGGACCAGTTATTAAAAGGTTCTTTAGAAGAAAAAATGTTAAAAAATGATTCACAGAAAATTATAAGTTTATATTCATCATTCCAGATACATTGGTTAATAATTTTGAAAGAAAGCTATTCTTTTAATATTAATTTTACTGGAAAAGGTATAAAAATATCTGGCAGTTTGCCTCACTTGTCTAATTTATATAATAATTTTACAAGCGATTTTTTAATTAAAGATTTAGGTGAATTAGTCACTAAACTTGATGATATATCTAGTTTAGCTGGGTTTGATCGAGTTTTCGATTTTGAAAAGAAAAAAAACATATTAAAAAAGTATTATAGTTACTATAATCAAATTTTAGAATTTTTATTGCTAATACAGTCAATCTATGGGCCTTATGGAAGGTCTAACACAAGAAGTATGCGAATTGAAGGAACTATTGAAAATTTTGATGAAAAATGGTGGGAAAAGAGAACAAAATTCAATCCAAAAGAAGAATTAAAATTGATCGAATTAGAAATTGGAAAAGTTACCTTATTTTATTGGATATTCTCTAAAAAGGCAATGGAATTACTTGGAGTTGATAGAGATGACTGGATACAGCTGTGGAAAAGCTTTGCATGGGATAAGAAGGATAAGATCAAAGACCATAATCGATTAGGAATAGAATATCTACAATGGGCATTAATGCTTAAACGGTTTATAGAAGATTATTGTGAAATGGAAATACTTGATATAGATGAAATTAGTAATATTGGCCATGATGACATTTTAAAATTTAATCCGCCGGAAATGGATCAATACGGAACACTTTTACGTGCTTCAAGAAATAAATTTTATTCTGATAAAGGAAACAACACGAATTATTATCATGATAAATATAAAAGACTTTTTTATCTTGCAAATGATTTTCAAATAGATTATCACCCCCGTTTAATTGTTTTTGTAGAAGGCAAAACTGAATTAAAAGTTTTACCAAAATTTTTTGAAGTTATAGGTAAGAAACCTGAAGATATAGGAATAGATATCATTAATATTGGAAGTATATCTAAATTCTTCGGTCCAAAATTTCGTGTTAAAAATAGCAAAAATAAATATGACACCATTATTTTAAATAATTTTTTAAATTTAATTAATTATACTTTAAATAAATGGCAAACATTACCCTTTTTCATAGGAGATAATGAAAACGATATCAAAAAGCTTTTAGATGAGGGTATATGCCTTGATTTCGACTATGATGCTGAAAAAGGAACATTACCAGAAGAATGGTACCATATTTGGGATAAAGATTTTGAACTTGATAATTTCACTGATATAGAATTAGCAACAGCCATTAATAATGTTTTAGAAACTCAAATAGATAGTGAAGATGTTGGAAAGATAAGAATGGATGGAAAGGGCATTAAAAATATAGATAGTAGAATAGGAGACCCAGGTATTAAAATAACAATTGCAAATGTTCTCAATGAGAATTTAGTTGAAGAATATGAAAATTCAGGAAATAAAGAAACTTTTGAAAGACCAGTTTTTAAACTAATTAAAAAACTGAGGCTTATTGCATTGAGAAATCACCCTCCCTCTAATACTTATATAGAATCTAAAAATAAGGAAATAATTTCAGATGTACTATTGGAGAAAGATTAGTTTATTTTATTTAGGGGGTTTTCAGGATAGATAAAATATGATTATGCGTTTTTTCAACGAAGATATGAATCAATAGAAAATGAGTTTTTAGAAATAACAGATTATATTGAACTTGAATCAGATTTTAATATCCTTGTTGTTTGGTTTATCTAAATTAATTGGTCATCAACAAATTTTATTTATTTGATCCAAATATTTTCTTCAATTTTTTTCATTAAAATAATCTGCTTTTTATTTTTTAGAAAAATTTGTGAGTTAATTTTAACATTTAGTTGCCCGAATTACCAGAATATTAATATAGGTCTTTAAAAAAATATATTTTAAGAACTAAATTCCTAAATTTATGGTAATAAACTAAAACCTTGTGGGAGAAGAACTAATTGCAAGATGTAATCGCCGGTGACGAGTATAGTGACCGGAAGAATATTCTGGAAGTTTTTAATTTCCCGGAAAAGTTGGAAGATTACCTTTTCGAATTAGAGATAAGAAACTACTCACTCAACACAATCAAGACTTACAAATCCATTATCAACAATTTTTATAAGTACCTGAAGAATGGTAAGGAAATATACGATGAGAGACTCATTTTAAGGACATTCAAGAAGTATATAGTTTACCTTAAAAGGGATAAGAAAGTGTCCCAGAACTACATCTACCTGGTAACCGTGGTCTTGAAGAAATTCTTTGAATTCAGTGGCATAGGGGTTCTTAAGGATGTTAAAACCCCTAAAAGAACCAAGTCACTTCCCAAATCATTGAATGAAGATGAAGTGCGACGATTGATCAATGCTTTAGATGACTATCAGACCATAGACCCGCCCACTGCCCATGCCGAATTTTTAAGACGGAGAAATAAACTAATCCTGGCCTTGTTATATTCTTCAGGTCTCAGGGTCTCTGAACTGGTCACCCTACGTAT
>JARKQC010000033.1 GCA_029974985.1 Bacteroidota bacterium | reverse complement strand
CGAATTCCTCATAAAATTCATTATTCATATAAATACATACAACTTTATTATATAAAAATTAATAATATCTATTTAAAATTTGAGATTAGATAATCCAACGGCCAAACGTACTTCAAACATTTGTGTGCGAGTTCATTATACGCCCATATTCACTTTCACGAATTATTCAGATTATAAATCGTATTAAAAGAAATATTGCCCGCTTACTAACTTCACAATATTAACGAAAGTCGTAGAATTATAAAACATTACTTCAGTGGGAACGAATATTAGATTAAGTCTCGATTCGTGAAACTTTGATATAGAAAATGTTTAATTTAGAGATATATTTAATTTACTTTTTCAAATTATGATAATTAGTTCCGTGATATAGAGAGGCTAATATTTTCAGGAATGTTTAAAATCGAATAAATAAAAAAAAGAAAAAATGGAACACCTACTAACTAATGTTTTGTTTCATCTACAAGTTTATATCTAGTACCTGGTTTCTTAGTAGGGGGTAAAGGTTTACCTCTAATAGCAGTAATTTCTCCTTTACCTTTAGAAGGTTTATATTGTCCAGATACAGGTGTTTTTCTCCTGGTTTAAGTCCAGAAGTTTTTTTATTTGTCATAATTTGCCTCCTTTAATTTCTATTAAAATTTCTTTAAAAAAAGAAAAAGGAAAACTACTAACTTAATTTTTCTCATTACTCTCAAGATCTCTCTTGATTTTTCTTTCGACTCTTTCCATTTCACGTTTGAGATCTCTCTCAAACTTATTTTTGTCGAGTTTTAGTTCAACTTTCATCATATTACCACCTCATCTTTAAATTAATAAAAAATAAGAGGGTTAAAACCTTCTTTTACTTGTCCCTATGCCATCGTTCTCGAATTTGTCCTTTGCGATATCTATTTGTAGTGCGTTGCTGAATTCGGTAGTAATGTCTAGTTTTAGGATTTCTTATTCGTTCCTTTGCCATGTATCACCTCCTTTGAAATTTTAAATAGTCCCAAATAGGGGAAAAAATTTAAAAATTGAAGATAGCTCAAGCTAATCAAACTTTTAATTGCTTAATTAACCCTTAAAAATTCTAAAAACCAATACTCTAATCAATTAATTATAAACTAGCAATAATTTGATAATACACTATTCTAACGTTGAACAATCCAAAAAGTTCCTAATAATCTGCTCCAAGCTAATCGATTTTGCTATTTTCAAAAAAACACGCCTCCAAATCAATTATTTATGTTAATTTATTTCAAAAAAAATTTAGATGTAATTCCATTCATCCTCATTATATACTTGGCCTTCAGATTTTGTCGTTTTTAGGATTTTTCATATACCTCTTTTATACGTTTGAGTGTATCCTCAAAATCTTCTGAATACGGCCAATCCCCATACTTGCCCCTACTCCTTAAACTTACTGTAATAGCAACTTTTTTATCTTCAAATTCTTCATAATCGACCCAAAATTTAAAAGGACTTTCACCATGTCCCATTTTTACACCCTCTTCTACATCATTGTTTGAAAATGTTTTAATCTCCCTCATAATTGGTTTATCAGGATTAGGTTTAAAGGCCAATTCATATGAAACCTCTTTAAAATTATTAATATCATTTATACTTTGAAATTCCAAAAATGAAGGTTCAACAGGAATGTAAATAATATACTGGCAGGGTTCAAATACAAGGGCCTTATTTCCCGGCTTAAAACCTTTTACATTGCCTTTTTTTAATATTTTCCTTAATGCCAAATCCTTCTTAAGTGTTTTTTCAACTATTAAATTAATATCATTTATACCATTAATTTCAATGTTATCCTTATCTTTTGAGAAAATAAGCACATTCTTTTTATATTTACCAATATTGAAGACACCTTTATGAATATAATACTTTTCATCCCTCATAAAATCCATTATAACTATTTTAGGATTCCCACGATCCGATCTTACATTATATTCCTTTTTGAGTTCTCCAAGACTAAGAAATAATGTCTTCAATAAATTCATTCTAAGAAGATGTGCAAAGGAATCAATTTCAATTAGCTCATTATCGTTTAGTTCTTTAAGCCATTTGGGGGGTTCATGGTGGCTTTTAGGCACATCCCTTAATTGGGTCTTCTTTGGTGTCCCATATTTAAAGCGACTCCTATGATCTTTACGATATATGCCAAATAAGTGATTTAATAATTCTATCCCCGTAAAAGATTCAGTAGTGGGGGCACCACAATAAGGGCAATATTTAAATGATTCTTTGGGTTTTATCCTTGATTTTTGGTTTAAAGCCTTTTTAACTTGAATATTATATTTAACAAGAAGATTACAATATTTAACTTTTGGTTCACCATTTACACGAGTTTCAGGAGGCACATATCCCCTATCACTACCCCAACCAGGGTAATAACCCGGGTAAACTTCTTCTTTGGGAGCTTCGAGAATAGACTGATCATATCTAATTGACTCATTATCCATTTGGTGTTTTAAATATTCTAAATCAAGTGGTCCGGTTTCATGTATTATGGGATCTTCATCGTTAACATAAATAAAATAGACATTAGAAAACAGCTTATGACATTCCATGCAGTAAATAAATTGATTATAATTAAAAGGGTTTAAACGGTATTCTTCTTTTTTCCAAACATTTAAAAATAGTCTTTTAATAACATTTGGTATTTGTCGAGTAGAGGGGGCGCGGAAAGGGGCCATTTGGTCTGTTTTATATTCGCCAAACTGATTTACATTTAAAGCCCAATCCTCATCTTTAGGGGTTTTTATTTTCTCATAGGCTTCTTCTGCACTTTGAGAGTGTTCATTTTCATTAAAGTTCTTTATCTTCCTCTCCAAATCCATGATCATTCCCCTTTTCAGGTGATATCTGAGTTAAATCATCCCTTTCTCCCAATTATTATCAAATATTTCTTCCATTTATTTCTTGAATTACTTTTCTCATTTTTCAACTCTTTACTTAAAATTTTAAAATTTGATCTTAAAAATGGTTATCCAAGAGTAAATGGGAAGTACTATTATAGAAATCATAAATTAAGAATAGTTTTTCATAGTGGCAGCCAAAGTAAACAAGAGCCTTCTGGATAATTAAAAATTATATTCAACTTCGCAATATTAACGAAAGGGATCCACAGAAAGCCTGTTTATGTTATGTAAGCAATGGTATAGCTTGGATGATAACAGAACATTCGTGGAGGTAAATGTGACATACCCACTGTTGGATAAGTTTAAATCTAGAGAATCAGAGGAATTTAAGGAAAGGAAGCAAAATGCTTATTTATCCATTATACCGATATTAAGGAGAATGATTACAGTTTAAGCTATAAAAGATTGAATATGGTAGTATAGAGTATGAAAATCCTGCTATAATCAAATCTAGATATTGGAACTGGAGTAAAAATAATTAATAAATTAAAAGATTAAAATTTTGATAGTTTCCTAAAATAGCTAAAAAAATTGATACATATTTGTATATCTTTAAAACACCGCTTCAAAAAATTCTTCATAATATAATAAACTCTTTATTTCTCTTGATTTTCCTAAAAACCCCCCTTAGTTTATATTTTTTATTTGAATTTATTTAATACCAAAGCCTTTGAAATCTTATGTAGAATGGTTCATTTATAGCAATGTGTTTAAATAGTTCAAAATAATCCAGAAATCCTTTCCTTTCACTATAATGCAAATAAAAGATAGTTTTCTAATATTTCATGTTTTCGTGGTGTTACATTAAAGAACAATAAATCAAACAATGCTTTTTTTTATATTTTAGTAATTATTCTAGGGATAGCTGAATCTCCTGAATGATTATAGTCAGGTCTCACTTGAAAATTTTCGTTTAATTCAGATATTTTTTTAATATTATCGACTTTAAACAATTTCCATGCCTTAGGATTCTTACTTTTACTATCTCCTTCAATTTGATAGGCTCTTAGTTTCAACACTCCTTTTTTATCTAAACCAAATGCATGTGGCTCGATAATTCGTGTGGTTCCTTTATAGTTTATTTTCAGCAATATTTGATTTTTAATTGCATTGGAAATTATTTTTTCCATTATTTCATTCCTCCAATTTCACTAATAGTTCCCTAAGTTTATCATCTAAATCATCAAATTCTGCTTTATGTGCTAGAGCAATACCTAAGTTTGGCTTTTCCATAGGAACTAAGCATTTTTCGGCACTAAATTTAATTAATTCTGCGCTAAATTTTTTATTGTTATCTAAGCAATCCTTTTTAAGTTCACTAATTTTTTCAACATTCCAATTTTCATGAAATGTCTCTAATTTTTCTTCTCCGTATTTAGCTTCAATAAAGTCTTTCCAAGACTCAAATATTAATTGAGGTTCGAATAAATCTTCAAATTCTTTGTGACCTATTGTGAATATATTTTCTTTTGGGATTTCCAAATTGTCTATTAATTCTAATATTTTTTTATCACCATCATTGTCTATCAATAAATATATATTGTCTAAATCAATAAAATCCTCTAGTACCTTTGCTAATCTGGAAGCGTATTGTATACCATCTGCTCTAAGAATTTTTACTAATTTACTATGAATAGAAACTCCATAAAACTTTGGGAAAATTGAATTTATAAATTTCTTTTCTGTATGTCCTTCTACGATTAAAACTTTCCTAGAAAAAAATAAATTAGTATTCGCTATCCCTAATGAGTCTAATGTCCGGTGAATCTCATCTACTGCATCAACGCTATCTTCAACATCGATGATTTTTCGTAAATTTGTTTGACCTTCGTCTAAGTATAAAAATCTTAATTGTTCGGGCTTTACGGAGTTCATTATAAAAGGAGAATGAGTTGTTATTAGTACTTGCCTATTGAGTTCATTAAATTTTCTTAGAATATCTAACAATTCATATTGAGCTTTAACATGTAAATGGGTATCTGGTTCATCAAAGACATATATTGAAGGATAATTTTTAGTACTTTCTTTTTCGTATTCTAAAAGAGCCATTGTAATTCTTCTTTGAGTTCCATCTCCTCTCTTGTTTACATATATCTGTTTCTCTCCTTCTAATAATTGAACTTTTACGTCAATATTGATAGCTCTTGGATTAAAATTGCTTTCGACTTTAATATTGGTAAGGCCAGTAAGATATTGTTTTAATTTATCTATTATTCCTTTTTCTTCCAAATCAATAATTAATTCATCTGTATATTCCTCTAATTTACTCAAAATTAAATTTTCAATAGTTACCCCATCATCTGTCTGTTTTTTCCAAATATCTCTTTTAATATCTTTAAAGAAGGTGTTTTCAAAAAATTCATCCAACCTTTGAAATTCTTTTCCACCTAAAAAATACGTACTATATTCAGGAAAAACATCCACAGGACTTAAATATCCATTTTCCTTAATTGATTCAATTTGCTTTAAAACTTTGTTAGTTAAAGTATCAATACGTGTAACACGACCAATATTAACTCCCAATTCATCGGCGATTTGAGATAATCTGTCTTTTTTCTGTTCATCATTTAATGAATCAAAATCTAAGGAATTTATTTCATTATCAAAACCATTAATATAATTTTCAGAAAATTCTATAAAAATTTCAGGCTGATTTAAATTCTCAACATTAAATTTTTTTATTAAAATTTTATCATTTACATAACCTTTTATTATTATCTCTTCAGAACGATTGAAAAAATCATCTTCTTCTGGTTTTTCATTTTCAAAAAGTATTTTAAACGCATCAATAAAAGAAGTTTTCCCAGAATCGTTTTCACCTACTATCACCGTTACATCATCTTCTAAAAAAATAGAAATATCATTTAAACATCTAAAATTTTTAATCTCCATCCTACTTATCATGTTACCACAATATCAATTATCTAAATCTAGTATTTAAAATAAACTATAATAAATTAATACTTTTGAGCTTCGAAAGAATGATCCAGCACGGTACTGATACCTGTTTTTTTTTAATGAAACTTAAACAGCATTATCTGTTGTAGATGCTGAGGATTAACAAAATATATATTAAATATCAATAGATTGACATAACCAACAACTTAATGCACAATCTACTGAAATTTATATAAAAGAAAGACGTTGCATTAAAATAACCCTATTTAATATGTAATTATCTATTTATTATAAGTTTTTCCGAATTTCTGGCGAATATTTCAAATTCTTTGAAATTTTTAAAATTTATTTCTCCGAATAAATTCTCATATAAATTTTTATCATCTCTTATTTCCAAAGATTTTCCATATAGATCAGCAAAACTATTAACCCATGGATATATCTTCCTATAATACAAATATTCTGCTAATTTTTTAGTAATTGCATTAATAGGTCCAGAAAAATCTTTTTTTACAGTACTACCAGGTATTTCAACAGATAAATCAAGTATAGTTTTAATAAATCGACCTTTAGGCCTTTGAACCTTGTTAGTAAATAAATCCATTGACTCTTCGAACTCTTTTTTCAAATCAATTTTATCTTTTATAGTGCCTGCCTTATCGAAATTCATCTGAAACTTAGTTAAATCATTTCTAAGATTTTTAAATTCTTTTCGAAGATTCACCAACTCATCAGGGATATCATCCAATTTCTGGCATCTATCCAATAAAATTGATGTTAAAGGAGGTAAATAATAAATCCAAGTATCTTGAAGTCCAAAAAGGTCTTTTATATCTTGATTTCTAATTTTTTTTAATTTTTCATGAAAAATATTAGTAAAATTTTCCTTAGGTCGAGAATTTAGTGCAATAAAAGGTTGCATAAAAACAGAATCACTAAATTCTAGTTTATTACTCCTGGCGTAATTCATATACAATTCAACTTCTTTAAAAAATTGATAAGTCTCCATTAGATTATTTCCTCTTTTTAACAAAGGAGCCAAATCTGGTGCAGCTTTTATAGACATCAACCAGTACTCAGGATCATTAGAAACATATTCAAATGTATCATTGAAACTTTTCAACCAAAAAAGTTCATAATTAAACTTAGTTTCAACGCCTTTAATACCAAAGCCGATATTTTTGTTTATCCAGTTTCCTTTCCATTGTTCTGAAAATATTTTCTTACCAAATTCCCTAAACTTCAAATCATCTTTGCGTTCTAAGTCTAAAGTCAAAATATCATTATCATATAAACTGCCAATAATTAATGGTTTTCTCAAGTTAGCATTACCTAAATTTTCAATCTCATACTTCCAATCAACTTGATCATTACCACCCAATTTAGTTATTATATCCCAATTAAGATTCTTTAAAACTAATATGTGATCTGAAGCTGTCATGAATAACTCATTTTTCAAAACGACTAACTCAACTATTTCATTTAATCCTAAAATTGTTTGCATACTTGGTACAACTTCTTTATACAAAGCCATCTCTAAGTCTAAAAATAGTTCTCCTGTCACTAATGATGAATTTGAGATAGGATCACCCCTTCCTAAATTTACATAAAATTCATTAGATACACAAATTATTGAATAAATTTGAATGTCACTTTGGTCAGATATCCAAATAATAATTTTTAATAAACTAAATATAAGTAATAGTTGATGATATAATTTAATAAAGTTTTAATAGTCCCTTAACATAACTAATTTTGATTCTAATGAAAAATGATCTATTTAATCAGACGTTGCTAAAGAAATACGGCAAGAATTTTAAGTTAACCCCCAGTAAACATGATCTGATTAAGGATTATCTTTCTAAACTTGATTCTGGTGTTTTTAAGTCTGAGACTAAGAATTATCTTCGTTTTTATGATATCATTCTTAAGGGATTGCTTGAATATCCTAGTGAAAATGTTCTTTTTGATGAAAAAGAGGATACCGGGACAGGTAAGAGTGAATTTGTTCTGCAGTCGGATGATAAGAAGTTCATGATCATTGAACTTAAAGGTCAAGGTATTGACCTGGATAAAAAGCAGAGCAGTCGTTCTGATACTAAAAGTCCGGTTGAACAGGCTTTCGGATATGCCATTAACACTGGAGATGTTGAATGGATAATTGTCTCCAATTATGATGAATTCAGGCTCTATAATTATCATGAGAAAACAAAGTACATCTCATTCAATGCAGAGGAACTTTTAGATACAGATAAATTTTCATACTTCATGGCCACATTCTCTTATAAATCACACATTCAATCAGGTTATATCCAAAAAATCCATAAAGAAACCTTACTAGTTGACCGTAAACTCGCCAGCGAATTTTATAAACTATACAATGAAACCAGGTTAATGCTCATAAAAGAACTGGAAACAAACAGTGGTTGTGAACGGTTAGATGCAATACATTATGCTCAGCTAATTTTAAACCGGTACATGTTCATCTGTTTTGCAGAAGACACCGGGCTCTTACCTTCGCAGGTATCTGTAGATACCATAGCTACACCCATCCAGAAAGGTAACATTCGACACGGAAGTATCTGGCAACGGTTAAATGAACTTTTTTTGGATATTAATGAAGGAAATAATTTTAAAAAAATATCAGCATATAATGGCGGGTTATTCCAACAAGATCTTGATTCTCTTCAAATAAGAGATATAGTAGATGATCAATCCCTATTTCAGGACACATATCAAGACTGGAAATTTGAGACGTACGAAAAAGACATAAAACACCTATTAGGGGACGTGGGGAATAGAGTAAACCCCATATACCGCAACATGCTCACAATATCCTCTTTTGACTTTTCATCAGAATTAGACGTGAATATACTCGGTCATATATTCGAAAATAGCATAGGAGACATAGAGGAGCTTAAAGAAGACACCAAAGGCCGCCGAAAGAAAGAAGGAATCTTTTATACGCCCGATTATATTACTGATTACATCTGTAGAAACACGATTATACCCTATCTAAGCAAATCAGGAAAAGTAGATAATGTAAAAGACTTAATAAATGAATACTCTTGGAGCAATGATATTGAGGATCTTGATGAAAAACTCAAAGTCATAAAAATTGTAGATCCAGCCTGTGGATCTGGAGCATTCCTAAACAAGGCAACAGATATCTTATTAGAGATACATGAAGGTATTTTCGATATCAAGAAAGGATACACCACAACAACCGATATGAGAGTTGGAAAAGGTAAAAGAAGAAGAACAGAATCAATCCAACACACAGATTTAGGAGCTTACGTATTCGACCACATAGAAAAACGAAGAGAAATCCTACTAAACAACATATACGGAGTAGACCTTAATGAAGAATCGGTTGAAATAACAAAACTCTCACTATTTTTAAAAGTATGCAAAAAGGATTTAAAACTCCCTAATTTAGACAAAAACATCAAAAACGGGAACAGCCTCATTGATGATCCTACATATACAGACAAACCATTCAACTGGAAACAAGAATTCCCTGAAATCTTCAAAAATGGTGGATTTGATGTAGTTATAGGCAATCCACCCTATGTTAGGACTCATGGTTTGAGTGAAAGCGAAAAGAAATATTATAGTACTCATTTCCAATCTGCATACAAACAATATGATATTTACGTACTTTTTATGGAATTATGTATAAGAATTCTTAGGAAAGAAGGAATACTTGGATATATAGTATCAAATAAATTTGCAACAGCAGATTATGGATTAAAAATTCGTGAAAAGATATTAAATTGTTGTAAAATAAGAGAAATAGTTGATGTTTCATCTTTACCAGTATTTAAGGATGCTTCTGTTTATCCTTATATAATAACATGGGAAAAGAAGCCCATAGAAAATAATGATTACCAAGTCAAAATTTTTTCTGGATTAAAAACCGAGGACGATTTTAAAAAAGAGCACGTCAATGCTAATGAAATTCCTCAAAAAAGGTATCATAATAATCCTAATTTCATATTTGACGTTTTTAGTTTTGATACGTTTAAGATAATTGAAAAATTAGAATCTTCAGTTAATTTAGGTGAAATTACTAAAATAACAAGAGGATTCAGACCCCCACCATTAGATTTATTAGCCACTAAATCGGATTTATCTTCAATAAGCAAGGAAGATACACTAAATTACCATAAATTCATCACCGGAAAGGAATTGAAAGGATCTTATCGAATGGAATGGAATGGTTATTATTTAGATTATAAAAAGGAAAAAATAAACGAATTTAAGCCTCCTGAAGTTTTTGAACAACCCAAAATACTAATGAGGGATATAAACTTAAAACCAGAAGCATATTATGATGATGAGTTTTTTTATTGCTTAAAAACCGTTTATATCATTCTCCAAAAGAACAAAAATTACAGTTTAAAGTATATTACAAGTATTTTAAACTCAGAATTGACGAATTTTTATTTCAAAAGTAGATTTTGGGCTTCACATATCGGTGGAGATTACTTAAGATTCAGAAAACAGTATTTAGAACAGATTCCCATTTACCCAGCTACACCTGAACTACAACAACCATTCATCAAAAAAGCTGATCAGATGCTACAACTAAACCAACAGCTCCAAGAAGAATTAAATGGGTTTAAACATTGGATTGAAAAAGAATTTAATGTTGATAAAATGTCTAAGAAATTGGAAAAGTATTATGAGTTATCTGAAGATGAATTCATAAATGAGTTAAGGAAAAAGAAGGTTGACACTAAATCCAGAAAGAACAGGGAGTATTTAGAACGTGAATTCACTGAGAGTTTAGCAATCATTAAACCTTTGCTTCAGGAAATAGAGGAAACTGATAATGAGATAGATCATTTGGTTTATGAGTTATATGGTCTAACAGAAGAAGAGATTAATATAGTTGAGAGTCACTAGTTGATTTCCGGAATATCATATATTATGGTTATCTCAGAAGAGTAGAATTTAGTGGATGAAGATGTTTGACCTGAAAAAGACCGAAAAACATTTATTAGACTGTTTGAATGCAGCAGAAGATGCAACCAAAAACAAAAAGGATGATACTTATTTTAAGATTAGGATACCGCCTGGCTTTCATTTCCCAGTTAATAAAGAAATAAAAAATTATTTAAATAAAGCTTTATGCGAAATAATGAAGGATGAACCGATTAAAACTAATTTACCAGGTGAATATGTAAAAGAAGGAGTAGAAAATATATTATCCTATGTTTTTGATCAGCCAAAATCCCAAAGAAATAACATTCTTAATAAAGAATTAATAAGGTTCAGAAAAATAATTAAAGAAAAGCTAAAAAATGAAATAAATGATTATACCTTTACATTACATATTGATAAACTAAAAATTGATGAAGATATCACGATAGGTGATGTTACATTTTATAGAATTGATGAAAATAAAATTAATACAAATAAAGCTAAAGAAATCGAAAAAAGTCATCCATTTCGTCAAAAATTGATTGAACACCCTTCTAATTTTATTATGAACGAATGTACATATGCTGAAGTACATGCTCGTGGAACACAAGATTATGCATATACTTTGGCATTATATAAAATAAGATTAGCGTTAAATATTATTAAATTATATACCGACCCTAAATCCACTAACTTCGGTTTAGATGGTGAAACTAGTAATTTAATATATAGAAAATCGCTTCTACAAATTAATGAAGACGATAGTCCTTATTTTCGAATGGAATTAGTTGGTGGTAATCCTAATTATTTTTTAACAAAAGATGTTATTCAATTAATGGAAAAACATGGCCTAAAAGAGATAAATAAATTTTTTACAAATGAATTTAAGCTAACAGAATATGAAAATAGATTATTAACAGGTATATACTGGTTTGGAGAAGCTATAAGTGTAAATACTTTTTTTGATCGAAAGGATAGCGATGGAAAAAGAAATAATGTACTTGAAAACTTACATTTCTTTAGTAGAGCAGAAAAGCTATTGAAGTTATTTACAGCTTTGGAATCTGTTCTTATTTTCAATGACAATGAATCCATAACAGAAAATATTGCAGAAAGAGCAGCTATTCTAGTTTTTGATGATTATGATAATAGAGTTGAAACTAAAAAGCGTGTTAAAGAAATATATAGGGACAGAAGTAAAATAGTTCATCGGGGAGTGACTTATGTATCAAAACACGATTTAAAGTGGTTAATTGACTGTGTAAGAGCTGTTTTAATTACATTAATCAAATTAAATGAAAAATATGATTTCAAAGATAAAAAACAATTAAAAATTTACATTGAAAAGCTTAAATTTAGCTGATTAGATACAATATACTTAATAAAGCATCGTTAAAATCCATAGAAATAATAAAAAAAGAGTTATAAGAGTTTTTTTGGGTTAAGCGTAAATTTTGACTCATCCATTTGCATCTGGTAAACATTAAAATTCCTTTTCCTTGCAATCTTCAATACTTCATTTTTATTCTCTTTTAAGACTTTAGCACCCAAATATATTGATTTAGGCTTGGGAGTCTGTAAAAATTTTATGTCAATACCATATCCTATTACATGTCTCCATTCTTTTTCATAACTCCATTCTTTTGCTTTAACTAAAGCAGCATAATTATACATGAAAATATTAAATTTAGATGTAGCACGACTGGGGTTTAATTTATTTTTTATTCTTGGAACATGTTTTATGAAATTTTCAATATATTTGGTTGCATTGAATATCTCATCTTCATAAAATACAGGGCTCAATAATCGAGTTCTAAAATCATTATTGCCTATTTCTTTGAAATTATATTCAATACATAAACCTTTGTGGTGGTCAGAATAGTGACTCCACATTAATATTGATTCATTGTCTTCACTAAAACATGTTACACGTGTATTCTTTAAAACTTTGGGAAAGAAACTATAAATTTCAGATAATTCTTTGTTGATTATCTTAGTCATCACTTCTGCTATCTCATCTGACTTAAAATAGTCTCCTGTATCTTTTTTAATTGGATATTTTTCAGCAAGGAGTTTTGAATGATCGTAAATGAAATTTTGACTAATTTTTAACTTTTCTTTTTCTTCCTTACTAATTTTTGATTTACTATCAGATTCCTTTATAATTTTATCCATATCTTTAATAAAAAATGTATTTCCTAATTTTTCAACAGAAACTGATAACGAGCAATCAAATGGGTCATTAAATTTTGTTGGATCCGAAAGATGCAAAACATCGTACTTTAAAATGTTTAAGCTGTGATTTTTTGAATCAAAAGGTCTGTATTTAAATAAAGACGTAGGAATATGACTATATTTAAGTTCAAATGCCTTTTCAATATCTTTTATCTCTGGATCAGTTGAAAACATTAATTTTTTAAAATTTTCTTTCCACATAATTCCAGCACTTAGACTTTTTTTCAATTTATAACTATTACCATTCATTTAATTGTTGTTGATTAAAATAAAAAAAGGAGAATAGAAAGTTTACATACTGTCATTTATTTCTTAAACAAATACTGCTATTGGAATGATTTGTATTGCAGGGAATTTCACACTGGTGAATATCTCAGGAATACGGAATTGACCGCTCATTTCATTTAAAGGACTTTTAAGTCCATCTATTATTTCATCACTCAAACCTACTGTTGTACCTTCTAATAAATCAATTGACTCATTTGGCCCAAGTTTTCTTACCACCTTTCCTAGAATCCTGAATTCACCATATGGCAACTCTGCACCAGCACGATCTCTTATGAATTCATTAAAAAGATATGCCAGAATTCTATGATTTGGTAGATTTTTTAGTTCAATAACATACTTTTGATAGTCTTCATTCCCTAAATCTTTAGTAATACCATCCAACATTTCTTTAATTGATTTATATTGTTTTAATTGGTTTTCTGCATCTTTTCTAATATCTTTTTTAACTTGATTTATGAATTGTTTCTTTGATACACCTTGAGGGATAGGTATATCTTCAGGAATTGGAGGGTTATCTAGATTATCGTATGGTGGAATCAATTTTTGTTCACTGAATCGAATTAGTAAATCAAAGAGATTATTAAGTTTCGTTAATGAATTAACGATTGGATTAGGGATAAATCTTCCCTGTAATTCTATGAAGTCAGATTCATTAATGTCATCCCATGATTGGGCATCATCGACGGTTTTAATCGTTTGCTTTTTGTGAAGATTTTGGATTAAACGGTTCATTAGAGAGCCATATGTATGAAATCTTGCATTTGTAGTTTCTTTTTTATTTTGATCTACTATCTCTTCATTAGTAGAACCTTTAAGACCTAATTTTAATATTGTATAAAAATTAATACCAAAATTGCCCTCTTTTGAAGACCCAGAAGTCTTTGACTCATTTTCACGTGTTATTGTTGTACTTGCAGTGCTAAATCCATCTTCCATAGATGCTAGCAAATCCAGTAATGTATTGGTATCTAAATAAATGGGAATTCCTAAATAAGTTTTTTCCAAATTAAAACCTCCAGTCATATAGTTAATTAATCTTGAATTCCAAGTAATTCTTTAGCAAATTCTGTTAAGAGGTATTTGGAAGGTCGATCATCAGTTTTTGTTATAATATTTCGAATGTACAATACTTCTAGATTATCATGTAATGTAGTCGTTGGGAACCCAGTTTGTTCTTCAATTTCTTTGAATGTAAGTGGATTCCCTGCTTTATATATGGTTTTGACAATTTGAATTCTTTTAGGTTTCTTAAGTGCTTTTATGACTGAATCTATGACTGTACAGAAAAGTTCTATTCGATTTTCTATTTCTTCGTCATTACTGTAGATGTATTCCATTTTTTTTACCTCTTATTCCTATTCAAAGAGGAAAATTGGGGTTATTTATTAAACTCCCTTCGAATTTCCTCAAGTCCTTTTTCTATTTTCCTTCTTTCGACGCAATTTTCGTTTAAATTTTTCAGCACGAATTTAAGTGCCTCACGATAGAATTCTTTCTCACGATAGAATTCAGGTTCATTGTAAAATTGCGATTCGGGACGGAATTTTTTATCCGGTTTCTTCTTCATTTAATCACCGCTAAGTTAATGTGTTTGCCTTCAAGGCTTCGGTTGGATATTTACTTTATTTGTTGATTTATAAACTCCATCCGACTTCACATTACTTAGTGGGGCTAATAGCGAACAGTAATAAGCAAGAATAGATGAACTTGTACGCCTACCTAAAAATCCATGTCCTAATATGCTAGAAATTTTTGGGAAACATAAAATTTTGGATAAGTTCTTTGTGTAACAAAACAATATATCCTTTAAAAGAGTGGATTGTCTTTTTTCATCGATTTCGTCTAAATGCTTAACATTTAAGAAATCTGGCAAAAGATCAAAAATCTGATCAGTGAATTCTGAAAGTGTAGACAAAGTTAATTTTAGGCTTTCAAGAAATTTATCATCGAAATAACATGATGATGGATTAAGCTCTAATAGTCCCAGATTTAGTTCTTCAAAGTACTGCTGCGGTAGACTAAGCTCAAATAATCCCTGATTTGATTCATCTAAGTATCCAAAAATGTTCATGTTTCTCATCGATTATTTTTATGTATAACTTAATATATATCTTTTTCGGTTATAATCAAAAAATCCGATATTAAAACTGAAAATTTAAAAAATTATTTATAATTAATTTTCGTGCTAATTTGATGTTTCAATCATGTTATTTGTTATATTTTAGACTTCTACATTAATTAAAACTAATAATGAGTTCTTTGGAGCAGTATATATAATTCTATCTTTCAATAAATAATTATACAGGACCAAAAAAGATAAACCCACACTTCTACGCCTTCATACTCCCTAGAACTACGGTCACATCTTTATCCGTTCTGGTTCACAAAATTTAACGGGAATGTAATAGTTTATTTCAATATAAAGTTAGCGATGCCAAGAAAATTATTTTGTTATATAATTGAAACCATTTTAGACAACTTCGTAATATAACGGTTTAACGAAGTAAAATTACTATTGATTACTATGGTTGGTAGTATTTAGAAAAATTCCATAGTAAAAAGATGAATATTTATATATGGTAAAATGGCCATACATATTACCATACAATACTGGGAGTTTAAGATTCTATGTCAACTCAAAAAGTTAAAACAACTATGAACATTGAACGAGATCTGTTAAAAGAATTAAAGATATTAGCAAATAGTAAAGAAACTACGCAGACAGAAATGTTAAATCAGTTGTTGAAAAAAGGAATTCTGCTTGAGAAAGAGGAAAAAAAGCAGGCAAAAACAAAAGGAGATAATTTTCTAAGATTAGCAGGGATTGTAACTGCAAAAGAACCATTTAGTGCAACTAAGGAAGTAAAAAAGTTGAGAAATGGTGAATTATGATATTTTTAGATATTAGTTATTTAATTGCCTTTTTTGTAAAAAGAGAAGAAAACCATGAAAGAGCTGTTGAAATAGCTAAAATTATTAAAAATGAAGAAAAAATAATCTCTAAATTGGTTGTCGCTGAAACAATAACTGTTTTGAAAAAGAAGTTACAAACAAAGGACATTGCAAAGATATATGATACATTAAAGGATTTCACCACAGCAGAAGATAGTCACCTATTTGACAACGCATTCAAACACTTTATAAAGTATGATGGCGAAATAAGCTTTTTTGATGCCGTGTATATAGCAATAATGGAAGATTTCGGAATTCACCAAATAGTTAGCTTTGATTCCGATTTTAATAACAAAAAAGGAATCGTAGTAATTCAATAATTGTTAAAACCTAATAGATTAAAAATTATTTTAAACAGATTATATGCTCCTAAAAGGGAAAACACCTTTATCCTTATGTTCCTTTATGAGCCACGCCTTCAGGATTGGTTCATTGATAGTGTAAACTCTATCCTGTGACTTTATCAATCCCCTTTCCTGTAATTTCTTAAATGGCCCTCCCAGGGATCCTGTGGTTACACCTAACTTTTCTGCTATGTCTTTTCTCCTTAATGGCTCGTTAATGAGTTTGGTTATAATGGTTTGCTCTTGTAGGGATAATCTGCCCCATTGATTTATTAAATCCACTGCAAGGAAGGGTAATGTTCTGTAGAATTCATCCTTTACCTCCTTATCGCCTAAAGGGTCGTCTTTTTTTAAGAGCTTTGCAAAGGTGTTTACATAGTATGGTATTCCCTTGGTACACTGATAGAATCGGTTAAATCCATCTTCCTTAAAGATCAGGGAGGGTAATTTTTCTTCTAAATAACTTTTTACGGTATCTTCGGTGAATGGTGTTATTTCTACATTCAGCATTCTACCTCCAAATGCACCTTCTCCACCGGCTATCTTAGCTATAATAGAATCCGTGGAAGTTAAAGATCCTGAAAATACATAGGCGACATTTTTCTGGTTTTGGATCACGCTTCGAAGGAACCACAGGAATGCATCCAGCCTTCCACCCAAATCCTTAAGAACTTGAAACTCGTCGATAACCAAGATAACCCCTTTTATTTTGTCTGAGTGCTCCTCAAAGGCTTTTTGTGGTAGATCTAAAACAAACTTTGAAAGCTTCTTATAGTCATCCTCTGATTGGGGGATGGGAACGGGATATCCTCCTACATCTATAATTTCCCTTAATCCATAATTTTTAGTGCTTAGAAGTTTTGAAAGCTTTTTATGAGCTGTTGGGAATCTTTTACCCCTAAATTCCTTAACCCAGAAGTCGAAGAGATCTTCCATGATACTCATCTCAGTTAATTTCCCCATTTGATATCCAGATGTTGCAGATAAATCGGTGTAACAAACTAAATATTCATCTTCCAGTTCCTTCTTTATCTTTTTAAGTAATACTGTCTTTCCCACGCCTCTAATTCCTACAACCATGATGGTGGGTGGAGATCCCTTCGAAGTGGTTTCTAAAATATTTTTGATCCATAAAATCTCCCCATCCCGATTATAAAACTGCTCATCTGTCAACTCAGCGTCGGTTCCCCATGCTATATCCATCAAAAACACCCATTTTATTTATAACCTAAAATTTTGTATATTGAATTTTACATTATATAATTAAAACTTAATTAATATAAATATGTATTGAAATTTACATTACATAATTAAAAATTAATTACAGATGGTGATGATGAAATTTGCAATACATATCGTAAAATTTAAAATCTTCATCAAAAATTATCTGTTTGGTAATTTTGATTCTAATCTTAAAAGATCCTGTTTTTACATCATCCGTTTATCCCAAAATGAATGGTTATTTATAACCTAACTCGACTTTTCAATATTCGGTTAAAGCTAAGTTTTTGCCTGATAATTGAAACCTATTTTTTTGGAGGTCCAGAACCATAAAATAGCCATGAATACTAAACCAAAGGTCAATCCTAATAAGCCGCTTTCTGGAGAGAATATGTCGGTCATTTTAATTCCTAA
>JARKQC010000010.1 GCA_029974985.1 Bacteroidota bacterium | reverse complement strand
TGTTTTTCAGCACCCAAAACTTTTGTTTGATCCAATTGATTTAAAAGATTTTTATCAACTTTATGAAGCCAATATTTGGTCTCATCTGTTGAATTAAGCTCCTTTATTAACTTTTCTTGACTTATCTTACTTCCCCCAGTAATAATTAATTAATATATAATTTGACATTTTACTTTATATTACATAAACATTATAGATAGAGATTACAATATCACAATTTATAATTAATAATCCTCTACACAGGGGGATAGTTATGAGTTTAAATGTATTAGATAACAAATTCAGAATTAATCTTGCTAATAATGATTTTTACAATATTTTATCTACATATTCAGCTAAATCTATATCTGGTAATGTCCAATATGAAATATTTAAGGATAATGATTATGCCGATTTTAATTTCTTACAGAATATTTTCTATTTAAAAGATTTAGGTATTTGGTTTTCATATATAAAAAAATATAATAGACATATTTACGTATTTGGTGCAGATAAGCCTCAAAACTTTAATAATAAACCATTCTGTATCATTGATTTCTCTGATTCCGGGATAAATCAAGATACTACAGCGGTATTTGCTCAAGATAAAAAAGGAAGAGTATCAATTTTATATAGAGTTAATCAAAATAATTTAGATTGGAATTCATTTGAATTAGATATAGAAGGAGGATGGATTCAAGCTAAAGAAAATGGAATAAACAACTATTTTATTTTTATTGGAGAATTGAATAGCATCAATTTCATTGAAACTTTTAAAAAGTTCATTATAGATTATGAAAAAAATATTTCTTCCAAAAATGGATTAAAAGATAATGCACTTAAAGAAAATTTCTGTGAAAGTTGTGGAAATGCCATATCTTTCATAAAATCTGATAATGAAATTATAAATGAACTCCATTTAAAAAATAAGAATCTTTGCAAACCATGCATAGAGAAACTAGCGGCTGAATATGTTACTAAAAAAATAAAGGAAAAAATAAAAGTAACAATTTTTAATAAGGATTCTCTTTTAGAAAGAGTTGATGAACCTGATTTATATCAATCATATCTCAAACTTTTAGTGGAATTAGGTTATTTAAAGGAAATAAATAAGAATCTTTTCATCTTTGATAAAAAAACAAATTCGGAAGACCAAGAAAGCAGTTTTAATATTGAAAAAACAGGGAAAAAAGAAAAAATTAAAGAAGAAAAGTGTGTAAAGTGTGGAGTAGTTTTATCTTCAAATAATTCTATTAAATCAGGTTCTAAAATCATATCAGATAAATGTAAAGATTGTACTAGAAAGACATATGCAGTTAAAGCATTAAATCATTTAGAGGAATACGTGGACCCTGGTATTTCCTTTAATAAAGATGATCTTTTAAAACAAGTAGATAATAAAACAAGATTTTTAGATTATTTATGGACATTAGAAGAGTTTGATTTATTAGAAAAGGATAATAAAAACGGATACGTTTTAAAGTCAGCAGATGTTTTACTAAAGTTTAAAGAGAAATACGGGAAAGTTATTAAGGAATCAGAAGATAAAACGATTGTTGAAACCATATCTAAAGAAAAAACGTCTAAAAAAATCATTAAAGAATGTGAGACTTGCCATCAAAACTTACCAATTTCCAAATTCTATAAATCTGGAGATGGATATACAGATAAATGTAAAGAATGTTCTAGAAAATCCTATGCAGCTAAAGCAATAATTGAGATTAAAAATTATGTTGTACCTGAAGTTGAATTCTATAAAGATGATTTGCTTAAACAGTTTGAAAACACTACCCAAATTTTAGATTATTTCTGGACGCTTCAAGATTTCGATTTTATTGAACATAACGAGAAAAACAACACTTACATTCTAAAACCAGAAAAGGAATTAAACTCTTTTATACAAAAATATGGTGATGAAAATATGGTTGATGTTTTCATCGATGAAATACCTGCAGAAAACACACCGAAAACAGTAAAAGAATGTCTAACATGTAAAAAAGTGTTACCTGTTTCAAGCTTTTATAAATCATCCGAATCAAACGATGGGCTTATTGCAAATTGTAAAAAATGTTCTGATAAACTTAATGCCGCCTCAATTTTATCTGAAATAACAAATCATATTGGAATTGGATTTCCTTTTAGCAAAAAAGATCTTTTTAGTCGACTTGGAAATCCAAACAGGGCAAATTATTATATTTGGGTCCTTTTAGAACATGATTTAATTGAACATAACGATTCGACCGATACTTTCATCATAGAAGACAATGAAAAATATCAGGAATATATTAAATTAGCTCCAAAACTTAAAGATACTTCAGAAGAGACCCCTACAACTCCTATTGAAGAGAATGCTATTGAATCTGAAGAAAATTCTATAATTAAAGATATTATCTATATATCTGAAATATCTGATCTAAATAATTACAGAACAGTTGTTTTAAGAGGAATAGTCCAAAATCATGAATTATATCAAATTTTGGAAGAAATAAAAAATATAATAACCTCTAATATGACCAATATGAATTGCGATAGGTATAAAGAGAAATTAATTAAACTAATCGTAGAATTGGATATTGAAAATGAAAAATTTGAAGAAACATTGGATTATTTACATTCACATCAATGGAAAAAATTCTGATTCAATCATAATCCTACGAAATCTAACACTTCTTTAATTTTATCTTCTAAAATTTCACTTGATTTTTCATAGCATTCTTCCACAACAGCTTGAAGTTCTTTATCTCCTTCCCAGAATTTTTCTAAAAAAGAGTATCCATACTCATCTGTAAGAAGTCTAATTACATACGCTGTTATGAAAATATCGTCTATATATCCATAGGGTCCGTAAATCTGCTCAGGAATTACATCCATCGGGGCAACATAATATGCAATTGCAGCGCTAATCTTCAATCTATATTCTGGAGTTAATTCTTTACTTATTAATAAATCATTTAGAAATTTAAATAATGCAGGTCCATTATCAATAAATGGAGCGTATTCACCTTTATATGACTCTAAATTATATGATAATACATCATAATAATCTTGAAACTCTGGTTCCATATTAAACACCTATATTAATTTATAAATTCATTATTTAAATAGTCAACTGAAAAATTAGAACTATATCAGCGTGAAAATCTTATCTTAATCCAATTCAACCTTCAAAAAATCCCCATAAATAACGGTATTCTCCCCACCAACCAGGTTTAATACTTCTTTAATTAATCTATTCTGCCTAATAGTCTGTGAATTTCCAATTACAATCAGTTTTTTTCTTGCACGAGATATTGCAACGTTTATTTGGCTTGGTTTTCCTATGAATTGAGTATAACATCTTCCGACTTTACTTTTACAGAAGCTGAGGATAATAACATCTTTTTCTCTGCCCTGGAATCGGTGCACAGTATCGACTTCTACCTGTGAGTTATCTAATTTATCAGATATACATTTTCTTTGTTTAACATAGGGAGTAATTA
>JARKQC010000370.1 GCA_029974985.1 Bacteroidota bacterium | reverse complement strand
CTGCTCGGTGTGTAGATCCTCGGTACCAGTCAGGAATTTTTTACCCTTATCATTCATTAAAATTTTCATCAATAATCAATCTCCCTATCTAGAATCTCGCCAATGATTTGGCAAAATGATTTTCATTACCTTAACTATTTTAGCCCCTTAGATTTTTTGTATAAAAGGAAACCTTTGAGGTCTTTTTTAGGTAGTATCACAAGTAGTGATAGATTCCTTTCTAATAATACATCTTTATTTTTGTTTTATAATAATAAATGGGTTTCTTAACCGTTAAATTTAAGTATAAATGCTTACATATATTTGATTGGTGACATAAATGAAGCATTGCTTAAACTACAGTAAAGAAGACCCAAACTATATCTTGTTGGAGAAAATATTTAAAATTATCGGTTCTCGAAAATCCAGAACAATAATTGCTTCTAAAGGTATTAAAAACACCAACATGATGATATTATCCATTAAAATCATATTCACAGCCATATTTTTCAATACAACTGTTGAATTCGTAGTTTCTGAACTTAAAAGAGATAAAAAACTCCGAAAATTCTTCAAAATAAATGAAGTGCCCAAAGCCATTCAAATCTCCGAATTCATATCAAGATTTAAACCCAATACATACGTTAAAATCACAAACAGCATAATAATGCAAACAAAAACACTCAAAACACGTGGAAAACGGACATTCATTGTTGATGCCACACCAATAGACTTAGATTACAATACACAACGCAAACATCGCTCCAAAAAATACCTAAAAAAACAAAATCTAAAATGGAGCTATGCATCCTCTTATGGATTTTATATAGGATTTAAAGCCACCATAGTCATAGAACACAAATCTACACTGCCCGTTGCTATTTTAATCCACTCTGGAGCACCACACGACACCAAAATCTTCAATGAAATAATGGAAAACCTCCATAAAAGACGAATAATCCGAAAAAAAGACACCATAATATTCGACAGAGGATATTACAAATACGAAAACTACCAAATCGGCATTTCCAAATACAAAATCGTTCCTTTAATCTTCCCAAAAGAAAAATTCAAACTACAAAAACT
>JARKQC010000340.1 GCA_029974985.1 Bacteroidota bacterium | reverse complement strand
TGGTAATTTTACCGTCAACTAATAAATTCAGTCTAAGCAGTATTTCTGAAAGATCATCGGTATCGTAATCAAGTAACCTCTCCCTCTTTACAGCAATTCTTAAGAACTTATTTACAGCTGCTTCATCTATTTCTTCTAAGCGATAATCTCCTGTCAGACCATCCCAATTAGTTCCACGTATGAAGAATTCTTTAAGTTCTTCCCCTAACATCCCGGTTGTGGTTGTTCCAACTCTTTTATAATACAAACAAGCTGATTAAAAATATTGAAAATTATTTTGAGTCAGCAATTGAAAAATTTAGAACAAATTTTCCTGATGAAGATAATATAGAACTAAACTTTAAAAAATTAAAATCCGATTTAGGAGGTCATGTATTCAATGGGATTGCAGAAAGCATAATAGGTTCTGATATAACTGTTTTTGAAGTTTCAGACTCGAATCCTAATGTTATGATAGAATTGGGCACTGCACTAACTTGGAATAGAAGGATTATACCATTAAAGAAATTTAATAGTCCAGAAATACCTTCTGATATTTCAGGCCAACATTGGATTAAATATGAAGATTCAGGAGCAAAAATTCATGATATTGATCTTCAAGAAAAGTTGGATATCATGGTTGAAAGGTCAATTAAGAAGAAGAGAAAAAATGCAACATAAAATTATTTAATATTTTGAAATAAACCATCCTAAAATTGTACCGGAATGATTCTATAAATTTAATAATAAAATATGTTGAGTAATCAATATAGGAATATCCACATTTAAGAGGTGAAAATTATGAGTTTAAATAACAGATTTATACAACTAGCTGTTAAGAATAAGAGGGAGTTGGAAATACATGGAATTTCTCCTGCAGATTTTTATTCAATAATTAATCATGGAAATATAAATTTACTCTTAGATAAGGTAGAGAAATTAGAAAAAGAAGTGGAATCTTTAAAAAGTGAAGTCAGGTCTTTAAAAAGATGATTGATATTTAATCTCTAAGTTCATATGATCTTCTTAAAACAATAGCTGAATATAAAAAAAACGATATTTAATTTTTATATTAGAAAACAAATCCTTAATGTTTAGTAAAAATCAACATTAAAATAAAATGTACTGGAGAACTTTTAATAATCCTAAATCTCAAAATACAAAGTTAAGACTTGATTTTTTTTGAATATAATCAGAGTAGGCGTTTCATTATTTTATTTTATCATAGTATCAGCTTATATTGTCTTATACTTGGTAAAATTTAGTTTAAAAAGACCTATTACCTTATATAGTTCAATAGTCAAAGTATTATTGTCAATTTTTGATTTGAATAAATGGATACTTACCAAATTATAAAAGTGTGTTGCCTGCGTACTAACTCACTGGTTCACTGGTAGTTTACCCTTTCCTCCCCGAGCAACCCTCGCAGCAGGCAGTCTGTCCGGTGCTGGGTTTCTCCTAGTCACAGTTGGCTCAG
>JARKQC010000012.1 GCA_029974985.1 Bacteroidota bacterium | reverse complement strand
TTAGTTTTAATTGTTGTTTTTCCTGTTTTCACTGGAAATTAGACTTGTATTTTTTTTTATAAGGGTGCTAAAGTATTTATAATGAGAAAGGGGAATAATATTATTATGATTGACCAAATCTATTATTCCCCTGTTTACTGTGGGGTTTCAAAGCAATTAAATCTTTCGGATTTTGGATGTAAAAATTTTATAATAAATTTTTAAAAAGATTTTTTAACAAGAATAATGAATTAAAAGAGAATAAACTGGTGAATTTCATTGAAAGGACATATTATTATGTTAAAATTGCGATAAGCAAGTATTCTAATGCTTTTTCAAATCATTTATATTCACAACATGCTTTATTCACGATATTAGCAATGAAAATTTACACAAAATCAACATATCGTGAAATAATTGATTTTATTGATGTATCAGACGTAATTAAGAAATATTTGAGAATAAAAAAGGTTCCACACTTTACAACTATCCAAAAATTTTTTAAAAGGCTACCTTCAAAACAAATTAGAGAAATTAACCAATTAATATTAACATTAAACGATATTAAAGCAGATATAATAGCATTAGACGGCTCTGGTTTTACTAATGATTATGCAGACAAATATTATGCAAAAATACGGCAAAAGGAAAGAAAAAGCTACATAAAAAACCATTTAACAATAGACGTGAAAACACGCCTTATTTTATATTATCAAACATCACGTGGACCAAAATACGACACACAATTTGCAAAACCCGCATTAAGACAAATCAAAAAGTATAAACCACATTACATAGTAGCAGACAAAGCATATGACACAGAACCAATAAGAAAATGCATAAATGAAGAAATCAAAGCATTTGACCAAATACCCCTCAAAAACAGAGCAAAAAAAGGACAATACAGACTAAAAAGCCCAACAATATTCCGAAACAAAATATACAGAAAAAGAAACAATATAGAAAGCATATTTTCAGTAATAAAAAGAAAATTCGATGGTACAAACCACAGCAGAAGCACACAACTATCAAACAAAGAAACCAAACTCAAAAACACCGTATACAACATCTACAGATCAACACAAATCAACTAAAAAAAAGGGTTTCTACAAAGCCAATTTAAAGATGGGGAAAATATTCAGTTTATCAGTGGGTTTTTCATTTTAATTTCTAATTTCCCTTAAAAGTAAACTTTTAGAAACGGATTCTCCATA
>JARKQC010000319.1 GCA_029974985.1 Bacteroidota bacterium | reverse complement strand
TCTGAAAAAATACCTGACATAACTTTTATCGATGAATTGAAAGATAAACTTTTTGATGAATATTCAAACACTATTTATAACTTTATTGGATATAGAGAAAACCATTGCAAAAAATTAGAAGAAAAATGTCCTAAGATACCTCCAATTTATTTGTTTGATAATAATTGTGTTACTGAAGAATACCCTGAAAAAGTGAAAAAGAAAATAGAAGAGAATATAAAATATTTGGTGGATAAAAATGTTTTATTATCTTTACAAAATAAGTGAAGAATTATCAGAAAAATTAGAAAATACTGATATTAATAAACTTAAAGAAAAAAACGCAGATGATGTTTTTTTTGATAACAGACATATACTGAAGGAAAATGACGAAGAAAACTCGCAAATTAAGTCAAAAATCAATGGACATGTAGTTTTACAAGGTTTAAATAAAAAAATATTCTTTGAAATTCGATTAAGCTCAAAGTTATTATTAATTGAATCTTTAAATCAAAAATTAAAAGATGATGCATTTGAAAAATTAGAACTTTTTTTTAAGTCAAAAATGGATGAGGAACTAGAAAATTTTTCACCTAATTCATATAATGAACATAAAATGCTTTTTAATGCTGAAGATTTTGATTTAAAATTTGTGCACAATGGCACTATTGTTGATGGCGACATTGATGATGAACTTGAAGATAAATATCGTCAAAAAGAATTAGGAAAAGATTACAGACTAATTGAAGCAGATATTCAATTAACTGATGATATTTCTTTTTATTATTATAGAAAATCTATAATGATTCCTGATGAATATGATGAAAACTCAAAAGAAACAGTGCTTCAAACATTTGAACATGCTATGATTTGATGATTATCATGTGTTTTAAAGATTTATCATATAAACTCCGTTTTGTATATAATAAACAAAAAGGATGGTTTCAAGCTTTTATAGGAATATTAGTTACTGAAATACTAACATTATTCGGTGTTATAGAGAATTATTTCTATACACTTATTGTAATTATTATTATTTTCGCTTCTTTAATTATTTTTATTATTTTAATTGGGAGATACATCAAAAATAAATATCACTCGATGGAAGGAAAAATTAAGCATATTCATCTATATAAAGAAATTTTTAATTCAAATGAAATTCTCCCTGACATAATTGAATTTGAAATTCCTTCTTTTATTTTGGCTATAGGATTTAAATCTCGTGTAAAGTTTAATATAAAATTACATAAATATGCAAAAGATAAAATAACTGATTCAAATTCAGAGTGTAAAAATGAAGAATGTTTAGAAGAAGAATGTAAAGAAAGGACTTGCAAAAATAAATTATTTTACACATTAATAATTGATACATCTAATAAAATTAACATTAAATCTGATACGGAATACATTGAAGAGAATGATTTCGAATTAAACAAAAGAAACAAAAGATATTATTATCTTGTTCAAGAATATGATTCTAACCTTAAGAATTTAGAATTCTCCTTATTATTTGATACCAAAAATAGAAAAAATAATAAAGATTGGACATTTAAAGGGTATTTAGAATACTCCGATGCAAGTTCAAAAATAGATTTAATAAATAAAAATCCTAAAAAAAATTTAGCTCAAAAAATGAAGTTTTTGATGAAAAAATTTCTTTTTGTGATATGGAATCATTGAATAACTATATTGAAAAACAATCATAATACAATACCATAATTCAGAAAAATCACTGATTAATATCACTTAATAACATTTTTATTTACTTCTATTTCTTTAATTTGCAATATTCAATTGTTTGGTCTTTCTGTCTTGCTTTCTTTATTCCCATTTCACTACAGTATATCTTTTTTTTAATAATTTATCTCAAACTTGAACATTTATTAGGTGTCACGATATTATCATGCCCTAATAGTCCTTATACTTAATTTATTAATCTTTTAACTTCATTCAGCAAATGTATAGCGAAATACACCTTAAAATGGAATTAGTAATCTTATTCTCAAAATCCAATATTTATTCCAAGTGAAAAGCAAATCATATAAATTAAAGGTTTCAATCCTTCTGCTAGTAAACTACCTGTAGCCCCTATAAGAATATTAGAAAAAACATTTTTTATTTTATCAACATCAGGAATAGGATTATTTTGCAGTTCTAATTCTACTGACTGAATATCTTTAGTATATTCTTCTTTCTTTTCATTCAACAAACTACTATCTTTAATTATCTTCTTAATTTCAAATAATTTTTCAAAAATTTCATCTTTATTAAGTTTAATATTAATTTGTTGAATAATAATTAGATTGTATATATTTCTATTCTGATTGGCAATATTCTTTTCATTTTCTGTAAATGAAAAGTTTTCACCCATAATACCATCATCTTGTAATCTTAAAGTCCATTCTAAAACTGTATTCTTAACAGTGTCTAAAATATTTTTAAGTTCTGATGGCTCAACTGAAAGAAAAGGTCTTGATTCACAATTTAATCCTTTTTGAATCATTTCAATTGTTTCAAGAGGATAAATTAGCTCAAGAGTATTTGATTTATGATTATTATACAATTCTTCAATCTTTGAAATTGGGTTTAAATAAGGTCTTTTTTGAAGAATGTCTTGGAGGTCCGAACGAGGCATTTGAAGAATTTTAACTCCATAAGCCGTTTCAGCTTTTAATAACCCTTCAATTGTTCTATATTTCGGAAGTTCACTAATATCATTATATCCATCTAGTTCTAATTTTATCCATTTTTCAAATTCTTCTATTTTTAATCTTCTAGCTAATATTAATGACTTTCTAAGCATATCTACAATACTTATATTGTCACTAACACAATTATTTTGCACTTCTTCAATTAAGGAAACCATTAAATCACCGATGGTTATAAATTTAAATTATATCTTCACTATTATACTTTTATTATAATAAATTAATCTATTATGCCTAACAGAAATTGATACTTTTCAATAAGAAATATGGATTAATTCAAACTCTTTAATAACATTTTATTCACTTCAATTTCTTTTATTTGTAAGTATTCAATTGTTTGATCAAGTGATTGGTGTACATACAAGCTTTGAATAATTTCTAAGTCATTTCCACTGATATACGGGTGTTGACCCCTTAATCTCCGGAAATAGTGCGTATTTAAACTTATATCTTTCTCAGTTAATTCCTTTATTAGTTTGTTACTATTTCTTTCTAAATAGGTTCTCATATTTCTTAAAAATCCATCGATTTTCACATCTTTTTCAAGAAATAGATAATCATCATTTACTTTATTTTTTTCATGGATTTGCTTAGCTATTTCTTTAGATAAATCATCTGGCAATATTAAAGTTAGTTTTGTTTCTTGTTCTTTCTTAGCTAAATTAAAAGTTATTTCTTTCTTATCAAAATCAATATCACTTATTTTTAAAGTAGCTATCTCTTGACTTCTTCACCCATAAAAATATTGGAGTTTATAAAATAAATACTTATTAAATTGTTTTTTGTCTTCTTTGATTTTATGTAAGAATAAATTGATTTCTTTTTTTAGATCTATCATTTTTTGTTCCTCTTTTTGGTATGAATTTTTGAAAATCGTTTTAGGAACATTTTAATAAAAAAAATTATAAATACTAAAAATGAAAAATTCAATAGCCTATTCTTATCTTATACAAAATTCATCTAAGCTGAATACCTTATTTTTTAGTTTTTGTCTTTATTTCTTAGTTCCATTATTAACAAAATACCGTGTTTAAAGCAATTTATTTAATACTAGAATGTGAAAATGTTATAAATTTTCTTTTAATAAATAGCTAGGATTTGATCCATTATCAATTAAAAAATCCAAAATAGTGATTATTTTGCCTTTCGTATTGATATCTTTATTAATAAGATCATAATTTTTTATAATATATTTATCCATGTATGTTTCTAAATTATCTATAGTTCTTCCTTCAATTTCTTTATTAGTAAATTTATTATTTTCAAGAATAAGATTAACCCAAGTCACACCATCATTAAAATATTTTTCATAACCAATCCCATTCAAAAATTTAGCAATTGAATCTAAAACAGCTAAATTAGAGCCCATATCGACACAAATTTTATGAAAAAAACTTGATTCTTTTTCATTTAATCCTTTCCAATCAAAAAAATCAGATGGCCAATATGGCCAATTCAGTAGATATGTTTTAATAATTTCAGAAGAATAATGGCTATTTGATTTTGAACATTCTTTTATATTTTCATAAAAAATATCCCACACTTCCCAGAATTGATGATATTTCTCATTATTAAACCCTACAGAGACAAATTTTGATAAAAAATCATTCATTTCTTTTGAACATTGAAAATTATCAACAAATGGTTTTATGAATTCTTTGATATCATTTTCATCTAAGTATAAAATGAATAATGCTAATTTTTCCAAAAAGTTATTTCTCAACATATATTCCCCATAATCACCCGAATTATTATCAATAAGTATTTTTTCACTCACAATTGATATTATTTCTTTTATAATCTTTGAACATTCATCGTTGAAAGTATTGTCTGATATAATCAGAAATAATTTTAATAAAGCATTTAAACTTAAATTTGAAATATTTAAATCATGTATATCATCAGCATTTTCTGAACTTCTTTTATTCCTTGCAAGTATGCTATTAGCAAAATTAGAAAATAGATTTAATAAAGAATTTAAATTCAAATTTAAAGGTTTTAAACTTTTATTAGTAATATTGCCCAAATATTCATTATAGTTTTCATGTAATCGTTTAATGCTCTCAGGGAAAACATTTATACTTTTATTTTGAATCCTATTTTCTTTAATAACTTCTTTTTCTATTTCTTCAAATTGAGGTTGTAAGGCAATATAATCATTAATAAACTCATCCAAAAATTTATTAGGTTCATTAGAAATATTTGACAAATAATTTCTTATAGCAATAGCAGAGCAACCAAAATACCTCATATGAAAGGAAGCCATTAATAAAATTTCATAGAATTCATTAGATTCTTTAGGAAATATTTTAAATAAATATGGCAGAGTTTCAATTGCTAATTCAATACCATGTGAAATTTGATAATCATAAGAAGGATTAAATATCCATTTTGCACGACTAAAAATCAGTTTTTTACAAAATTTTTTAACTTAAAAAAATTCACAAATATATTAAAATAATAAACAATATAAAATTTACTAAAATTTATGACCTAACTATGTTGAAAGTTATGTTGAAAAAACGATAGGTATATATCATAAATATTCAAAATGAAAAAAATATGTCATATATGACTAATTTTTAGCTGATATGTCTTAAAATAATTAAGTATAAATAATATTAACAAAAGCCAAAAAATATATGTTTTAATGACTTTAATTAAAGTTGAATTGAAAAAGGGTTTTTATGCTGTTACTAAATTACCATCCCATTTAGGAATGTTAATATCGTTAGCAATGCTTGCATTAGTTACTTTGATTTCTTCATGATTACTAACTGGAAGAGTGAAAATAGCATTAACAAATATCACATAATCAGTTACCTTAACAGATAAACTAATATCACGAATGTTTTCAAGGCTGGATTCATCAACATCGAGCACATAGGATGCATTAAGTATTTCTAATGCAATAAACTCATTGTCTTTGTTAAAGTCCATAATAACATCATCAGATAGTTCAACACTTCTTTCATGTTCATAATTTTTAACTTTTATAGACAATGCATCAACAGTAGAATCATATTTATAATCTACTAATATTGGTTCTTTAATCATGGAATTTCCCCCTCCTTCTTTCAGTTGGAAAAGTAGTTACTAATCTAATCTCATCAAGATTTTTAATAAATATCACAACTTTAACATGATATTTATCAGATTCAGGATGATTATAAAATACAAGAAATTTATTATTCTTGGAAAGTTTCATATAAACTGGTAAATCATTTTTAATCAAGTTATAAACTGTATCATATTCACAATATTTTCTCTTTATGTTATCAAGAAAATGTTCTGAATCTGTTATATGACATGTTCATTATTTCTTAATTTTTCAAGAATAGATTCCATATCACTAATAGAATACTTATATAACTATCACCAATTCACATAATTTTATTTATAACTCTTATACATTTTTATATTTATATATAGTATCTTTATATTTTTATACTTTTTCATAGAAATAAAAAATATAAAAATCACTGAAAATAGTGTGGATTAAGAATATAATAAACAATATAAAATTTACTAAAAACAACATACTTTTTGTGATATCTGAGTCGAAATATTAATATACTAATGAAACCAAAAATCTTAAATGTGTAAAATAAAACACTTGAAATATGTAAAATAAATAACCTTAAATATATAAAATAAAATACTTAAAATATGTAAGATGAAAATTATGCAATATGTAAATCGAATATCAGATAAAGAGCTTAAAAGGAAATTATATGCCTCTGGAGCAGTGCTTATACGAGGTCCTAAAGCCTGTGGAAAAACAGAATCAGCAAAGCAATTTGCAAAAAGTATATTAAATGTTGATCAAGATGAACAAGTACCTGTACTTATGGAAACTTCACCAAAAAGACTTTTAATTGGCAAAACACCCCGATTAATTGAT
>JARKQC010000309.1 GCA_029974985.1 Bacteroidota bacterium | reverse complement strand
AGGGGAAATTAGGATTTGCAGACTGTATCATAATTGAAATAATGAAAAAATCAAATATAAAGCAAATAGCTTCTTTTGATAAGCATTTCGATGGAAAAGAAGGCATTGAAAGAATCTTTTGAGATTAATAGCAAATTTCCTTGCAGTATCTTTAAGCTTGGCAAAATAAATTTTAATCATTTTAAAGCCTCTAAAAGGGCTAATTTCTCCTTTTTAAGCTCTTGATGGATCTTCCAAGAGGCTTTCCATTCGAAGAATCTCTAAGTTCATTAAGTTCATGGGATCTGCCAGTAAAATATGATGGAAAAATACCTGTTCTCCTTCTAAAAGGATTCATAGTCTTACCCAAGGTTAATTTTTTTTCATAGTAAACATAGAAATTTTCTATGATCGCTATGTTTTCTATGATTCAAAATTTAACTAGGAAATGACCTATCTCGCAATAAGAAAATTGCCCCGGAGGTTGTGGAAAACTTTTCGCATCTGATTCTGGTATTAAATGGGGAAATCCACAATTCTGAAAATGTTTAAAATGAGCTATTACATAAAGATATAATATGAAATCATAATTTAAATTAATCAACAGTAATTAAAATGGGATTAATATGAGTATAAAATATATATATGACTCAAAAGGTAAAAAAAACTGGTGTTATAATCCCAATTGAACTATGGGACAGTAGTAAGTCCAAAATACTAAAGGGATACCAGGAAAATAAAGGTAAAAAACGTTTTAAACCTCCAAAATACCGAGGCATCTATCACAATTTAAATCCAGATGTAGATAAAGAGGCAAGAAAACTACGAGATGAATGGAAATATGAAAAAACTACTTGTTAGATACTAACATTCTTATTTATAATCTTGCTGGTAATATCCCCCCAAAAATAGTTAGATAAAATTGAAAAAATTTTAAATAAATCCTTTAATATTTCTATCATCACTAAAATAGAATTTTTAGGATGGTATAAAACAGGGGCTCATTTGTGGGAAGAATGTAAATTAGGTTTTTGAAGATATAAATTCATTTAAAAATCAACTTAGGAGATTTAACTGTTAAATTGATGTAACTCATTCCGCCCATAAATTGTAATTTCGGGGAAAGAAATGGATTTGTCTCTTAATTTATCAATAACTGCTTCTCTTTTCTCAAAAGATAATATGTTAGCCTTTAAAATTTCATTCGATTTAAAATGGATATCCCTTAAATTCTGGATTTGTGCGGCGATTCTTTCATCAGATATTGCACCCAATCCAAGTTTACATTCAAAACAGTCTCCTGATGTTGAATCCTGTTTTAGTACACCAACATCCACACTTCTATCACTTCGCCAGCCATTTATTTTTACTTTACATTCTACTTCAATGTGATCAGCACCATCATATCTTTTAATCATGGCTTTATGTGTATAAACTTCTACAATAGCTCCTTTTAGATTATCAATATTATCTGTGTCGTTATATATGTTGGATAAATGGACATAAATTTTAGTTATCATATCATGCAATTCTTCAGAATTCAGGTATGATCTTTTTCTAATTTTCTTCTCCATTTTCTTATAATCTGGCTTGAAATATTGGTAAGTTGATTTATATCCTGAGAATTTGTTAGTATGATCGCTACATCTTTTACAAAAACATTCCCTTCTTCTAATAATATTTCCGCTATATCTTTAACCCTGTCATCTCTATGGTATCCCCTTCTAGAATTTCCTTCTTTTTGAACGAAGGAAATGTTCATTTAATCATCACCTTTAGACGAAACTTGTGAAACAGAAGGTACATTGGTTCCTAAGAAATTATTCAGTTCTTCAATTTTTTTATCGATATTTGGGTTTAGATCATCAACCAATTTTATTATAGCATCGGGAGATGGTTCAGCTTCCAATTTTTTGGTTAAATCGGCTGAAACGATTAATATTAAATCAATTTCGTATGGGATTTTTTCATAGCCAAAGAGATAATTTAATTCCATATTAATTTTATCGTTATCCTCATCGATACCAACAGAATAAGACAATCTGACATTTCCTTTTTGTTTTTTTAATGATTCTAAAGATTCACATTTAGATAAATTAGTTACTATCAGTTTCTTCACTGTGATTGAAGGTTCTTTAATTAAATCTGATAATTCCATTTAATCACCTGGTAAAAGCAGTTGCTTGGCAGCATCCTTATTAGAAGTAGCAATAGGTAATACTTCCTTTGATTTAGAATATATAATCCTGTTATTGGCATCTACAGTGGCTTCAATTACTTCTAAAGTTACGTTTACAGCGAATTTTTCTTTAAAAAGTTATCTTCTTTAAGTCGATCATCAAGCTGATATAAGATTTCAAAAAAATACCCATCTTTATCATTTTTTTTCCTTGATTTAAAGCGGTGATTAAAATTTCTTCAGTGATGCCTAATTCGACTACTTCTTCCAGATTTTTTATTTCCAGTTCCTCCAGAATTCTTTTCAATTCAGGAGCACACTTAACTTTTAACCACTGAACCAAATAGTCATCTTTAATTTTATCTACTACATAATCAAAGTCTTCTTTTTCGAGTTTTGAAAACTCTTTTGATGTAATAGTTGGGATATTATGTTTTTTTTGTAAATTTTCGTTTACGTGTGCCAGGTAGAGAAGCATGAACTTAGAAAGCATATAATTGGCCGAGATCTTTGAAATGGTTTTTTCAAACTCTGAATCTTCTATTAACCAAGTAATAAATATATTATCAAGGGTTTCTTTAGAAATTTATGAAAAAATCTCTGATTTTTCATCTTTTCCAGTTCATCTAAAATTTCTGAAGGTAAATCATTCATTTTAAAAACCCCATATTCCAAATTATAAGATTGAATTAAATATTAATTATCTGTTATAAAATATGTTCTACTATAATATAAGATTATAATATATTAGACTGTCATTAATAATAGAAAAAATATCAAAGGTTTTTTCCACAGCGTCTTTTCTTTGTGATCTATATGCACTACACGTAGCTCAGCCAGAGTTATCACAGACGAAAACCATTCATTACCCTTTCTGAAACTATAAAAAACAGGCCTTTGAAGATTTATTCTCACTCGTTCTTAGAATATCAACGAATATAGAAGTATCCATGAAAATTTACATTTTATTACTCTAAAAATAGAGTAACTATTTATATAAGGATACTCTAAAAATAGAGTATATGATGAGGGAATTTTGATGGAACCTGATAAAGTACTATTATTACACTATATTTTAACCAGATTAAAGGAAAATCCCATATTATCCCAGGAGAACATCAATAAAAAGGGAAAGAAACTGAAACCCAGGGAAGGATTTGAAAATCTTAAAAAGTTGGCTGATGATTTCTTAAAAGGAGATGTGGAAAACCGTTTTATTGTAATGCCGGGTTTAAGAGGTGTGGGAAAAACCACACTACTATTTCATTTATATGATTATTTAATATCAAAGGGGGTAGAAAATAAAAGAATTTTATACCTGCCCACAGATTATCTGAAAGACTTTTTGGGTTTCAGTCTATTTGATGCCATAAATTTATTTGTAAGTGAGGTTCATCACAAGACACCAGTAACCCTGGATAAAGAATTATTCCTTCTAATAGACGAAGCCCAACACGATGATAAGTGGTCAGAGACTGGTAAAGTAATTTATGACCAAAGCAAGAAAATTTTCATGATATTCACTGGTTCATCTGCGATAAATTTAGAGATGAGTGTAGATGCCGTACGAAGGACTAAAAAGGAATCTATATTTCCCCTGAATTTCAGAGAGTATCTCTATTTAAAATATGATATAAACACTCCACCAGGAACCAGTGCTGCAATAAAAACCCTTATCTTCACTGGCGAGACCAGCCAGTTAGAAGAAAAGGAAAATCAGATCATGACAGAGTTACTGAAATTAACAAATCCCCTGGATAAAGAATGGGAAAGATATTTATCTCTGGGAGGATTTCCCCTGAGCTTATATCTAGATGATTTTGATATACAGGAGAGAACCTTTAACATGGTGGAAAGAGTGGTGGAAAAGGATTTATCCACCATCAGATCATTCCGGAGCCAAACCAGAAATGTTATTTTCAGGATATTGATGTTTTTAGCACTGCAAAAACCTGGTGAAGTCTCTGAAAATAAATTAGCCAATCATTTGGATGTGTCTTCCTCTCTCGTAAAAGATATCTTACATTTACTGGAGAAAACCCATCTAATCTTCCACGTGGCGCCTTTTGCTGGTGCAGGGAAGACAGTTAGAAAATCATGGAAATATTATTTCCTAACTCCCTCCATTAAATCAGCTATCAACTCGAAAATTGGTAAAAACGCCCTTTACAATCGGGAATTAATGGGAGTACTCCTTGAGAATTTAATAGCATCTTACCTGTTTAAACTTAAAGAAACCACCAGACGACCAGAAGGGATATTCTATTCACCCCAGAAGAAAGGAGTGGATTTCCTACTATATGATTACTCCGGTAAGATAATCCCCATTGAAGTGGGTTTAGGTAAAAAAGGAAGAAGTCAAATCAAAAAGGCCATACGAACTTACCATTCAGATTACGGCCTAGTGATATCCCATGACAGACTAAAAGTCACCCGCCAGGATGATGTGATATTTTTACCAGTAAACACATTTTCCCTTATGTAAAAATATCATTCCCTCATTACCCTGTTTAAAATTAAAGCCATCCTTAAGGAGGGTAATATCCGTCGTTTTCTTTACGATATTTTAGCCATGAACGTAGCATTATATCTTCGATGGCGTACTTTTTGTTTGTGTGAGAAAGGATGCCTTTATTTTTTAACCGGTTTGTGTATTTAAGCAGGGTTTTGTTGGAA
>JARKQC010000291.1 GCA_029974985.1 Bacteroidota bacterium | reverse complement strand
ATGGACCACACTTTATGTATTAATAGGTGTTGCATTGTTTCTGGTTTGGAAGGAAGGTGTTGACCGTAAAGATGTTAAAATTGCCCTGTCAGTCTTTGCAGTGCAGCTTGTACTAAATATTCTATGGTCGGTCATATTTTTCGGTTTACATTCCCTCCTAGGAGGGCTTTTGACTGTAATCATACTATGGATAACTATACTGGCAAATATCATCGTTTTCTATCGAGTGTCTAGACCAGCCGGGTTACTGTTAGTTCCATACATCGTATGGGTGAGCATTGCTTCCTATCTAAATTACAGTGTTTATCTACTGAATATATAAAAAAGGGTTTTATATTTCTAAAAAAAGGGTTTTATATTTCCGGTAAATCTCTTATGAACTATCTTACTTTTTAAGTTCATTAAAACGCCTTAGAATATCAACTTTAATGCTTTCTATAATTTAACTGGGTTAATTTTGTGTTGCTTAAATTTTTTTTGAAAAATTATGTTACGTTTTCAAAATGTCTTAAAGACCTAGTCAACCACCTTTTTTAACAAATTTAGTTCATTAAAGATCATCCTATAACATCTATCAAGTATGTCGGGGATGGGAGGTGTCATTTAGTTAGACCTCCCCCTTAATTTTTTTTATTCAATCAAAATACATTGCCAGGGCTGGGCCTCAGTATCTATGGTGGCGAATAATTCCTTTTCCACATCCTTAAAGAGATCTTCACAGGTGAATTTTAGATCATCCGCCTTTTTAACCGGATACATTCTGCCTCTAGCACTTTTAACCACTATTTCACCCTCTCGGGTTATGCCTACTACTAATTGTTTTATTTCTTTTGCCATGAATATTATCTCCCAATTCTTTCTAGTTCTTCTATATGTAAATCTGTTGTTTTATACTTGTTTTTTAAATTCTTTCCTCTTTCCAGGTTAAAGTTTTCATATTTCTAATTTTTAAAAATACACTTTTCGGTAAATCGTATATGCCAGACAAAATTTAATGTATTGTAAAATTTAAATATAAGATAAATAGTAATATAATATAAAGAGAAATGGTCTTGTGATATGATGATAACCACAAAATTATATAATCGATATCAAACTGTTATTCCTGCCGAAATTAGGAAAAAAATTCATGTTGATCCAGATTCCATTATAGAATGGAGTATTAATGAAAAAGGGAAAGTTGAACTGGAATTCAGAAAAAGGGTGACTGAAAAGGATTTGATTGGATTGGTTAAAGAAAAATTACCTTACAATTCCGTTGAAATTAAAAAAAGAGCAGGAAAAGGCCTTAAATGGTAGAATTTAGGTGTTAAACTTGATTTTTGTAGATTCTTCCTATATTATTGCTTTAGTGGCAGAAAAAGATCAGTGGCATGAAGATGCTGTGAAAAATATTACAAAAATAGAAAAAAGGGAAAAAGTCATTACAGAGACTATGGTTATTGAATCTATTAATTTAATAGGCAAATGTAAAGGAGGAAAGGTAGGGAAAACCATATTCCAGTACATTCAGGATAATTATACAATTTATAACCCTCACAATATTCTAAAAAGAGCCATGGAAGAGTTTGTTAAATATGACGGAACTCTGTCACTAGCAGACTGCACAGCCATTATAACCATCCAGGATTTAGGAATACACGAAATTATAAGCTTTGATGGTGATTTTGATAAAGTTAAGGGAATACTAAGAATAAAATAATATTTTAACCCAGTCAAATACGTTTAAAATCCTTAAAACCAGGTTTATTATATTTCCCCATTGTATTTCCAGACTGGGATTTCATATTATTAACTCTCAAGTTAGCAGTTAATAACAAATTATTTAAGGTCTGAGAACATAATAGTGGTGGTCACCAGAATGGTGGTGACTTAAAAGAGTTGAATGAAAAAGTGGTCCAGTGACCAGAACCGCGGAGGTGGTTCAATTAAGAGCAAAAAGAGGCTCGTATATTGCAACAAACGGTTCCGTGTTACTTTACCCGTTAACTGGGTAAACAGAGTGGGAATAAAGCACGGCGATTACGTAAACTTGCAAATAGACGGCAACAAGCTCATAGTTAAAAAAAGCGACTAAAACCACTCTAAAAAACTTTTTTAACCCCACATCTTTTTTTAAATTTGAATTTGTGTTAAATTTACGAATTTTGTTTCTTACGTAACTTTTCTAGAACTTTATCACTTTCCAGTTCCCTTATGGCGTCTTTCGCTATCCATTTAGCACTTCTGGAATTTAACTGGTCAATTTTTTCTGCAACTGCTATGGCTTTCCTGTTCAAATCCAGGTTGCGCTTTCCGATCTGTCTTAGAGCCCAGTTAACCGCTTTTTTTACGAAGTTCCTCTCGTCACCGGATTCCCTGATAATTAAAGAGAATAGTTCTTCGAACTTCTCATCGTCCGCC
>JARKQC010000269.1 GCA_029974985.1 Bacteroidota bacterium | reverse complement strand
GAAAAGCCAAATGAGTAGGAAATATAAGGGCAAATATGAGCTTGAAAAATTTGAAAATTGCTTTATTATCAATAATTTTTATTGTTGGTATCTCATCATGCAATGAAGAAGATAAATCCCCAAATAGTCCGAATACTTCTGGCATACCCATTGGTACAATTCGTGCAAAAGTAAACGGTACTTTAAAAACTGCAGATAAATATGTGAAAGCTGATATGAACAATAGCATTAATGCAGTTTTTATTTCTGGTACAGGTATCGAAAATAACTCCGTAATACTAACATTTAATTTGGGTATAGGCGATTTTAATGGTATTGGGTCCTATGATTTAGGTATTTACGACTCACACGGTTTAGGAGTAAATGCAATATATAATGATCCTATTATAGGAGGATATGCTTGCACACCAAATTATACAGAAACTAAGGGTAAAATAATAGTTACTGAATATTCAAAAGGGAAAAATATAAAAGGCACTTTTTATTACAAGGCTATAAAACAAGGTACTGCAGGCAACGGTCCTGTAAATATAGATGTGACCGAAGGCGAGTTTAACATTTCTTTAGAATAACCCTATAACAAATAAATATAATTTGTATAATTCTTGTATAAATAGTTAAATAGAAATTTTTATTTGTCTTTTTTTTAGCATTTATTTTCCTTAATGTCATTCTGAACAAAGTAAAGAATCTATGTATTTTGTTTATTAGATTCTTTACAATAGCTCAGAATGACTATCAATTTACACATATCATTCAATTAAAATTATAAAACTATACTCCCTCAGTTTTAGTTTTACTAAGAATTTCTTTTAATTTAATGATTAGAGGGATTGCCATTGGGTCTTGTTTGTTAAATACAGCTAAATAATAAGAAGTCCAATCACCAAGGTGAATTAAATCAAAAATTCGCGTTATAAAATGCTCACCAATGCCATAATATTCATCAACTTGCAAATCCATATTTTTAAAGATTTCCTTTACTGCGTCGAGCCTAATTCTAATACGAGGATTGACCGACCTATCTCTTAATAAAATTATTCTAAATCTATTAATCATATCTTTTGGAATAACCCAACCGCTAATTTCATTATGATTCATTTCTGGAAAATAATTGTTGAAGCATAATGATTTAGAATTTTCGTTAAACTGCTGTTTCCATCTTAAATTAACAGCTTCTAAAATTCCAACTGAAGAATATATTATAGGAATTTGTCCAAATAAATTATTTGCGAGTTTAAATGCAGGATTTGAATTTTCGTGTGAAGAATATCTTTCAGTAAGTTTTTTAATCGTAAGTGCTAATTCATTTTCAGCAAGTCGAATCTCAGTATTAAACTCGGTATTTATTAAATCATTATTAACGCATAAATATAATAATCCGAAAAAAGAATATGCTAATGCGGCACGAGGTGGAAATCCGCTTGGTAGTTTATGATATGGAATAGATTTTTCTTTACATATTTTCTCAAGCTTGCCTCCGGAGGTAATCGCAAACAATTTATCGGTATATTTTAAGGCTTTTTCAAATGCTATTAGTGTTTCTTCAGTATTTCCCGAGTAAGAACTTGCTACAACAAGCGTATCCTTATCAACATATTCGGGCAAATCATAAGAGCGATTTATGGAAATTCTAAATTTATTATTAGTAATTTGCTCAACAACACCTTTTAGTAATTCACCACCAATTGCCGAGCCACCCATACCGAGAATAATCATTTCTTTAGGTTTATCATCAAAATCTAATTCTTCAATCTCTTTACCAAGTTCAGAGGCATTTTCAATTTGCTTATGGAAATTTGATAATAAAGAATTCATTGATTTTAAGTCATAATTTATATCAATATTACTCATATAATTCTTTTAAATCATTAATAATTATAATAAATGTGTTTTGTTTGAATTTTTTAATTCAGTAACAATTTGTTTAACTTCTTGTGCTTTTTCTTTTGGACAAATCATAATGCTATCATTTGTAGAAATAATAACAAGGTTTTCTAATCCGTATCCCGTAACTGTAAAATTATTATTTTCGTTAATAACAGTGCAATTATTAGAATCGAGCAGTAAAATATCACCATCAATAATATTATCATTTATGTCTTTATCTCTAACTCTATCAAGAGAATCCCAAGCACCAACGTCGTCCCAAACAAAATTAGATTTTGAGCAAACAACTTCTTTTGATTTTTCCATCAAAGCATAATCAATAGAAATTGAGGGAAAAGATTCGAATAATGTTTTTGCCGCCTCATTATAAGTATCGAGAACAATAGAATTTACATCTTTATATAACAATTCTAAATCTTTAATAAAATTACCAATTTCGGGATAATTTTTTATCATTTCATTATTGAAAGTGCTTAATTTCCAGAAAAACATACCACTATTCCAAAGAAAATTACCCGTTTCAATATATTTATTAGCATTAATAATATTGGGTTTTTCTCTAAAACTAAGTACATCATAAATTGAATTATCATAATTATTTCCAATTTCTATGTACCCATAACCTATTTCAGCACGTGTTGGATATATGCCAATAGTTGCTAATTTGTTATTTTTTTCAATAAAATTAAAAATTTGATTAATTGAATTTACAAAATTCTCTTTAGGTTCAATTTTATGATCGCTTGTTAGCACAGCCATAAGAATATCATCGCTTGAAAATTCCTTATATCTTGCAGATATAATAGCTGAAGCAAGAGCTAAACAGGGCGCGGTATTTCTTTTTGCTGGCTCGGCAATAATATTTTCTTCTGGTATTTCTTTCAATGAGTTACGAATAGGAGTTAATAAATCCTTGCTTGTAATAATAAAAATATCTTTGGGATTTATTAAATCACTAATTCTATTAATTGATTCTTGTAACATGTTAAAATTATTATTAGTTAATTTTAATATTTGTTTGGGTTTTTTCATTCTGCTTAGTGGCCAAAATCTCTCGCCGTACCCACCAGCCATAATAACTGCAACTTTTTTCATTTAGATTCTTTTTTAATTTTTACAACTTTACTTTTTATATTATAATCTCTAAACGCGTATTGCAATCCTTCTGTTAAATGATTTACATAATGGATATTTAATCCAGATTTAATTTCATCACTAATATCATTTATATCGCTTTGATTTTCTAATGGAATTATAACATCTTTCATACCAGCGCGTTTTGCGGCTAATAATTTTTCTTTTAATCCACCAATCGCTAAAATATTTCCTCGTAAAGTAATTTCGCCAGTCATAGCTACATCTCCGCGAATAGCTTTTCCGCTTGCGGCTGAAATTATTGCCATAGCCATTGTAATACCCGCAGAAGGCCCGTCTTTTGGAATAGCTCCTTCGGGTACGTGAATATGAATTTCACTTTTTTTGCTAAAATCTTCTTTTAAATTAAGTTCCGCAAAATTTGAGCGTATAAAAGATAATGCAGCCATAGCAGATTCTTTCATAACGTCTCCAAGTTTTCCAGTGAGAGTTAATTTTTCAGTTCCGGGCATAATTGTAACCTCGATAGGCATAATATCGCCACCGACACTTGTCCAAGCAAGTCCATTACAAGCACCAATTTTATCATCAAGTTTATTTTGTTTTTCTTTAAATTTGGGTGATTTAAGATATTTTTCAATCATTTCGGAACTAATGACGTATTTCTTTTTCTTAAACTTTTTGATAAAATCAGGCTTATCTTTTAAAAGTCCTACGAATACTTTTTCTTTATTTGCGTCATCTAATTTTTCTTTTGCAACCGAATTTACTGATTTTTCAAAATATTCTTCAACGATTTCTTTCAAAAATTTTCTCAAAACAGATGATATTTCACGTTCTAAGGCTCTAACCCCTGCTTCGCGTGTATATTCACGAATAATTTTAAGAATACTATCATCGGGGAAATCAATTTTTATATTCTTAATTCCATATTCTTCATATATTTTAGGAATAATATGATTTTTAGCGATTTGTAATTTTTCTGGGTCGAGATAACTTGTTAATTCAATAATTTCCATTCTATCGAGTAGTGGTAATGGAATATCATATTTTACGTTTGCAGTAGTAATAAACATAACATTCGACAAATCATAATCTACTTCGAGATAATGGTCATTGAAATTAGCATTTTGCTCGGGGTCTAATACTTCGAGTAATGCAGAAGATGGATCTCCTCTGAAATCCATAGACATTTTATCAATTTCATCTAATAAAATAACGGGATTAACCGATCCAGCTTTTTTCATTGATTGAATTATTTTTCCCGGCATAGCTCCAATATATGTTTTGCGATGTCCTCGTATTTCGGCTTCATCTCTGACACCACCAAGTGAAAAACGAACAAAATTCCGTCCCAATGCACGAGCTATAGATTTTGCAAGCGAAGTTTTACCGACGCCGGGAGGTCCTACGAAGCATAGTATTTGTCTTTTAAGTTTACCAGCTAAATTTAAAATTGTAATAAATTCAAGTATTCTATCTTTGGGTTTTTCAAGGTCGTAGTGGTCTTCATCAAGAATTTGCTTAACGTGATTAATGTTCAAATTATCTTGGGTTGCTTTTTTCCAAGGAATTTGTGCAACTAATTCAATATAATTTCTATTTACTGAGTATTCGGGCGACATCGTCGGTGTTTTCTTTAATTTTTCAAACTCTTCGATAATTTTTTTATAAGTTTGTTCGGGTAATTCAGCCTTTTCTATAGCTTCTTTTATTTGAGCTAATTCCGAATTTGGTTCATCATCGTCGCCGAGCTCGTTTTGAAGTATTCTAATTTGCTCTTGGATGAAATATTTTTTTTGAGTTTTTTGAATCTGGTCATTTACTTTCGTGCCAATCTCTAATTCCATATTTTGCATTTCAATTTCGGCTTTTAGAATTGCACCTAATTGAAAATACTGTTCTTTTAATTTAGATGTATCGAGCAATTTTTGTTTTTCTTCGATTTGAGCGTGTGTATTTGCCGCCGCAAAAAATAATTTCTGAGACAAATCTTCGATATTATCAAAAGAAGCAATAATATCAGGTGGCATTCCTTGCTCATTTTTAATATAATCACGGAATAAATCCGAAGCATATCGAATATGAGCTAATAACTCTTTATCATTATTATCAACTTTTTCAAATGGAAGTACAGTAATTTCAGCTTCCATAAAATCGGAAATTTTATACGTTTTTTTAATTTTACCCTGAAAAATTCCTTCAACAAGAACTTTTAATAGATTATTAGGTAATCTTAATACTTGTACTATTCTTGCTATCGTACCAAATTGATATATATCATCAAACGTAGGCTCTTCGATTTGTGATTTTTTTTGGCTTGCAATAAAAACATATTTATCTCTATCCACTCCTTCTGAAACAGCTTTTAATGTAGAAGTACGTCCAACTAATAATGGAAATATCATATACGGAAATAAAACTACATCTCGAACGGGTATTACAGGTAATTTTTTAGGTATTTTTTTGCTTGATTTTTCTATTGTATCAAATCCTGATAAAATATCTTCATTTTTTGCCATTAACATTTTCCAAATAATTATCAATATATCATTATATTAAAGATTAAATTAAAAGATTATTTTAAATTCTAAAAATTCATCATTTTAAAATTAATATTTACATTTTATAAATCATAGAGTTCAGCTCTTTTTCTTTATTTAAAAGTTCAATAAATCTTATTTTATGGTTTATATTATTTTCATCTTCTTTCATAAGCTCTTGAATTTCTTTGATACTCTGTTTTAGATGTCTTAATTTTAATTTGTTTTTTGCATCTAAAATTATATTATTTATATCAAAAGCAAGTGCTTCTGCATTGAATCGTTTATGCCAATTCTCGCTTGGTTGCTCCTCATTCATAGCAATATCAATTATGTAGTTTTTTACTTTTTGACTAATCATATTATCATTAATGATGGTATCAAGAATATTATTCTCATCAGAGTGAGATTGAATAATACTAAATACAGTTTTAGCAGTTTGAGAGAAAAAAGTGCTATGCTCAATATCATAGCGTTCAATTAGATTAGTAAATTCTTCTAAACCTTTAAGAGCATAATTTAACAATAATTTTTCTTCATTGAAAATATTATTCGGGTCAATAAGAAGTTCTTCATAATTTATTAAAGTTTGATTATCATCAATTTTTAGAAAATCAATAGCTTCTTTATCAAAAGATTTTTCTTTATTTTCTTGAATAATTTGTTCTTCAATATATTGTTTTCGATATTTATATACTTGTCTTAATTGTTTATCACTTAGATTTAATAATTGTGAAAACTTGCGAATATAAAAATCATGTTGTAGTGAGTCGGGTATTGCAACAATCGCTTTTATAGTAGAACGGACAAAATCCGAAAAAGCAAGTGCAGAATCGTTAATTCCAGTTTCGAGAGCATTTTTATAAGCAAATTCTATATATGATTGAGCATCTCTAATCAAATATTCCATTTGAATTAAACCATTAATTTTAATTATTGTATCAGGGTCTTGTCCGTTTGGCAAATTTGCAATTTTAACATCAAAACCACTGCTTAAAGCTAATTCAGCTCCTCGTATTGCGGCTTTTATACCCGCTTCGTCCCCATCATAAGCAAAAGATATACTTTTAGTATATCTTTTTAACAAAGCTAATTGCTCATTTGTTAATGATGTACCCGAAGAGGCAACAACATTTTCAATTCCAGCACGGTACAAAGTCAAATAATCGGCATAGCCCTCTACCATAATTGCAAACTTCTTGTCTCTAATTGCATTTTTTGATTCATAAATTCCATAAAGCAGTTTACTTTTATCATAAATTATTGATTGAGGTGAATTTATATACTTGGGTTGAGATTTATCATCAATCATTAATCTTGCACCAAAACCTACGACCCTTCCCATAAAATCTTTGATTGTAAACATAGCTCTTGCGCGAAATCTATCATAAAGTTTGCCGCGTTCACTGCGAATTGCAAGCCCTGTTTCAATAAGAATTTCCTCATCAAAACCTTGTTTAATAAGTTTATTGGTAAGTAAATCCCATTCCGTTAGCGAATAACCCAACAAAAATAGCTCAATAATTTCATCATTAAATTCACGTTTATGAAAATATTGTAAAGCAATATTGCCTTCTTTTTTTCTTATAATTTTATGATAAAATACCGCGGCTTCTGCCATAGCTTCATAAGCTAATTCTATCCTACTTTGAGTTTTATTATCTTCATTATTAATATTTTTGGGGATATGAACATTATATTTATCAGCTAGAAAAATAACTGCTTCGTTGAATTTAAGCCCTTGAAATTCAGAAATAAAAGTAAAAATATTTCCCGCTCTATTACAGCCGAAACATTTGTAAATGCCTTTTTCTGGCGATACTGTAAATGATGGTGTTTTTTCTTTATGAAAAGGGCATAATCCTATATAATTAGAACCGCGCTTTTTTAAAGACACAATTTCACCAATAACTTCTACAATATCCGCGGCATCTTTAACTTTTTCAATTATTTCTTGTGATATTTTCAAAATTAATTTTATCAAAAAGTATTATTTCAGAATCGTCACTACATTCTTCGAGCAATTGCATAACCGTTTTTTTATAAACTGGATGTATAAAATCCGGATAAATTTTAGAAAGCGGTAATAATACGAATTTTCTATTTATCATTTCTTTATGTGGTATAGTTAAATTCGGGAAATCAACTATTTTATTATCATAAAAAATTATATCAATATCAATTTCACGTTCTAACCATTTTTTACGTTTTTTTCTATTTAAAAGATATTCAATACTTTTTATTATATATATAAGTTCGTAATATGTTAAATAAGATAATCCAAATAATGCTAAATTTAGAAATTTTGCTTGATTTTTTTCACCAATAGGCTCGGTTTCATAAATTGATGATATACTAATTATATCAATTGCGCCCGAATTATTTAATAATACAATCGCATTTAATATACTATTATATCTTTCTCCAAGATTTGAACCTAATGATAGTATAACTCTATTTTTTTCAATATTTGAATTTTTAACATTATTCATCTAATCTTGAAAAAGTTTGTTCTGCTTCTATAAATCCAATAATGCGTCGCATTGGAACAGCATATTTTCTAATTCTAACTGTGGCGATTAATAATTCTGGAAATTTATCCATTAATGTATCTAATATATCGCTACACATTGTCTCTACTAAATCGTAATTTTCATTTCCATTAATAACTTCAGAAACACAAAATAGTGCTTCTTCATAATTTATTGAATCTTTAACATTATCACTTAATATTGCTCTTTTTGCGTTATAGTATAAATCTAAATCTACTTCGTATTTTCCGCCTAATTTTTTTTCTTCTGATTTCACACCATGATATGCATAATATTCAGCACTTGATACACTTAATCTTGTTAACCCTTCTTTAACCATTTTTTAAAATCCTTATTTTAAAATTTAAAATTATAATTAATCAAAAAAAAGCAATATTAACGATATAAACAATTTTTAATTAAATTTTAAGATATTTTAATCATATTTAGATATTTAGATAAAAAAATAATATTTTCAATGAATTTTTTTAAATTTTTGTTTGTAGATAAAATAAAATATATTATTTTAGTAACTAAATAGTTTAGATACTAAAATAATTATTTAAAAAATAATTTTTGTATTAAGATGATAAATGATGAAATTAAAAATTTCAAAATTCAAGCTGAAAGACTTTCGTTACTAACATTTCTTTTAGCAAGAGTATGCGAAGAAAAAGAACAGTATTTTATTAAGATTTACGATCTTACGAATCCTGAATTTCGTTGTATGCGTTTTCTTAATAGCGAAAATTATTCAACAGTAAAACAATTAGCAAATGATATGTTAATTACTCCTGGGCGTGTTACTCAAATCATTTCATCATTAGAGCGTAAAAATCTTATAACAAGAGAAATTGATGAAAATGACAGAAGAAATATTAAAATTAAATTAACTGAATTAGCAAAGCCTTATATAAAAAATGTTACAGAACAACATATTTTATTACACGAAAAAGTTCTCGAAAAAATACCTTTTGATAATCGTGAAACAGTATTAACGGCTATGCAAAATTTGCTCGATTCTTTACTTATTTGGTCTAAACAAAAAGATTAGATTTTTATTTTTCTAAATAATATAAATTTTTAAAAGGAATTTTATTATGAAATTTTTAAGAATAGCAATCATTGCTCTTGTTGGTTTTCTCATTACAAATTGTGATGATAACACTACTGATAATAACAAGCCCGATAATGCGGCAGTAAATTCTTGCGAGGGTTGTCATACGAATTATGCACATCTTAAAGCAGTTTTTACCCCCGATTCAGTTGTTGGTGGTTCGAGTTGCGGTGGAGAAACTCCTCATTACGAACCTTTTGATAGGGTTCATTTAGGTGGTCCAGGTTGGGAAGAATTTAAAAAGTCTAAGCATTACTCATTAGGCTGTGTCGGATGTCATAATGGTGTTGGTAACACTGATGACAAAGCTAAAGCTCATAGCGGCGATTTTTTAGCACATCCTACTTTAGAAAAAGCAAGTGAAAAATGCTCTAATTGTCACCAAGAAGCTGTGAACAACCACAAAAATAGTATTCATCAAATGGGTTGGGGGCAAAAAAGAAAAGTTTGCATCAGAATGGGATATAAAGATGGAAACGATTTTGACAAATTACCCAAAACAATGCAATTAGCTTATGATGAAAATTGTGGTAAATGCCACGCATCAACTTGTGGTGACTGTCACGTAAATCGTCCAAAAGCCGCTGGTGGAGGTCTTATGAATGGTCATAATTTTGCTGCTAAGCCCGATATGGTTAATACTTGCGTAGCTTGCCACTCTTCACGAGGCGGTCATGCATATATGGGTGTTGCATCTGGTACTGTTCCAGATGTTCATTTAACAAAAAAAGGCTATAAATGTGTAGATTGCCACACTAAAAATGAAATTCACGGCACTGGTAAATATGTTGAACAAAGATATAAATACGACCAATTACCAAAATGTGAAAATTGTCACTCTGGATTAGAAAATAAGAATACTTATCATAGCGTACACTATGAAACATTTAGCTGTAATACTTGCCATTCACAAGCATATAATAATTGTGGTAGTTGCCATATTGGTGGCGAAGGTGCAAGAATTTTATCTCACCAAGATTTCAAAATTGGTATTAATCCAATTCCAGAAATTAAACCAAAATTCAAATATGCTGTTTTAAGAATGACTTTAATGGCTCCTGATAGCTGGGAAAAATATGGTATCAATATTATGCCTAATTTCAGCGATGCTCCTATTTATGGTTATGCAACTCCACATAATATCCAAAGATGGACTGCAAGAACAAAAGTTGAAGCTGGCAAACCTTGCTCTGACGCATGCCATATCACAAAAGATGGCGATAAAATTAAAAACAAAGAATTATATTTATTTGATAGTGATTTCAAATTTGATTGGCAACGTGCATCAACAAAAGGTCTTACCGTAGATGGAAAATTGCCTTCAAGTTGGCCTAAATAATTTATTTTATTAACAATTTTATATTGGAGTTTTTTCAATGTTTTCAAAATTCAAAAAATTAAACGGACTTATGTCTTTACTTATTTTGACAATGTTTGTCTTTATGGCAAGCTGTTCAGATGACACCAATAATCCAACTACAAAAAAAGAATCTGAAATTCTTATTGAATATTTAGAAGGAGCTGTTGGTGGTGATTATATAAATGTTACTATGAACAACATAGTTCCAGCGAGCGAAGTTAAAACTAATATTACTGCTGACCCAAGCAAATACTTTGTTATGGATATCCGTGATGCCGCAACTTTTGCAAAAGGTCATATAGTAGGTGCTGTTAATGTGCCTTTCAAAGATATTTTAAGCTATTTTAAAAACAATGATATGAGTAAATATACAAAAGTTTATATGATATGTTTCTCGGGTCAGTCAGCGGCTTATGCTACGGGTTTACTAAGATTAGCTGGATATAATAATGTATTTAGTATGAAATTTGGTATGGCGGCTTGGCATTCGGATTTTATGCCTACTTGGAAAAATGCTGTTGGTAATGCGGCGGCTTCTATCATTACTCAAGACGATGTTGCAAAACCAGTTAAAGGCGAATTACCTACTTTAACAACTGGTAAAAGCGATGCAAAAGAAATTCTTAATGCAAGAATTGAACAAGCTTTTGCTGATGGTTTTCCTTCTGTTTCAAAAGATGTTGTAATTGGTAATCTTAATAATTATTTCATCGCTGCTTATTGGCAACTTGCTGACTATAAAGATCCTGGTCATTTACCTGGCGCTCCATGCTACGTTCCAAAAACTGATTTAAAATCAACTGAAAACTTAACAACTTTACCAACAAATAAAACTATTGCAATTTATTGCTATACTGGGCATACTGCGGCTTATGCAGCAGCATTCTTAAAAGTTATGGGTTATGATGTAAAATCTATCTCTTTCGGTGGTAGTGCAATGTTTTATGATTTAATGGTACAAAAAAATAAATCAACTTGGAAAGACAGCGATTGCTTTAATTATGATATAGTTAAATAATTCTTAAAAATAAAAGAAAATAATAGCCCGTAAAATTTATTAAAGTTTTGCGGGTTTTTTTATTGTTATGTTATAAATATATTAAAATTTTTGAACAATTTTTTAGTTTTTTCTAAAAATAAATTTTATTAAAAAAATAATTTTTACAATATAAAATAAATTTATTCGATAACATATCTTATTATAATGTAGCAAAGAGTTTTTTGAATTTTTTTAATGGGGGGAAATAGTATTTTAAGTACTTTTTTGAAATTTTGTATAACTAATATGAGAATATCTTTTAATGATATTTCTAAATATTAAAAAAATAATATATTCTTTATCATTTGTTTTAAGTGGACTTGTTCTACTAATATTTTCGTTAAATTTGCTTTTTTCACAAGAACAAACACAATATACAGAGATTAAAGGTAATATTATAAATAAAATAGTTGATTTATCCCTTTTTTTAGAAGAAAACTCTATTCTTCAAGATAGAATATATGAGACCGAAGGTAAAGCGTCTCATTATGGTAAAAAATTTCACAATCGAAAAACTGCAAGCGGCGAAAGATATAATATGAACAATTTTTCTGCGGCACATCGTAATTTTCCTTTTGGAACTATATTAAAAATTACAAATACAGTCAATAATAAATCAACTTTTGTAAAAATAAATGATCGTGGTCCCTTTATTAGAAAGCGAATTATTGACCTTTCTTATAGAACAGCTGAGTTTATAGGCGGATTTGGTTTACCAAATATAAAAATCGAGGGTTTTGTCCCAGAGCAACCAGATTTTTCTTTATTAACTAATGATGATTATTATTTCGCATATTCATATAATTATAAACCAGCAATCATTCCCGCGCAATATTTAGATTTTATAAGTGCATATTATGATTTTGATTCACTTATGGTTAATTACAACGATATGCTTGATAATGATTTAATTGACTCCGAAAATACTTTTATCGTATTTAGTAATGAATATTACAATAGTTATGATAGAAATAATCAAGTATTTTATATTGCAAAATGGAAACCATTATCCATACCCAAAATCCCTGTTATGATGGCTGAAAAAATTTATATTAATAAATAATAAAAAAACCTCAACTCATTAAATTCAAGTTGAGGTTTTTTTAACAAGTTAAATAAAATTTTATTTTTCTTTTATCAGTTCCATTGCTTGTTGAATAGTTTTCTTAACATGGTTTGCAGAATCATCAAATAAAGCCTTTTCCTCATTATTTAATTTTAATTCAATAATTTCCTCAATTCCATTTTTGCCTAATTTAATAGGTACGCCAACACAAACATCACTAATACCATATTCTCCATCAAGATACACAGTGCAAGGCAATACTCTTTTTTGATCTTTAACAATAGCTTCAGCCATTTCTACTGCCGCTGTCCCAGGAGCGTAATATGCCGAACCTGTTTGGAGATAATTAACAATTTCAATACCACCATTTTTTGCTCTTTCTACAATTTTATCAAGTTTTTCTTTTGGTATTAAGTCTGCAACAGGAATCCCCGCAATTGTTGTAAATCTTGGTAATGGTACCATTGTGTCGCCGTGTCCACCAAGTAATTGTGCTTGAATATCACGCATAGAATACCCCGTTTCCATCGAAATAAATGAGCGATAGCGTGCAGTATCCAAAATTCCAGCCATACCAATTACTTTATTTTTAGGTAAACCAGTAACTTTTAAAGTTACATAAGTCATAACATCAAGAGGATTAGAAACAACGATAAAATATGCATTTGGAGAGTATTTTATAGCTTGCGATGCACAAGAAGAAACGATTGCCGCGTTTTTAACTAATAAATCATCTCGAGTCATACCGGGTTTACGAGCTAACCCAGCAGTAATAATAATTATATCTGAACCAGCAGTTTCAGCATAATCAGATGTTCCGTGTATACGAGCATCTGATTGCAAAATTGGCATAGACTCGTACATATCGAGTGCTTTTCCTTTTGCAACTCCTTCTAAAATATCAACTAAATAAACATCATTAGCTAATTCTTTATTAGCTAAAATTTGTGCCGCAGTTGCGCCTACGTTACCCGAGCCGATAACTGTAATTTTCATCTTTTGTCTCCGATTTTTGTTTTTAATCTATAATAAAACGAAAAATATAAAAAATAAATTTATAAAAAATTAAAATTCATTATTAAAATAAAATCATTTTTTGTATTAATTTTGATTTTTATTATTAAAATATTCCAAAATTTTGAATGCTATATAATAAATTTATTCTTAAAATACAATAGCTTATAAAAAATAAAATTTAAAAAAAAAGTTTTTTAATACGTAACTTATTTGTAAATTTGAGTTCAAAAAAAAATGTAATTTCAAAAATGTAATTTCAAAAATTAAATTATTATTTTATTTTTATAGGTTAAAAAAAATGACAAAAGCTGATATCGTTGATGAAATCTCAAAAGCAACTGGTCTTACAAAAATTGAGACAAAAGCAGTTGTTGATGGAGTATTTTCAAGTATTATTTCTGCAATTACTTCTGGCAAACGAATTGAACTTCGTGGTTTTGGTGTGTTTAAACACAAAAGCCGTAAGCCAAGAACTGCACGCAATCCAAAAACTGGCGATTTAGTTCCACTTGAAGAAAGATATGTTCCAGTATTTAAACCTTCACCAGAATTTTTAAATAAAGTTAACGAATCTTTGAAAAATATGAATTTAGACAACAAATAATTGTCCAAAAAAATATAAACTTTAGCATTTTATATTATTAATATTTGATTTTTATATCAGAATATATTATATTTACATTCTTATTAAGTGCAAAATTAAAAAATAATTTTTGGAGCAATTATGCCTTGCGGAAAAAAGAAAAAGCGTCATAAAATGTCTACGCATAAACGCAAAAAAAGACTTCGTAAAAATCGTCATAAAAAAAGGAAATAACTTTTAGCATAAAAGTCGCCTTATGGGCGACTTTTATGCTTTTTTACCAAATATAATACGTTAATTCGTACTCTTCTATTGATTATTTTCAATAAATTATTATCAAATTCGATATTAATATAAATGTCTTTCAAAAGGAAAAAATAATGAAAATATGGATAATAATTCTTATAATTGCTAATATGATAGTTTCTTGTAGCTCAACAGAACAATCTTCAAATATAGCAAGTGAAACTCCCAAGCCTTCGAAAGTTAATTTTAAAAATGAACCTTTACCAGATATTCAACTATATTCTGGTATGAAATTTACTTTTAAATACGATAAAGATAATGCGTATGAGCCGCTTGCTGATGATGTAAAAATTTTCGATGCAATAATTGAGTTCATTAGAGTAAATCCTTCATATACTATTTATATACGTTCCTATATGCACGAAAACGAAATTACGGGAACAAATGAAAAAAGAGCTTTATTTTTTAAAGAAAGAGCAAAAGAAGCTGGAATTGGAGAACGAAGAATATTAGCTACAATAATAAAACCTCTTCTTCCACAAGGAGAAATTGATGAATTTTCTCCCGAAGAAATTATAAATGCTCGTAGAATAGAGCTACAAATGATTAAATAATTTGGAAATTTAAAATTGAAAAAAGTAATTGTTATAGGGGCTGGTATAGGCGGTTTGGCAATAGGTATTAGATTACAATCTCGCGGCTATGATGTTACTATTGTAGAAAAAAATAATATTATTGGTGGACATGCAAGCAGATTTACTGAGTCTGGTTATACTTTTGATATGGGACCAACTTTTTTGACTGCTCTCGAGGTTATAGATTCATTATTTAAAGTTGTAAATAAAAAAGTTGAAGATTTACTTGATTTATCTTCGCTTGACCCTTTTTTTAGAATATTTTTTAAAGATAATACTTCTTTTGATTACTCTGGTGATGCCGAAAAAATGAAAATTCAAATGGCAAGATTTAATCAGAGGGACGCAGGGCTTTATGATGATTTTTTAAAAAATTCAAAAAAAATATATGATGAAATTATTGGAAAAGGCTACGGTTCTTTACCTTTTTCAAATTTATCTTCTATGATTAAATTTTTGCCTAAAGCGATTAAATTAAAATTATTTAAATCAAATTATGGGTTAACATCCTCTTACTTTGATGATTATCGTCATAGGTTTATTTTCTCTTTTCACCCTTTATTTATTGGAGGTAATCCTTTTAGAACATCATCTATTTATTCAATGATGCCTTATGTGGAGCAATCTATTGGTATGTGGTTTGTCAAAAATGGAATGTATAATTTTATAAATACTCTTCAAAATATTTTTACAGATTTAGGTGGAAAAATTATTACCTCTTTTCCAGTCAGTAAAATTTTAATTAATTCCAAAAAAGTAATTGGAGTTATGTCTGATTCTAATAAAATGTTAGCTGATATAGTTATTTCTAATTCAGACGTTAGCTATACTTATAGTCAATTAATTGATACTGAAAAAAGCAATCGTTGGAATAAAGATAGAATTATTAATAGTAAATATGCAAATAGTAATTTTTTAATTTTTTTAGGCGTTAAAAAGAAATACCCTAAACTATTACATCATAATATAATATTTTCGCAAAATTATAAAGATACTATGACTGATATTTTTGATAAAAATATTCTTCCTCAGAATTTCCCTATTTATATCAATGTTCCTTCAATTACAGACCCGAGTATGGCACCTGAAAATTGTGATAGTATTTATATTTCTACTCCCGTCCCTAATTTAAAATCTAATATTGATTGGAATGAATTTTCACGCTCTTTTACTAATCAAATAATTAATTATCTTGAAACTGACTTTGATTTAGTAGGTTTACGAAGTAATATAGTTGTCGAAAAAGTATTTTCTCCTCTTGATTTTTCTCAAAAAAGAAATTCATATTTAGGTAGTCCATGGGGTTTAGAACCAATTATATTCCAGTCTGCATATTTTAGACCTCATAATAAATCAGAAGATTACGAAAATTTATATTTTGTTGGTGCAGGTACTCACCCAGGTGCAAGCATACCGGGCGTATTAATGTCCGCCGAAGCAACCGAAAAATGTATTATTAAAGATAATTTTTAATTATTTAAAAAATAATGTACTTTTGAATTATTATTAATTTTAAAATATAATAATTATGAGTTTAACTGAAAATTTGGCAAAATTAGATGCATTTCTACGTCCCTATTTCGAATATTTTTCGCCAAAATTTTATATTGATTTTTATTCACGCGGTAGAAAAGATTTTTTAAGTAGATTATCTTTTGAAGAACCTTTAGATATTAATACTGAAAATTGGAGTCGTCCAATAAAATTATGGGATATTGAATTTAAAAATAATTTGTTTAACGCGGCGGGAATGTTCAAAAGTGGAATAGGCTATAAGATGTCCGCTTTGCAAGGAGCTGGCGCTTGGCTTGCTGGCACTTCTACAAGTAATCCACGTGCTGGAAATAATAAATTTAATATTTTACACCCTTTTTTACCTCTTCCAAATTCTAAGTCTGCTGTAAATTGGTTAGGGCTTCCAAACGATGGTCATAGTTCGCTTGCAGCAAAAATTAGCAAAATTGAAAAAATTAAATCTTGCCCAATAGGTGTTAGTGTAAGTAGCGACCCAAGTGAAACGGGCTTTACTGCTCTAAAATCACTACTCGAAGGTATGAATGATTTATCAAAAGCAGGTGTTGATTTTATCGAATTAAATGAAAGTTGTCCGAATGTGAGTAATCATATAAGCACTACAAATGAATTAGATAAATCCATGTTAGAAAGGCTTGAATATATTAAAGAGAATTTTCTTCATAAACGAAATAAAAATTTACCAATTATCGTAAAATATTCTGTTGATACTGATATAAATCTTCTGCTCAAATTATTACCAATTTTAATAGATTTGGGATTTGATGGTATCAATTTAGGTAATACTTCTACTAATTATTCATATTATATTACAAAATTAAATTCAAGAGAAAAGAAAATTTTTGAATATTTTACAAGTAATTTTGGTGGCGGAGTTAGTGGAAATCTAATTAAAGAAAAATCTCTTAATTTATGTAAAGAATGTTCAAAAATTATTAATTCAATTAATTTAAAAAAAGAATTTCATATTATTCGTACTGGTGGAATTGATTCTTACCAAGATTTATTAGACTCAGAAAAAGCGGGGGCTTCTCTAAATCAATGGTACACTGGATATTTTGAAAATTTCTCAAAATACGGTCATAATTTATATCAAAATATTTATTCAAATCATTAATAATTATATGATTTATTAAGTAAATATTTTAAACGAATTATTAACAATATTGCAGCGAATATTAACCCAATTAGAAATCCATACCATATTCCAACAGCTCCGAATTTTAATACTATTCCTAAAACGTATCCTATTGGAAGTGAAATAATCCAATAGGATATTAATGATATTATAGTTGGCATTTTAACATCTTCAATTCCTCGTAAATTTCCGAGTGCTGTAACTTGAATTCCATCAAATAATTGAAAAAATGAGGCTATTAAGAGTAAATTTGTTGCAAGATGAATCACATCATATTCGTTTACATAAAATTCTGAAATAGTATATCTAAAAATAATAAGAATTAATGCACTCATTGACATCCAAATTATTACTAATACAAAAGAAGCTTTTACAGAACGATTCAATTGTAAAAAATTTCGTTCACCTTTGTAGTTGGATACACTTATTGTAGCCGCAGAGGCTATTCCGCTTGCGGCAAGATAGGTAAAACTCGCTATGCTCATTGCTATTTGATGTGCGGCAAGTGCTTGTGGGCTAACAAATCCACATATAATTGCACCCATAGAAAACGATGCTACTTCAAGTATAAACTGTACACTAATTGGAATTCCTAAAGCAAATATCTTTTTTATATGATTAATTGAGTAAAGTTTCCAATTTATTTTTTGTAAATAAATTTTATAATTTTTTGATAATTTAACATAAAATAGTAAAGAAAATCCCATTCCAAAGCGAGCAATAAAAGTAGCCCAAGCCGCTCCTTCTAATTCTAATCGAGGAAAACCATAATGTCCATAAATAAGCAAATAATTTAAAATAACATTTAGAATGTTAAAAATTATACTTGAAAACATAGCTGGTCTTGTATTACCAAGTCCTTCAGTAAATTGTTTTATTATTGAAAATAATATTGAAAATGGCAATGAATAAGCTGAAATTAAAAAATATGGTTTTGCTAATTCGACTACTATTGGAGATTGCCCCAAAAATGGTAATAAATGAACCGTCAATATCATTATTATCATTAGCACAAATCCAATTATCATTATCGAGCTTATGCCATTTTTAAAATATTCTCCGCATTCTTTATATTTTTTCTCTCCATAAGATATTCCTACAAGTGGAGTTAAACCTGTGGCTATACCTAATCCAAATATAAAATAAATAATATAAATACTATTAGCAAAAGAGCCAGCGGCTAAATGATTTGCACTTATATGCCCTACCATTATGCTATCAACGATTCCAGCAATTATATGTCCAACTTGCCCAAGCATTATTGGAAATGCAAGTTGAATATTATCATTTATATTTTTTTTATAATTTTTTAAAAATGCCATTAGAAAATTCTTTATTTCTTATTATTCATTTGAATAATTAGAAAATAAATGTTAGTCATTCCGAGCAAAGCTAATAATACAAGTAATTAACAAAATAGATTTCCTCACTTTAATTATAATGATAACTTCACTCCTAATCTCACCAAAAATATGGTGAAATTCTTAACACAATTTATTATACAAATAGTATTTATCATTAATTGCTCTATAATAAATTATTGAGCTTTAAATAAAAAATCCGAAGTAATATTTCAACTTCGGATTAATTTTAAATATTTTTTAATTAATTCATATTTTTAAAATTATTTATTAATTATAAATTTATCAAAATAGAATTCAGAATCCAACAATATGTTTATAAAATAATATCCAGATGATAATTTACTTGTTGGATAATTAATATTAATCATTTCATCAGAATTAGGCTCGATTTGAATAATATCAATTAAGGAATTTTTAAAATCATATATTTTAATAAATATAGTTTTGTCATATTGCTGACGGTTAAATATAATATTTAAATTATCTTTTACGGGGTTTGGATATAATTTCAAATATTCAGAATTATTACTATATTTTACGCTAAGAATTTTATAATCATAAATCTCTGATTTTTCACTTGAACAGCCATCAAGAGTAACAATTACATAATACTTACCTTCTACATCTTTTGTATCGTAAGTTTTTGCACGCGCACCTTGAATAATATTTCCTTCATAATACCATTGATTACCAGATGTTGAGCTTGATATTAAAACACGATTTTCACGACTAATCGTTGGTTTTTCTGGCAATTCAGTAATAGCAACATCGTATTCAAACTCTTTAATAAAACCATTATCGCTTGTATAAATTAATTTTAAATTAGCAATTCCAGTTTCGAGCCAAACTACTCGTATCATTTGCTGACGAGAATCACCTAATATTTTACCACCTTTTATTTGCCATTCAAATTTGCCCGTACTTAAAAATGAATTATAGAATACTGAATCCATTCTACAAGATTTATTTATTCCTTCGATTGAATTTGTAATATCATCACCAACATTTACAATATACTCGAGAGTTTCAGAGCATTTTTCTGTTGATAATGTTAGTGAAAGAGTGTTTTCGTCAATTTTATTCCAATTAATTTTAACTGTATCTAAATCGTCATTACCAATAATTTCTCCACCTTTGACTTGCCATTTTAATTTTGCAACACTTTTATTTGTATAATATTTAAATATATTATCTTTGCAAACTTTTTTATAGCCAGATATTTGGTGTTGAGGCAATTCTAAAATAGTTAAATCAACTGAATCACTTCTAATTTGTGGATAAGTTGTTTCGATATAAATAAAATAATCATCACCACCAACAAGTTGGCGTGGAATAGTAGTGCTAATTTTTGAAATTAACGAGCTCTTAACTTGTGCAAGTGTAATGGGATAAGTTGGTTTATCTGGATTAATTTTTGCTAATTTGACAAAAAAAGTATTTTCACCCAAAAAAGAACCATTATTAATCGAAAACTCTACATCAATTGGATTTCCCGGACAAAATTCTGGATTAGTAAATTTTTTAAAAATAATTTTTGGAGGTACAGGTTCATTTGAATACGAAAATTTAATAATAGTATCATTACCGGCAAAATCAACTATTCTTACATAAGCCAACGCATTTTCTTTAATATTTATTGGACGTAATTGAAACGTTGCTTTTGAATCAACTCCCGGTATAAAAGGTTCGCAAGTGAGTACATAATTATATGATGAATCGTTAATCAAATGTATTAAAGCTAAATTTGAACGAACTTTAACATTCGATTCCGGCTCATCGGTAACATTTCCATAATAGTTTGCTAAAGCACCCTCTTCAATTTCCACTTTTGGTGCTAATGTATCAGTTAATTTATCAATATTCTTCATATAAATATATGCTGGCGAGCCATAGGCATCTTCACTTGATAGCCCATAAAACACAGCTCCTACGGGATTCGATGAATTTATTATATATCTACCGTATTTAGCTAATTTCAATGTTAAACAAAACATTCGCGAACCGTCGGGTTCTGTAATTGGAAATTGAATGGGGTTATCAGCAGTTAACTCTTTTATTTTTTTAGTACTTATACCTTTATCATTAATTTCAGTTAATAACAAATCATCTGGTATTTTACCTTCTTTATTCAATTTAAAAACAATATTTAAATAATTATCAGAAAAGTGTGAATTTTGCGATGTTGCTGGTAATTGAAATACGATTTTTTTTGAGAAATTATGATATGATAGAGCTTGCATTTTAAAGGGTACTCCTTTATCATCATTGCTTTCATTTCCAGTATTATATTGGGTTACATTTATTCGTTTATCAGAAGAAATAATAGCTAGTTTATTATCTTCGTTTACTCTAAATGATAAAAATCCTTCATCTTCTACTCCGTAAGGAAATTGTATTGTACCTTTTTTTTGATTATTTAATTTGACTTCAGTATTTTCCTCAAAAGAATTCACTTTTATCCAAGAGCCTTTTGTTCTTCCAAAAATTGGTGTTATATAATATCTTTGTGCAAAATATATTGTTGGCAATTCTTGCTCTATTAAGTATTCACAAGGATTTTGCCCAGTTGGCACTTGGGCGCAATAATTTCCTGTATATACTGTAACTGGTTTATTTGAGCGTATTGTACTTCCAGATAAATCATTATTTAATCCAAAACCCGGAACAACCCAAACATCTCCTTCATTTAACACTTTTCTAACAGAATTTGCTGGATAAAGCGAATCTCCATTTTCAAGTTTTATTCGTGTCGTGTTAGTTCCTCCGAGTTTAAATGTTACTCGTGTATTATCAAAACTTGACACTATAACAGCTGTTGATGGTGAAAAAGAAGATTTGTTATTAGTGTGATCTTTAAATGTAGATAGATTATAATCAGTACTTAAGAAATTTATCGGTAAAGCTAAAAAGCCTTCTGTATAAGTTCTTAAGCGAACTAAAACATATACAATAATAGGTACATCTGATTTAATCATTAATGCCCGCCCTTCATAATTATTTTCAATCGGGGTAACTTGATTTGGGGTTTTATTAAAAGGCATTAAATATTTTGCGTGAATAGAATATTCACTTACTTTATTGGCTTCGATATTTATTGTTGTATCAATAAAAAATTTACTAATTTTAAAATTAACTTTTGCTGATGTTGCTGATGAAAAATACACTCGTACCATATTATATTCATCAAGTGCCGCATAATAAGCTGGTACAAGGCTAACTGCAAATTCAGTTCCCGAATTTGATGGTGAGAACAATTCTGGTAATAAATCTTTATTAAAATTATCAGATTTCGCAGTAAGAAAGCCCAAAAATATAAATAGTATTAAAATATTAATAAATTTCATTTTATATCTCCAAGTAAAATTGTTTTAAAAAACAAATTCTTCATAAATAATTAATTATAAAATATTAATTATTTAGTTTATGTAATTCCAGTAACTTTAAAAATACTTATTAAAATTAAAACAACAATTATTGGAATAATATATTTTATCAAAAAAATCCAAATTTTTTCAAATTTATAAAATTTTCCTCCCGATATTTTAATTTCTTCAGCCGCTTTTTGAGCGCCCCATATCCATCCGATAAAAATACTTAAAAATAAAGCACCTATTGTTAGCAGTAAGTCGCCAAATATAAAGCTAATTTGGCTCAGGAAATCTTGTGAGGTCAATGATTCGGGTATAAACCCAAAATTTGTAAAAAAATCAATAGTTCCTTGCGACAAAGCAGACGGCAGACCAATAACAAAAACCACGATAGTCATTATCCATACAATTTTTTTCCTTGAAATTTTTTTCTCATCAACAAAATATGATACTGGGACTTCGAGTAATGAAACAGTTGAGGTAAGTGCCGCAATTGATAATAATACAAAGAAAAAAGCTCCAACTATATTACCAAATGGCATTTGTGCAAAGAGCTTAGGGAAAATAATAAATACTAATGATGGTCCCGAAGCGGGGTTTTCACCCATAGAAAATAAAGCGGGAAATATTATAAAACCGGCTAATAATGCTATTAATGCATCAAAAAAAACAATATAAATAGCCGAAGAAAACATATTAGTTGATTTTGGCAAATAGCTACCAAATGTAACCATTAAACCTATTCCGAGACTTAAAGAAAAGAATGCTTGACCTAAAGCGGCAACTATCGTTTTAAAATTAATTTTTCCAAAATCTGGCATCAAATAAAATTTTAATCCAAGTTCAGAATTTGGTAAAAGATTAGCATATATAATCAAAGCAATTAATAAAACCATTAGTATTGGCATAAGTATTTTACACCATTTTTCTATCCCGGCTTCAACTCCTTTGTAAACAATTAAAGCTGTAAATATTAGAAAAATCGCATATAATAAAATTTCATAATATGGATTATTTACAAAGTTTGAGAAATCATTTATTAGAACTTGCCCTTCTGTAAATAATGTTTTAAATACATAGGCCAAGGTCCAGCCAGAAATAACCCCGTAAAAAGATAAAATACCTATGCTTGTAATAATTCCCAAAATGCCAACATAACGCCAAGCACTTTTATTTGTAATTTTATCAATAGAACCAACTGTATTTAATTGAAATGCTCTTCCGAGAGAAAATTCAGCGAGCATATAGGGTAAGCCTAATAAAAGTACAAAAATCAAATAAACTATTACAAAAGCGGCTCCCCCATTTTCTCCTGTTATGTAAGGGAATCTCCAAATATTACCTAATCCAATTGCAGAACCAGATGCCGCTAAAATGAATCCAATTTTGGATCCCCAATGTCCTCTATCATCTTTCAATTTGTTAAATCACAAAAATAATTAGAAAAATTGCATCAATTATAAATGCAATTTAATACTAATAGATTTAATAAAAAAGTATAAAATTTACTAATATACAATCAAAAATTCTGATTATTAATTTTTTTGATTTGAAAAAGTGGATTTTAAAAATGATTTAAAAGATAGACTTTCTTCTAAAGTTATTTTTTTATTCTGATTAAGTTTTAATTCGATTTTTTCATTAGAATGATTAATATCGAATTCAGATAATGTATTAATATTATTCTCCGAGACACCAAGAAGTAAACGTTTATTAGCTATTTGAACTATATAGAGATGATTTTTTTGATTAAGAGCCATTTTAGATAGAACTTTCATTTCTGTAAATTCATCTTTAAAATTTTTATTTTTTGTAGTTTTCTTCAATATAAATGTTAAAAAACCAATTAATGCAACTATTAATAAAAGTGTAAAAAATGCATTTAAAATACTACTATCCATAGTAAATATTTCCTTCTTAAATTTTTATTTTTTCATAGATTTAATTCTATCAGCGGGGTCTATCAAAGTTGTGATACGAATACCAAAATGTTTATCTATCACAACAACTTCGCCCTCGGCAACTTTTTTTCCGTTAATTAGCACATCAACTGGTTCACTAACTAATTTATCAAACTCGACAACAGAGCCTCGCCCTAATCTTAGAATATCTCTAATAAGCATATTAGTGCGCCCTAATTCGATTGAAACGGGAAGTTGTAAATCATAGAGTAGTTCAAGTTTGGGGTCGAGAGTGTGCAAATGCTCAATAACTTCAGCATTTGTTAGTTCAGATTCTAAATCTTTTGAATCAATATTTTCAGTAGTATTCTGAACTAAATTATCATCAATATCACCACTTCCGATTAGAGCATCGATTTCGTCTTGTGTCATTGTCATATCAAAAATCCTTATTCTTGAATGTTAAATCTTCATCAATTAAATCCTCATCTTTTAATGGACGAGTAATTTTAACGGCTTTTTTACCAGAAATAGAGCCGGGTCTTGCTGCGAGTTTTCTTTTTCCAGCAATAATAATTTCAATTTCTTGATTAATTTTTTTATTTAATTTAATTATATCACCAACATTAAGCTCCATTATTTCGCCAACTGTCAAAGATGTTTTCCCTAATTCTGCTTTTATTGATAAATATGTATTTGCCATTTGTTGTTGAATAATATTTAGATTCTCAGCCATTCTCGCACTATTTTGTTTGACAGTAGTTGTTGTTAACTGTTGGCGGTTAAGTTTAGCCAAAACATCTTCGAGTGCAAATGTTGGAAAGCATAAATTCATCATAAAATGATTATTATTATTTCCAATTTTTACATCGAGAGAAATAACAATTACAATTTCAGAAGCAGGTGCAATTTGCACAAAATCTGCTTCAACTTCGAGATGTGAGTATTTAAAATTTAAGTCAGCGATAGATTTCCAGGAATTTCTTAAATCTGACAAAGCGTGTTCAATTATATTTCTAATAACAGACTGTTCTATCGGAGTAATTGTTCTTGGTTTTGGTATAGTATCTGCATTCCCACCGAGTAACAAATCTACTAATGTAAGAGCAAGTTCAGGGCTAATTTCTAATATTCCATTGCCATCGGTTCCGAGAATATCAAAAATATATATACAACTTGGATTTGATACTGATAAAATAAATTCTGAATAAAACAGCTGGTCAACAGATGTTACACTAAATGAAACTAACGTTTGTAATTTAGAAACAAGATAATATCCAAATACTTCGCAGAAATTATCATGAATAGATTGTAGAGTTCTTATTTGATTTTTAGATATTCTATTAGGTCTTCTAAAATCATAATTAAAAACATCAGTTTTTGTAGAAGAGTATTTACCAGTAACAACATCTTCAACATCAACCCTACCGCTACTCATATCAGAGAGCAGGCTATCAATTTCGTTTTGTGATAAAATATCAGCCATTATTAAATTAATTATTGAATTATAAATTCTATTATTATTACTTCTTTTATTCTATAACCTTCCATTTTAAAGGCTGGTTCGAGTTTTTGTTTAAATTTTACAGCAAGTGAATCTCGTGGTATCTGAAAAGCCATAACGTCCATATCGCCAACTTGTGAATTTACATTATGCTTAATTAATGCATTTAATCTTTGTGTTTTCAATTGAGGATCGCTTGCTTCTGCTTTTTCTTCTTTATTATTATTTTTTAATGGTGAATAAAATATACCAAGATTTAGCACCACAAATTGAGAACTTGCAAGCGGATTTGTTGTTATTCTACCTGTTTCGAGATATTCAAATTTATCTAATGACTCAGCTTTTGGTTCTGCTTTTTCCACTGTTTTCTCTTTAGATTGACCAGAGCTTTCGATAATAGAATCTTTCATATTGTTAAACATTATACTAATGACAAAAATTATTACAACTACTAATAATATCACTCCAGAAGCAATAATTGCAATAATAATGGGCATCGAAAGACCTTTTTTCTTAGATTTTTCAGATTCTATATTTGTTTCATCTGCCATAAATATTAAATCCCCATAAAATAATTTTGACTTCTAAAAAAGAAGTTTAAAAAATACTATTTAAAAACGTGCCAATATTAATTATAATTATTTAATTATCACTAATTTATTGTAATTCCAATGAATTTTCGATTTTATATTCCAAATATAATTAAGATTTATCAAGAATAATATTGTAAATGGTTATAAATATACAAAAATAAAATTCACAAAGTGGCTAATATTATACATTAATAATTATTAGTAACTTGTTTTCTACCTATACTATAATATTCAAAACCATGATTTTGCATTTCTTCGAGTGTAAATAAGTTTCGTCCATCAAAAATTATTGGATTTTGCAATAAATTATGCATTTTAATAAAATCGGGATTTCTAAATATTGTCCATTCTGTAACAATTATTAATGCATCTGCATTATTTAAACAATCATACATATTTTTTGCATAATAAATTTTATCAGAGAACATTAATTTAGTATTATCCACAGCTTCGGGGTCATATACGCTAATTTGACACTCATTTTCTAATAATTTTTGGATAATTTTAAATGCTGGTGCTTCACGTGTATCATCGGTATTTGGCTTAAAAGCCAAACCCCAAATAGCAAATTTTCGACCTTTAATATTATTTGAGAATTTATCAATTATAGTATTAGCAAATCTCAATATTTGATTTTCGTTTACTTGATGAGTTGCTTCGACAATTTTTAATGGTGTCCCATGAGTTTTTGCTGAGTTCATTATTGCTCTAACATCTTTTGGAAAACACGAGCCGCCATAACCAACGCCAGCAAAAAGAAAACGCTTTCCAATTCTGCTATCCGAACCTATTCCAAGACGAATATTATCAATATCTGCCCCTACTTTCTCACAATATTGAGACAAATCATTCATAAATGATATTTTTGTAGCTAAAAATGCGTTTGCAGCATATTTTGTAACTTCTGCACTTTTTTCATCCATAATATAAATTGGATTTCCACTTCTAACAAATGGTTTATATAAATCTTTCATTAATTCTGCCGCTTTTTCATCCAAAGTACCAATTACTATTCTATCAGGTCGCATCGCATCTTCAATTGCAAAACCTTCACGCAAAAATTCGGGATTAGATACTACCCTAATATTATTATTTTCGATTATTTTATCAAATATTTCTTTTACTCTACTTGCTGTTCCAACAGGAACAGTGCTTTTATTAACAATTATTTTTTCAGCTTGTGGATCTGAATTATTCATAAGTTTTGCAATATCTTGAACAACTTTTTCAACGTGTTTCAAATCAGCGGAGCCGTCTTCGTTTGGTGGTGTTGGCAGACATAAAAATATTATATTACAATTATTTACTGCGAGACTTAAATCAGTAGTAAAAAATAGTCTTTCATCTTTTATATTACTTTCGAGGAGCAAATCAAGTCCAGGTTCGTAAATAGGGCTAATGCCATTTTTGAGTTTATTAATTTTATTATCATCAATATCTACGCAATACACATTATTACCGTTTGCGGCAAAACAAGTCCCCGTTACTACTCCAACGTAACCAGTTCCTATAACTCCAATATTATATGCCATATTAAAATTTCTTTTTGTATAACAATTTATTAATATTCAAAAATACAAAATTCATATATAAGATTATTTAAAATTCTTGTTTAAAATACGTATAATCAATATTTGTACAATTCTATTTACCTTTATATATAATTATAAGTAACATATTTCAATGTTTTTATAATAATAAATCAAATAATTATATAAAATTATTATAATTGAAATTATTTTAATTAATTTTGTATAAAATTTCTGTTATAAAATTATAAAATTAAATTGAGTATTAAAATGGAAACCAAAAGATTATTTATTGCAAGTTTTGTGGCTGAATATTTATTTGCAAGGCACATATCAGATATTCAGAATATTTTTGCTAATTCTTCGAGTGGTAAATGGTCTGATTTAAATAATTTACATTTTACTTACAAATTTTTGGGTAATGTAGAAATTAATAAAATTCCCGAAATTATTGATTTAATGAAGGATTTGTTTACAGAGTATCCTTCGATAATTAAATTCAATAAATTAGGTCTTCTTAAATCAAGAATTAAACCTCAAGTGTTGTATTCGAGTATTTATAACGCTGACAAATCTGTTTTTAATAATTTTAAAGAAATCGAAAATAGACTTGTTAAATATGGTTTTCCAAAAGAAAAACAAAAATTTATGCCACATGTTACGTTATTAAGAATCAAAAAATTTGAAGAGAATTTTTTTGATGTATTTGAGCAAAATAAAGAATTTTATATTGGTAAACAACAGAAATATAAAATTAATTTAGTTTCGAGTACCTTAACTCATAGTGGTCCTATTTACGAAATTTTAGCTTGATATTTTAAGTATATTATGAAATTTTAATTAGTTTAAAATTTAAAATTTCATTTTATAACAAAAAATATTTCAATTCTTTTGAGATTAGTAATAAATAGAGTAATTTTGTATTCTATAATTCTTACATTTAGAAAAAATCTTTTTATAGATAGGAGAAATAATGAATTTTGTCCCAAATACTGATGATGAAAGAAAAAAAATGCTCGATGCTATTGGTGTCGAAAGTATTGATGATTTATTAACAAATATTCCTAAACAGGTTAAACTTACTAAACCATTAAACTTACCAAAGGCTTTATCTGAATATGAAGTATTATCATTATTAAAAAATTATTCAAATAAGAATATTAGTACTGATTCGCATACTTGTTTTCTTGGTGCTGGTGCTTATGACCACTATATACCTTCGATTGTTGGTGCTGTGTTGAGCAAACCAGAATTTAAAACTGCTTATACGCCCTATCAAGCTGAAGTTTCGCAAGGTACTTTACAAGCTATGTATGAATTTCAAACTATGATTTGTGAATTAACAGGAATGGACGTATCGAATGCTTCTTTATATGACGCAGGTAGCGGTTTAGCAGAAGCGTGTTTTATGACTCATGCTCATAATAAAAAAACTGAATTTTTGATTGCTGGAACTATAAATCCAAATTATTTAGCTACTGCTAAAACTACAACTGCTGGTCGAAATTACACTTTTAAAGAGTTTATTAATACCGATGGTACAGCTAATATTGATGAATTAAAAAACTATATAAATGATAATACTGCTGGCGTTATCGTTCAGATGCCAAACTTTTTTGGAAATCTCGAAGATGTTTATGAAATAGAAAAAATTGCACATTCTAAAAAAGCTTTATTTATTGTATCTGTAAATCCTTTATCACTTGGATTAATAGAGCCACCTGGCAATTATAATGCTGATGTTGTTATTGGAGAAGGCCAGCCTCTTGGTATATCATTGAATTTTGGAGGTCCTTATCTTGGGATATTTGCTTGTAAGAATGAATTTATACGTAAAATTCCCGGACGTTTATCGGGGGTTACTGAGGATTTAGATGGTAAACGCTGTTTTGTACTTACTCTTCAAACTCGGGAGCAACAGATTAAACGTGAAAAAGCAACTTCGAATATATGTACAAATCAAGGTTTGTATATGCTTGCGGCAACTGTATATATGGAAACTATGGGTAAACAAGGTATTAAAGATGTTGCAACTCAATCTTTCCAAAAAGCACATTATTTAGCTGATAAAATTTCTGAAATTAAAGGTTATGAATTGTTAAATGATAAACCATTTTTTAATGAATTTGCTATAGTAACGCCCGTACCAGTTAAAGATATTTTAAACAAAGCATTAGAGAATGGATTTATTGCTGGTTTTGATATTAGTGCTTATAACAATGGTAAAAACACATTATTAATAGCTGTAACAGAAAAAAGAACAAAAGAAGAAATGGATTCTTTTACTAAATTTTTAAAAAGTTTTTCTAATTAATGAACGAAGTTACAAATAATGTTAATAATCCGAGACGCCGCGTAATTATACTCGGCGTTTCAGTTATTATTATTTTTGCAACCATAATTATATTTTCTGATTATGGTTTATTAAATAGATTTAAACTTGAATACAAAAAAATTACTCTAAAAAAAGAAATTGAAGCAAAAATAAAAACTTCTGATTCTTTAAAAAATCAAATTGAATTACTAAAAAACGACCCTGCCACAATCGAAAGAATTGCAAGAGAAAAATATGGTATGAAGCGTAAAAACGAGGAAGTCTATTATTTACCTAAGGAAAATAAATAATGTATCTTTCTTTTGATGTTGGTGGGACAAGCATAAAAGCTGCTGTTTTTGATGACAACCTTATTTTGAAAAAAAAATATTATATTCCGTATTATGATATAGTTTATACAAACGATTTTCCAGATTTTTTAATAGAAAATTTAATAAAAACATATAATTCTGCAATAGAAGAATTTCCAACAATTTCTTCTATTGCTTGTGGTGTTCCGGGTGTCGTTAGTAGTGATAATGTAATTATTGTTGCACCTAATATGACTGGAATTATTAATTTTCCTATTAAAAAGATTATTTGTGAGCAAATCAATTTGCCTTTTATCGTTCAAAATGATGCTAATGTAGCGGCACTCGCAGAACTTCATATTGGTAATGGGCAAAATCTTGATTATTTTGTATATGTTACTCTTGGAACTGGTATTGGTGGTGCGATTATTTATGAAGGGAAATTACTTAACGGTAGTTCGGGCGGGGCTGGCGAAATTGGTCATATAATTATTGATTATAATAATTCTAATTATGATGTGCGAGATTATAGAAAAGGTACTATCGAAGTGTTATCAGGGCGACTTGGTATTTTAAATCTCGCAAAAGAAATATTAACCCATTTCCCCTACTCTTCACTTAATAATATAAACGAATATGATGTAAAAGATATTTCTATTTTAGCTCAAAATGGTGATTTAGCTTGTAGAAAAATTTTAGAAATAACGGGCAATAGAATTGGGGTCGCACTTGTCAATATTGCAAATATATTAGATATTCCTAATTTTATTATTGGTGGTGGTATATCAAAATCAAGCATTTTATTAGAAAATATTCAAAAAACTTTAGTAGAAAAATCTCTGCCCTCGATAAAAAATCGCGTTAATGTTATTCCTGCTAAATTCTTAGAAGATACGGGAATTTATGGGGCGGCTGTTTTAGCAAAATATTATTCATAAAATATAGATTTATTTTTTTTACAAAGAACAATTTGTTCCGTCATTTATTAATAACAAATAAAAAAGGATTTAATAATGAAAGAAATTATTAATACGAATAATGCTCCAGCGCCGATTGGACCATATTCACAAGCTATTAAAGCTTCTGGTAATTTTATTTTTATTTCTGGTCAAATTCCACTTACACCTGAGGGTAATCTTGCTGGTGATGATATTGTTACACAAACAAAACAGTCGCTAAATAATATTAAAGCAATTCTTGAAGCGGCGGGATGTACAATGAATGATTTAGTTAAAACAACAGTTTTACTATTAGATATGAATGAATTTGCTCAAATGAACGAAGTATATAATCAATTTCTCGGTGAAAGCAAGCCCGCAAGAGCCGCTTATCAAGTATCGAGATTACCAAAAGATGTTAGAATAGAAATTGAAGCAATTGCTCTAATAAAATAAAAGAATGAAATTTTTTGTTAATATAATTTTACTTTTAATATTTACTTTTTTCTCAAATGCTTTTGTTTATTCCCAACAAGATACAATTAAAATTGAGAAAAAAGAATCTACAATGGCATTGACAAAATCACCTTCAGTAGCTATTTATAGATCATTAATATTACCGGGATTAGGGCAATTATATGTAGAAAGTTATTGGAAAGCTCCAATAGTTTTCGCGGCGGCTGGTACTTTAATCTATATTATTATTGATAATCAAATAAAATTTTCTGATTATGATAAAAGATTATCTAATATGGATAAAACGAATACTGAATATCAGCTTACAAAATTATATCGAGAGTATTATCGCGATAATCGTGATATGGGAGCTTTGTATCTAATAGGAGTTTATTTATTAGCATCTGTTGATGCTTATGTTGGAGCGCATTTGTACGATTTTCAAGTTGATGAAAATCTTAGCTATAATATTGGTTTATCTGCTTTACCTATACCAAAGGTTAGTCTAAAAATTAATTTTTAATAATATAACCTTCATTTTGATTACATATAAATTAAAACGAAGGTTTTTTATCATACAAATAATTAATTTTCGTTTTTCAAATTATCAAAAAAACCGTATATTTGAAAATTGTAAATAAAATTAATATATTAATTTGGATTTGAATTATTATATATTTTATTTTAAGAATTTTTTGTATATTCTAAAAAATTAATCTTTTGATTAAAAAAAGGGATTTATCAAATGCTAAATATATATAATTTACTTAAAAATTATAATTGTATAAATTTTGAAAATAATAATATTTCTTTTTTAAATTTCATTACTCCTACAAATAATGAATTTAGTATTAATATTATTTTAATATTTTTAATGCTTATTTCATTAACAATTACTATATCTTTCCTTTTAAAATATTTATCACTCAACAAAAAACTTATATTAGAAAAAAATATTATAGAAAACGAATTATCAATTACTAATGAGAGACTTAAAAACATATTGGTTTTTGCAGAAAATGCGAATGATTTATTTTTTGTAACTACAAATGATGGTTATTTTAAATTTGTAAATCCAGTATGGACTGATGTTTTAGGATGGTCCATTGAGGAGATATATTCAAAGCCTATTTATGAATTTATCCACCCAGATGATATTGTTGCAACAAGAGCATTACATAAAGAAATACCAAATAGATATAAATTTAAAAACTTTGAAAATAGATATAAACATAAAGATGGCACTTATCGCCGTTTGTTGTGGACTTCTGTTACTTATATTAATGAAAAACTTAAATATGGTGTGGCGCGCGATATAACCGAAGATAAAAAATTTCAAAATATTTTTAGATTATCAGACAAATATTTAAGTGAAATAATCAAATTTTCTCCTTATGGAATTTTTATTTTTAATAGCAACAAAAATTTAGTTTTCTGTAGTTATGCTTTAAAATCAATATTTAAAATTGATGATGAAAAAGATATTACAACATTTAATTTAATAAATTATATTCATAAAGATGATAAAGAAGAATTTACAAGATATTTTGATGATATTTTTCATAATAAAAAAACAAAAACTATTGAGTTTAGACTTCTTCAATCTAATGGTGAATACCGTTGGTTCGAAAGTATATTCAATAATCAATTAGATAATTATGATATTAATGCTGTAATTGTTAGTCTTAGAGATATACACAAAAGAAAAAGTACAGAGATAAGATTAATTGAAAGAGAATCATTACTTTCTACACTTTTTCAAAATGCTCCATTTCAAATTTGGGTACGCGATAAAAATGATGTTGGCATTTTTGAAAATGATTTAATGATGAAAAGTTTTAATAGTATTATTGGTAAAACCCCCGATACTTCTGGCTCTTCTGAAGATACTATTAATAAATGGAATTGTAATAATGCAAGAGTCCGAAATGGAGAAATTATAAATGAGGAAATCTCATATATAGAAAATAATGAGATTAAATATTATAATAATAGGCTTGCCCCTATTATAATTGATGGCAAATTTGAAGGAATAGTTGGATTTAATATTGATATTACTGAATTTAAAAATGCTGAAGAGTCTTTAAAGAAAAGTGAGAATATTATTAGAACATATATAGAAAATGTTCCTTTTGGAGTTTGGGTGTGTGATAAAAATGGTATTGGTATTCTTGAAAATAATCTATTAACAGAAAATTTTGGTAGTATTTTAAATCAATCTATTATCGAAAAGGGAGTTATATCAAAAGAAATTTTTGAGAAATTTCTGAATAATAGCAATATAAATAATGAGATTATAAATGACGAGCAAATAATTTACTGGAATGGTTTAGGAAAAATTTGTAAAAATACTATTATACCAATTTTTAAAAATGGAATTTTTGATGGCTTGGCTGGATTAAAATTTGATATTACTGAAGAAAGACGAGTAGAAAATTTTAAGCAATCACAATTTAATATAGTTAGAACAATTTCGAGTACTAATGATTATAATTATATTTATGAGTTTATTCATAAAGAATTATCAAAATTAATTGACGCAAGTAATTTTTATATTGCTTTATATGATGAAAAAACAGATATGCTAAATACTTCTTACGATAAAGATATAGACAAACATTACGATGAATGGTCAGCAAAAAAATCACTAACGGGTTTAGTAATTCAAAGGAAAAAAACAGTATTTATTAATAAAAATGATATTTTAGATTTAATTAGTAATAATGTTATTGATAAAATTGGACAATTATGCGAGGTATGGCTTGGGGTTCCATTAATTGCAAATGATAGAATAATTGGTGCTATTGTAGTTCAAAGTTATGACAACCCAAATGCTTATAATAATCAAAGTATAGAAATACTTGAAATTATTGCAAATCAATTAGCTCAATTTTTAGAAAGAAAATTGTATGAACAAAAGTTGCAAGAAACTATTATTCGATTGAACACAATAATATCGAATATTCCAATAGTAATTTTTTCTATTGATAATAATGGAATTTTCACTTTTTCCGAAGGAAAAGGTTTGGAATTACTTGGTTTAAAACCAAGTCAAGTAGTTGGTCTTTCAGCATTTGAAATTTACAAAAATAATCAAATAATATATACAAATATTAAAAATGCTCTTGCTGGCGAAACTTTACATAGTATTATTCCAGTTGATGATTTATATTTTGATACTTTGTATAGCCCAATTTATGATTCTTTTGGAAAGGTTACTGGAATTATTGGAGTTAGTTCTGACGTTACTGAGCGTTTTAAAGCTACACAAGAATTAGAATTATCGCATAAAAGTTATAAATCTGTATTTAATAATATTTCTGAATTTATTTTTATATTAAATCATAACATTGAAATAATTGAAATTAATGATATTGTTATTGATTTTTATGGTTATTCAAAAGATGAATTAGTTGGTAAAAATTTTACATTCTTTTCAGCAGATGAAATGAATAATATTGAAATTATACGCTCATATTTCTTTGATACAATTAGTGGTGAAATACCATCTTTCGAGTTTTGGACTAAAACCAAAAATGATGAAATTTATCCACTCGAAATTGCACTCAATTCAAGTGAGTATTTTGGTGAACAAGTGATAATTGCTGTTGGTCGTAATATTCTCGAAAGAAAACAAGCAGAAGACGATTTACGACAAGCAAAAGAGCGTGCTGAGGAGTCTGATAAATTAAAAACAACATTTCTTGCTAATATGTCGCATGAAATTAGAACACCTATGAATGCAATTCTTGGTTTTGCAAACTTATTAGATGCAGAAGATTTAGAACCCGACGAAAGACAAGAATTTATATCATTAATTCATAAACGCGGTCATGATTTATTAAATATCATAAACGATATAATTGATATTTCAAAAATTGAAGCTAATCAAATGACGATTAATATTGACCTCGCAGATATCAATCATATTTTGAATGAGGTTTTAGATACTTATAAATCTTTACTAATTGACAAAAATGTTGAATTAAAAATTGGCAATAGATATCAAAATTTACCTTATATCTTAACTGATTCAGCAAGATTACAACAAATTATTACAAATTTAATAAGTAATGCAATTAAATTTACTTTAAATGGCTACATCGAAGTAGGTTATATTATCAATAATCAGAATTTTATTGAATTTTATGTAAAAGATACAGGAGTTGGTATTCAAGAAGATAAAATTGATTTGATATTTGAAAGATTTAGACAATCCGATGATAATTATTTAACAAGACCTTATGATGGTGCGGGGCTTGGTCTTACAATAAGTAAAAAATTATGCGAGCTTATAGGTGGTAATATTTGGGTTGAATCTGAATATGGTGTAGGCTCTACATTTTATTTTACAATTCCATATAATATTCAACAATTTTCTTAAAATTTTATTTTAAATTTTTATTAAAAAAAATAGAGATCAATAAACAAAATATCAATCCCTATTATAATAAAACAAATTAAATTAATTGATTACAACATACTTTCTTGACCGTTTGTATCAACAATTTCATCATTATTTTCATCGTTATCGGTAACATCTTCATCATCACGATTAACAGAAGTAATATCGGCAATAAGATCTCCTTCATCAAGTCTTATTAGTTTAACTCCTTGCGTATTTCTGCCGATTGTACGAATATTAACAACAGATTGTCTAATAAGAATACCATTAACAGTCATAACAACTAAATCCTCACTATCAACAGCCATAAGAATTCTTACAACATTTCCAGTCTTAGGAGTTAAATTCATCGAAATTACACCTTTAGCTCCTCTTCTTGTTAGTCTAAAATCTTCGTATTTGGTACGTTTACCGTAGCCATTTTCGCTAACTACTAAAACTTGAGCATCTGAACGTTTAACAGCAATCATAGAAACAACAATATCTTTTTCTGATAATGATATACCTCTAACTCCTGCAGCGGTTCGTCCCATTGCTCTTACTTCGCTTTCTCTAAATCTACAAGCAAGTCCTAATTTTGTACCAATAATAACATCACAATTACCATCGGTGATTTGTGCGGCAACTAATTTATCATCTTCGGCAAGGTTAATTGCAATAATTCCATTTTGTCTAACATTTGCAAATGCTGTTAAATCAGTTTTTTTAATAGTGCCTTTTTGTGTACATAAAACAGCATATTCATGGTCAGTAAATTCTTTTAATGGTAATATTGCAGTTACTTTCTCTTCTGGAGTTTTTCCTATCACATTTGCAATTGAGCGTCCTTTGGAATTTCTACTACCCTCGGGCAAATCATAAACTTTAATTCGATATACCCTTCCAGCGTCGGTAAAGAACAACAAATAATGATGTGTTGAAGCTTGATAAATAAACTCTATAAAATCATCATCATAAGTTGCAGTGCCACTTGAGCCACGTCCACCTTTGTTTTGTCTGCGATAACTCGATAAAGGAGTGCGTTTAATATATCCATTATGGGACATCGTTACAATCATATCCTCATTAGCAATCATATCTTCTATAGAGAATTCTTTGGAATCCATTACGATTTCTGTTCTTCTACTATCACCAAATTTATTTCGTAACTCAATTAGTTCTTCTGATACTATAGACATTTGCAAATCTTTACTTGCTAATATTGCTCTTAATTTTTCAATAAGTTGTAAAATTTCTCTATACTCTTTTTGAATTTTTTCTCTTTCAAGACCAGTTAATCTTTGCAATCTCATATCTAATATTGCTTTTGCTTGAATTTCTGATAATTTGAAATTTTGTTGTAAAGCAATAGAAGCAGTATTCGGGTCGCGTGATTCACGTATAGTTTTAATTACTGCATCGAGATTATCAAGAGCAATAATAAATCCTTCGAGTATGTGAGCTCTTCTTTCTGCTTGGTCTAATTCAAATTTTGTTCTTTTAACAACTATTTCATTACGGAAATTAATAAAATGAGTCATCATTTGTTTTAATGTAAGAACTTTTGGTCGCCCATTAACCAAAGCAAGCATATTAGAGCCGAAAGTAACCTGTAATTGAGTATGTTTAAATAAGTTATTAATAACTACTTCGGGTACAGAATCGCGTTTCAGATCAATGACAATTCTCATACCATTACGGTCTGACTCATCATTTAGTCCAGAAATATCATCAAGAATTTTTGCACGCACTAAATCGGCAATTTTTTCAATTAAATTTGCTTTATTTACTTGATAAGGTAACTCGGAAATTATTAAATTTTGTTTTGTTTTATTTTTATTTTCTTCAATATGAATTTTTGCTCTCACAATTATTCGTCCGCGACCAGTCAGATAAGAATCTCTAACTCCATTATACCCATAAATAATACCTCCGGTTGGAAAATCTGGGGCTGGCACATAAGTCATAATTTCTTCGTCAGAAAGTTCAGGATTTTGAATCATAGCAACTAAACCATTAATAATTTCAGTTAAATTATGTGGTGGAATATTTGTTGCCATACCAACTGCGATACCGCTCGCACCATTTACAAGTAGTGTAGGAAGAACTGTTGGCAATACAGACGGTTCTTTTAGTGATTCATCAAAATTATTTTGAAACAATACTGTTTCTTTTTCAATATCTCTTAACGTTTGAGTAGCAATTTGAGCTAATCTTGATTCAGTATAACGCATAGCCGCTGGTGGGTCGCCATCAATAGAGCCAAAATTACCTTGTCCATCAACAAGAGTATAACGCATACTCCAATTTTGAGCTAATCGAACCATTGCTTCATAAACCGAACTATCTCCATGTGGATGGTATTTACCTAATACTTCACCAACAAGTCTAGCTGATTTTTTGTATGGTTTATTAGGAGCTAAACCAAGCTCGTGCATAGCGAAAAGAATCCTTCTATGAACGGGCTTCAACCCATCTCTTACGTCGGGTAAAGCTCTTGAAACGATAACAGACATAGAATAATCAAGATATGAACTACGCATCTCGTCTTCAAGCAAGGTTTCGATTATATGACCTTTATCAAGTAATGACATAATTGTTTACTTTATAATAATTTACTAATATAACAAACTTACAAAAATACGAATAAATCTGGACATTTACAAGTTTTATCAATGTTTTGAATTGCAAAATATATATAATAAAAAGTCTGTATTTTTGTATTATTTTTTAAAAAGGTGTCCAAGCAAAATTTACAACGGGAAACAATGCTGGAACAGTAAAAAACATTAAACCAAAATCAGCAGATAAGCTACTATTTTGAATTCTAATTGCAGCAAGAAGCCCTGTATTTGTAAGTCTCGATATATCTGTATTCCATAATTCACCAACAAAATAAATATCGTGTCGTTCTGTGAATTTTGTAGTTATTCCTAATCCTAATCCAAAGGAATTATTTAGATAATATGTAGGGTAAACTCTATCATCAAATCTAATTTCATAAAAATCTTCTGAGCCTGTTTTCACAAAAATTAAAGCACTTAAATCAGTTCTATCCCCTCTAATCGTAATATTTCCAAAAAGATGTGAAAATTTATTATTATGATTAACAAACGCAAGATTTCCACCCAATCCAATACTTATTCCACCTTTATATTCTTCCCAATCCATATTTAAAATAGTAGCTTTAACATTTAATAAACTAATTTGATCGCGTCTATCTAATGTGGGTATTAAACTTGTCCCCGCACTAATTGAAACATAATCAGAGATTCCAAATCCAGCATAAAAAAGTGCAATCATATAATTACTAATAAAATGATTTTCTCCAATAGGCTCGGCAGTTGGCATTATAAAACAGCGATGTTTCTGGCGATTAAATTCATCTTTTAAGCGAATATCATTTATTTCACTAAAATATATTATTGTCGAGCCAATTTGAGTTTTAAACTTAATATTAGCATCATTATCATTTTGATTAAAAATATCTTCGATAATACCAGTTAAAATATCTCCATTTTTTAATCTAATAATCATTATTTGATTTGGGTTATCTTCTATAAAATCAAAATAATTCGTATAATCATTGGCAATTAAACTTGTATAAATAATAAAGAAAAATAAAAGATATATAATTTTTTTTACCATAAATCACCCTTCTTTTAATGCTAATTGGCCGCAAGCGGCTTCTATATCAGTTCCAAAAGTATCTCTAATAGTTACAACTCCACCAAATTCTTTAATTTGATTTCCAAATTCTAAAATTTTTTCTTTCGAACTTGATTTTAAAGTCTGCGACAAGCCACTAACACCAGTAAAAGAAATATCGTTAAAAGGAATTAGATTTACTCTCGAAGGCACTCTTTTTAGTATTTTAGCTAAACGTTTAGCATCCTCAAAAGTATCATTAAAATTCTCAAAAGGAATATATTCATAAGTTATTGGTAAATGTGTTTTACGATAATAATATTCTATCGAATCCATTAAATCATTAATTTTTACACTTTTTGCAAGAGGTATAATTTTTTCTCTAAAACCATTAGTCGTTGCGTGTAATGATATTGCAAGTTTTACGGGACTTCTGCTATTTGCTAATTGTTTGATTTTATTAGTTATACCAACAGTTGATAAAGTAATTTTTTTTCTTGATAATAATTTATTCTCGGGCAAAGTTAATAATTCAATTGAATTAATAACATTTTTATAATTAAGCAATGGCTCGCCCATACCCATAAAAACTATATTTGATATTTTAATTGATAAATCATTTTCTACAAAAAGAATCTGGTCAATTATTTCACTTGTATCTAAATTCCGGATTAATCCAAGAGTTGCAGTAGCACAAAATGCACATCCAACGGGGCAACCAGCCATAGTAGAAATACATAAAGTAATACGTTCTATCTCGCCATTATGCTCGTCATACCAAGGCATATACACAGCTTCAATACTTTTCCCATCATTTAATTGAAATAGATATTTGATAGAGCCATCAAGGGACTGCCTTTTTTTTAATAATTTTATAGAATTGATTAAGAATGTATCATCTAAAATATTTTTTAAAGTATTAGGCAAAGTAGAAATTTGTTCAAATTTTTGAACTCTATCAACATAAATACCATTTAAAATTTGTAAAGCTCTATATTTTTCATAGCCTAATTCAATTATTTTTTTTTCGAGATTTGCAAGCGTATAATTTTTTATAAAATTTTCTGAATACATAGAGGTAAACTAATTGAAAATTAAAATTTTAAAATTTGTAGGCGAATTTATACTTACATTATTATAAATAAGCAATTATTTTCTAATATTTTGAAAATAATACTTATAATTATATAATTTATTTGATAATTTACAGAAAATTTATTAATTTTACATTTGATTTTGTTAATAAATTTTTAAGGTGATTTATGAAATACTTTTTTTCAATTTTGTTTTTATTATCAATAAGTTTTTTATTTTCTTGTTCGAGTGATTCAAATTCAAATAACCCAACAAGCGGCTATATTTGCGAAATGAATATTACGGGTGATATAAATTTGGATTTTAAAACTAATAATGTTGTTCTTATTCCACCATCACAAAATCCTAATTATATTTTCTCAGCTTCATTAATTGAAGATGGAAAAACTCATGTATTTTCTATGACTATTGATAAAGATTGGGCTGATAAAAAAGAAATTGATTTAAGCCGTGATAATAATCTCGGTACATTTCAATACAATGGTGGTGAAGATGGGAAAACTTATCGAGTAGTAAGTGGTACTTTATCAGTTGAAACTCTTTCGATTGCTAAATTAAAAGGTACACTTAATTTTAAAGCGGCAAAAATTGGAACAACCGATGTTTTCATAGAAGTAAAAAATGGAAAAATTAATAAAAACTTATAATTGGAATTAATGAATATTGTTGAGACTGAAGTAAAAGTTGTTAATCGTGCTGGACTACATACAAGACCAGCGGCTGGTTTAGTAAAATTATGCTCAAAATTTCGTTCGGAAATTTTCCTATCAAGAGATGGTTTTGAGATTAATTCAAAAAGTATTATAGGAGTAATGACTTTAGCGGCAGAGCAAGGTTGTGTTTTGCAAGTTAAAGTAGAAGGAGAAGATGCTGATGAAGCGGCTATTGCTTTAAAAGAATATTTTAAATCTGGATTTGGAGAACCTATATAATGTTAAGTGAAATTGTAAAAAAAGAATCAAGCCCAAATAGTGGATTTCAAGGATTTTTAAAAGGAATCCCATCGAGTAATGGTATTGCAATAGCTCAGGTTGAAGTTTATGAGCAAGAGTATCATTATCAATATGATTATGAAATTCCCGAAAATGAGATAGAAAATGAAATGTTAAGACTAAAAAATGCAATAGCTCATTTGAATTTTGATTATAATGAGGTACTTAATAAATCAAAAAATCTATCCATTGTTGTTGCTCAAATAATCGAAACTTACCAACTTATCCTAAATGATGAATATATTTTGAATAATATTTTTGATAGGATAAAAAATCGTTACACTGCTGAAAGTGCTGTAATAAAAGAATTTGATGCTCAAAAAGCACTTTTTAAAAAAACAAAAGATGAAATTATTAAAGAACGTATTGTTGATTTGGAAAACGTTAAATTAAGGATATTATCTACATTGCATTTACGAGTTCCAGATTATTCAACTTCTAAAGATAAAATTATCGTAATGTCGAACTTAACGCCTACTGATTTAGTTAAATTTAAAGAAGCTGGCGCCATTGGCTTTATTACTGAAATCGGTGGTATTGCCTCTCACGTTTCAATACTTGCTCGCTCATTTGGTATGCCAGCAGTTATTGGAGTTAGAGAAGCAAGTAAAATTTTACAAAATAATCAAACTATAATTATTGATGGTTTTACGGGATTAATTGTATATAATCCAAGTCAATCTATTCTAAATAAATACCAAAATAAAATTAATGAAATCGAGGAGCATAAAAAAAGATTAGGCGATTTAGCTAATATAAAAACTCATACAATTGATGATGTTAAAATTAAACTTTTAGCTAATATTGATAGTCTTGAGGATTTGAAATCAGTTTTAGTAACTGGTAGCGATGGTATTGGATTGGCAAGAACTGAAACTTTTCTTTCGGGTTTATCAAGAATTCCAGATGAAGAAACTCAATATAATTGGTATTCAGAAATAGCTAATGTTATGTATCCTAAAGAAGTTACAATAAGGTGTTTTGATATTGGAAGTGATAAATTTTCAATTGGAATACCTATAAAAGAAAATAATCCAGCTTTAGGTTTGCGTGGTATTAGATATTTATTATTTAACAAATTAGTATTTAAAAATCAGTTAAGAGCTTTATTACGAGCTTCTATTCATAAGAATATTAAAATTATGCTCCCAATGATTTCTGATTTAATTGAATTAAAAGATGCAATAGCTGTATTAGATGAATGTAAAAAAGAACTCGATTCAAAAGATATTCCTTATGACAATAATATTAAAATTGGTATTATGATAGAAACTCCAGCGGCTGTGATTATCTCAGAATCTTTGGCAAAAGAGTGTGATTTTTTTAGTATTGGTTCTAACGATTTAACTCAATATACTTTAGCCGCAGATAGAACTAATGAACTTGTAACTGACGCATATAATTCATTTCATCCCGCTGTTTTGAAGATGATTTGTATGACTATTAAATCAGCTAAAAAAGCATTTATTCCCGTTTCTATTTGTGGGGAATTAGCAAGCCATTCTGCCGCTACACAATTTCTTATTGGTATGGGTATTGATGAATTAAGCGTCCCCGCACCAGTACTTCTTGAATTAAAAAATATTATTTTTAAAATAAATTATCAAGATTCTGTTGAATTGGTAAAAGAATTAATGAAGTTAAATTCGACTTATGAAATTCTTCAATGTTTAGAAAATTAAAAATAAGTGGTTGTAAAAAATCTTATTACAACCACTTTATATAGATTTTTTGGGGTACAAAAAAAAATTAATCACTTAATTTTTTATATTTTATTCTATGAGGTCCAGAATCTGTCAAACGTTTCTTTTTGTTTTCCTCGTAATCAGAATAAGCACCTTCGAAGAAATATACTTGGGAATTTCCTTCAAAAGCTAAAATATGTGTTGCTACTCTATCAAGAAACCATCTATCGTGTGATATAATAACAGCACAACCTGCAAAATTTTCTAAACCTTCTTCTAAAGCACGAAGAGTATTTATATCAATATCATTTGTAGGCTCATCAAGTAATATAACATTTCCTCCCGATTTTAAGGTTTCTGCTAATTGCAAGCGATTTCGTTCACCACCCGAAAGAACTCCACATTTTTTCTGTTGATCAGCACCACTAAAATTAAATTTAGCAACATAAGCGCGAGAATTTATTGCTCTACCACCAAGTGTAATAGTATCAGCTCCTCCAGTAATTTGGTCAAAAACGCTTTTTTCTAAATCTATTGTAGAATGTAATTGATCAACATAAGCGATTTTTGCAGTATCACAAACAGTAAAATCACCTTCATCTGGCTGTTCTAATCCCATAATTAATCTAAACAATGTCGTTTTACCAGCTCCATTCGGTCCAATAATTCCAACAATTCCAGCTGGCGGCAATGAAAAATTCAAATTCTCAAACAGCACTCTATCGCCATAAGATTTCTTTACATTTATAGCTTCTATTACTTTTGCACCTAAACGCGGTCCATTTGGAATATATAATTCTAATTTTTCTTCTTTTTGTTTCACATCTTCACCAAGCATCTTTTCATAAGCAGATAAACGTGCTTTAGATTTTGCGTGGCGTGCTTTGGGCGACATTCTAACCCATTCTAATTCGCGTTCGAGAGTTTTCTTTCTTTTTTCATCTTGTTTACCCTCTTCTTCGAGTCGTTTAGATTTTTGATCAAGCCAAGATGAATAATTACCTTTCCAAGGAATACCTTCTCCTCTATCAAGTTCGAGTATCCAGCCTGCTACATTATCAAGGAAATATCTATCGTGAGTAATAGCAATAACAGTACCTTTATATTGATTCAAATGCTCTTCAAGCCACTGAATAGACTCGGCATCAAGGTGGTTAGTAGGCTCATCTAATAGCAAAATATCTGGTTCACTAAGTAATAATCTACATAAAGCGACTCTACGACGCTCTCCGCCTGATAAAACACTAATAGGAGTATCACCATCGGGGCAACGAAGAGCATCCATTGCTCTATCAAGTTTATTATCAAGCTCCCAGCCTCCGTATCTTTCTATCAAGTCCGTTAATTCGCCTTGTCTATCAATAACTTTTTGCATTTCGTCATCTTCCATTGGTTCTGCAAACTTCATTGATATTTCTTCATATTCTTTTAACAAATCAACTATTTCTTGTACTCCTTGCGAAACGACTTCTTTAACTGTAAGTGAATTATCAAGCTCGGGGTCTTGTGATAAATAACCTATTTTATAACCTGGTGAATATACCACTTTACCCTCGTAAGATTGCTCTATTCCAGCTATAATTTTTAATAAAGTAGATTTCCCCGAACCATTTAAACCAATGATACCAATTTTTGCACCATAAAAGAATGATAAATAGATATTATTCAATACTCTTTTATTAGGTGGAAAAATTTTACTTACTCCAACCATTGAAAAAATAATTTTATTGTCATCAGCCATTTTTGATTTTCCAATTATAATTTATATTAATTTACTATTAATGATAATCAATTAAATTTATTGTAAATATATTTATTGATAGTGTATTTTGATTTTTTAAAATTTTTTAAATTTCAAAAATATGAATTTTTGATTTCTATGAATTATTTAAATATCAATCTATTTTTTCTAAATTTTCTGAATAATATTTCCACATAAGATATTTTAATTCATCAATTTGCATATTCATTACAGAAGAAATTAATAATTTGGGTGTTTTTTTCTCTCCAAAATCAATTTTTGAAATTTCTTTTAATTTTTCTTCGGATAAAATATCACATTTTGAAATACAAATTATTCTTTGTTTATATAGCATATCGGAATTATATAATTCGAGTTCGTTCAATAAAATTTTATAATCTCGAACTAAATCATCGCTTTCGGCTGATATTAGAAAAACTAATACATTGCATCTATCAACGTGTCTTAAAAACTGCATTCCCAAGCCTTTGCCATCAGAGGCGCCCTCTATCAATCCGGGAATATCAGCTACAGTAAATGATTTTTCCTCTCCAATATAAACAATTCCGAGATTTGGAATTAATGTTGTAAATGGATAATCTGCAATTTTCGGTTTTGCCGCAGATATGACAGATATTAAAGTTGATTTACCAGCATTCGGCATACCAACTAATCCAATATCAGCAAGTAGTTTTAATTCTAACATTAAATCAAGTTCTTCACCGGGCAAACCGGGTTTAGCATATCTTGGTGCTTGATTTGTTGGTGTTGCAAACATTGCGTTACCGAAACCACCATTTCCACCTTTCACAATAATGAATTCCTGATTATGTTCGGTTAAATCAACAATTACCTCACCATCAAGATTTTTCACCAAAGTACCAACGGGGACTTTTATTATTAAATCTTTTCCCCAGCGACCGCTACATTGTTTTTTTCCGCCATGCTGACCATTTTGTGCAATAAAACGACGATTATATTTAAAATCTACAAGTGTATTTATATGCCGAGAAGCTACAAATACGACATTTCCGCCTTTTCCACCGTTACCACCGTCGGGACCACCTAATGGAACAAATTTTTCTTTACGAAAACTTATATGACCATCTCCACCGTCGCCTGCTTTAACATAAATATTTACTATATCAAAAAATTTCATAAAATCCCTTAATTATTTTTAGCAAGTAATTGCTCGGTGATTGATAAAAAATCATTTTCATTCAAATAATAATGTTTATTACAATATCTACATATAAGTTCATTTTGATTAGACGTTTGCATTTCTTTAATTTCGTTTATACCTAAAGTCAATAATTTACTTACGAAATTTTCTTTTGAACATCTACAAAAGAAATCAACTTGTGTACTGTTAATAATATCAAATTCAAATGGTAAAACTTCGTTTAGTACTTGTTTTGGATTTAATCCTTGTGAAAAATACTCATTAATTGGTTTTATGGAACTTATTTTTTCAAATACTTCAATTAAAGTATTTTCATCATAATTTGGCATTGCTTGGAGCATTAATCCACCAGATTCTAAAATTAGCCCATTTTCATCAATCGAACTATCTAAAATAACAGCAGTAAGAATTTGCTCTGATTGATTATAATAATAAGCTAAATCTGTTGCAATATCGCCTTTCTGAATAGGTACAATTCCCTGAATTGGCTCAGAGCGATTATATAATATTCTCGATACTTTAAGAAGTCCAATATTTAGAATATCATCAAATTTATTAATATTTTCATCACTATTATTTTTTAAATCAACATATCCTCGAATTTCCCCTAACTGCATAGCTTCAGCAAAAATTTTAGAAATATATCCATTTCCTTCAAATTCAATTACTACTCTCTCCTCACCTTTTTGAAAAGATGCCGCCATCGAAGCGGCTGCAAGTGTTTTAGCAAGAAAAACTGCTGGAATACTTTTTAAATTATGATTTAATTGTGCAGTTTGTGCGCTTGTTGTATTTTTTATACATACTGCTCTAAAATATCCATCTTTTGAGATTACCCTTACGCTTCTATCGCGAAGTTGTATTTTTCTAATTAATTCATCATTATTCATTAAATTCAATCTATTTTTTTATAATTATTTATAGACGAATAACTACATATATCTGTGGATTTTTCCTTCGTGATTTATAAAATTTGGATTATAATATTCATTTTTTCTTCCAAAGCATATTCCAAAAGACTCATAAAATGTAATTTCATCTAAATCTACATATTTTTGGATAATAGCTTCTTCGGTAGGAATATACGAAATATCATTACCTTTTACTCCAACAACAGTTACGCCATAAATACCATTTTTTAATAATAAAATTGCGGCACCACCGCCTTGTTTTCCAAATGTAACATCATAAGCACTTGTTTGTCCCGAACGCACGAGATGCCCTAATTGAACTTCTCTAATTTCTGGATAAGTATATAAATCTTCAATATATAAACCTTCATTTTTAAAAATTCTTTCCCACTCGGGATCTTGCTTCATATAAGTTTCAATTTGCTTTCTTATATACGATGAAATTCCATTTAGCCGTTTATGACCGAATGAATCAATAGTTTCCTCATCAACTAAATGTTTTCCTTCTTTATTTTTTACTCCTTCGGCAACAACAATTATATAAGTAGAACTTTTTGTATCACTTGTTAGCAAGCGATTTATATAAGTTTTTTTAAAATGTTCATAAACAACATCGTAATCAACTTCTATTTCTGGAACTAAAATACAATCAGCGTCTGCGGCAATTCCACCACGAAATGCCGTATGCCCAGCATACCTCCCGAATACTTCAACAACTAAAGCTCTATTATGAGTTAGCCCCGTTGTTCGTAAATCATCAGTAAATTTTGAAATTCTATTAATAGTAGAATCACTACCGACGGAATAGGTCTGCAAGTCCAAATCCATTGTTTTCGGAACGTGCACACATTTAATACCGTGATTAATTAAATCTACCATTACCGAGCCAGTATCATCACCACCAGCAATAATAATAGCATCTAAATTATGTTTTTCTAATCCTTTTTTTATTATTTCATATTTATCTGGGTCTTTAATTTTACTAATTTTTACTCTTGAATGCCCTGCTTCTGAGCCAGCCACACCAGAATGTATTCTATCTGCTCGATTGAGGTCAATTTTTGCAAGTTCGAGCATATTTAGATTATATAAACCTGTAAATCCATTTGGAATAATAAAAGTTTCAATATTATGATTTATTCCCATACGCGCCGCACCACGAATAACGGCATTTAATCCACCACAATCGCCACCGCTTGTGATTATTCCTATTCTTTTTATCTCCGACATTAAATATTCTTTACAGTTGATTAATAAATAATTGTGTTTAATAGCAATATAATTTTTATCCAAAATAAAATTATAAATTAGTATTGCTATATTTCAAAAAAAGTATTTAATGACGAGTATTACAAAAATAATTTTAATTTATTTTTGTAACTAATTATATTTTTTTGCGTAATACTTGTGATATATTTTATGAATATAAGAAAAATTTTCTAAAATTTGCTTTATACAACAAATTGTATTTTAATGCGTAATTTGTCAAAATCTTACACTATATATATAATAAGTTTTTAAATGAATCATTTTTTTTAGAAAAAGAAATTATAATTATAAAATTGTGTTAATGGTTTATTGTTTTTTTATAAACTCATTTAAGCACTACTCTATAATATTTTTTTTATTTTATTTGATTATATTTATTAAAAGAAGTGTTAGTTTTAAATTTGTAAAATTTGTAATAATTATATTTTATTTATTTTTGGTGAAATTATGTTTAATAAAAAATCCCTAATGATTTATTCATTAGTACTAATGTTAGCTTTTCATATTCCGAGCTTAGCACAAAAAGATAAGAAAAAAGATGTTAAGGAAAAAATTACTTCTACTTCTGAAATTAAAAAATTATCTAACTATGATTTCGATGCACAAATTCCGTTGAAATCAGAAGTCAAAACAGGTGTTTTAAAAAATGGTTTACATTATTTTATTTTACAAAATAAAAAACCAGAAAATCGCGCTGAATTACAAATTGTTGTTCGTGCTGGTTCTTTACAGGAAGATAATGACCAAGCTGGCCTTGCTCACTTTACTGAACACATGGCATTTAATGGTACAAAAGATTTTCCCAAAGACCAATTAGTGAGTTTTTTAGAACAAACTGGTGCGAGATTTGGCGCTGATGTAAATGCCAGTACTGGATTTGACCGTACTTATTATATGATTACTATTCCTCTTGATAAAGATGGCTTGCTCGACAAAGGCTTATTAGTAATTGAAGATTGGTTATCTGGTGTTTCTTTCGACGCTGAAGAAATTGAAAAAGAACGTGGTGTAATTATGGAAGAATGGCGATTAAGTATGGCAACAGCTAATGGTCGCATTCAGAAAATTCATTTACCAAATTTCCTTTGGGGTAGTAGATATGTTGATAGATTACCAATTGGTGATACTGCTATTATTCAACATGCTCCAAGAACTGCTTTCACAAGATTTTATAATGATTATTACCGTCCAAATATCTCTGCAGTAATTGTTGTTGGTGATATTAATGTTGATGAAATCGAAGCTAAAATAATTAAAAATTTCTCTGATGTTCACAATCCCGATAATCCAAAATCTATCATAGAATATGATATTCCAATTCACGAAAAACCAATAGTATCAATCGCCGCTGATAAAGAATTACAAATGCCAAATTTTAGCTTTATTTATAAACATAAAGCTGATGGTTTCCGCGAAGGTACTTATGGTGAATATCGTTTTAATATTATGAAAAATCTTTTTAATACAATATTGAATTATAGATTGCAAGAAATAGCTCGTAAGAGTGATTCGCCTTATTTGTATGCTGGTGGTGGCTATGATAACTTCATTACTAAAAGTTTAAATGCTATGAATTATATCGTTGTCCCAAAACTTGATAAAATGAACGAAGCATACAAAAAAATCCTTGAAGAAGGCTTTAGATTTACTCAATTTGGTGTAACTGAATCAGAGCTTGAAAGAGCAAAAGCTGAAATTTTAAGTGCTATGGAAAAGGCTTTTAATGAAAAAGATAAAACTGAATCATCTGCTTTAGCACAAGAATTATACAGATATTTTCATGAAAAAGAAAGCGCACCAGGAATCGAAGCAGAATTTCAAATGCACAAAGATTTCTTACCTGAAATTACTGCAAAAGAAATAAATAAAATTTTAAAACCTTTGATGAGAGACGAAGGATTAGTAATTGCGGCAAGTATTCCAATTAAAGATGGTATTAAAGTTCCAACAGAAAATGAACTTCTTGCTATGTATAACGAAGTAAAAAATTCCAAAATCGAAGCTTACCATGATGTTGATGCAAGCAAACCATTAATGAGTAAAAAACCAAAAGCTGGGAAAGTCAGCGATCAAAAAGAAAATAAAGCTCTTGGAACTACTGAATTTACTTTATCTAATGGTATTAAAGTAGTATTAAAATCTACTGATTTCAAAAATGATGAAGTATTATTCCGTGCTTATAGAATGGGCGGTACTTCTTTAGCAAATGATAATGATTATTTTTCTGCAAGTTTAGCTTCGAGTATTATTGATGAGTCTGGATTAGGAGAATTCGATGCGACTACTTTAAGTAAAATGTTACAAGGTAAAAGAGCGGGCGCTACTCCTTATATAAGTACTTTAAGCGAAGGTATTCAAGGCGAGGCTTCTCCTAAAGATATTGAATTGATGTTCCAAATGATTTATATGTATTTTAATGAGCCACGCAAAGATGATGAAGCATTTAAATCAGTTTTATCAAGAGTTAAAGAATCAATACAAAATTCAAGCTCAAGCCCAGATAGAATATTCGGTGATACAATAAATGCAACTATGGGTGGATATCATTTTAGGGCAATACCACTTAAAGTTGAAGATTTAAATAAGGTAAATCTCCAGAAAGCTTTTGATTTTTATAAATCAAGATTTAACAATGCTAATGATTATACTTTTTTATTCGTAGGTAATTTCAAAGTTAATGAAATCAAACCATTAATTGAGACGTATATAGCAAGTTTAAATGTTGATAAATCACAAAAAAGTACATTTAAAGATAATGGCATTAAAACTCCTATGAATTCATTTTCTAAAGAAGTTAAAAAAGGTATCGAGCCAAAGAGTTCAGTTAGATTAGTTCTTAATGGAAAAATGGATTTCACACGCGAGGATAGATTCGCACTTCGTGCAATGGTCGAGGTTATGAGTATTCGTTTACGCGAGGTTATTCGTGAGGATATGGGTGGTGTTTATGGTATTGGCGCTTATCCAAGAATGGAAAAATATCCTAATCCAGAATATGCTGTTTATATTTCTTTCGGTACTGGTCCAGATAAAGTAAATGATTTAATTGCTGCGGCTAAAAATGTTATTGAAGATATGAAAACGGGCAATTTTGATGATATTAATATTCAAAAGGTAAAAGAAATTTTAAGCCGTGAAAATGAAATTAATCTTAAAGAAAATCGCTATTGGTTAAATTCTATGTATTCATATTTGATGAATGACGAGAATATGGATAATATTCTTAAAAACCAAGAGTTAATTAATAGTATTACAAAAGAAAATGTCGTTAAGGCAGCTAAAAAATACTTAAATATGGATTCATTTAAACAATTTGTATTAAATCCAGAAGATTAATTTTTCTTATTAGATTTTCTTAATATTTATTGGGGAACTATTTTATTAAAGTAGTTCCCTTTTTTAATGAATATACTTAATTACTAATAATTAATTTTATAAGAACAATAAAATAATTAATTTTGTAATTCTTGTTAATAATATTTGTATCGTTAATAATTATTTTAAAAAATATATGTCAAAAGCAATCAAAAAAATTAGCGATTCTGTAAATTCTGAATTGATAGAGCGAACAAAAGAACTAAATTGTTTGTATCAAGTAGAGGAGCTTTTTAATCAATCTCATTTATCATTTGAAGAAATTATGAATAAACTTATTCAAGTGGTTCCGAGAGGATTTAAATTTAAAGATAAAATTATTGTGAGAATAACATTTTTAGGGAGAATTTTTCAGCCAATGGGATTTGTTGAAAGTAAAATTTCGATTAATTCTGATATTAAATCCTTTGATGAATATTTTGGTAAAATTGAAATCTTCTATTTGAAAAATGATATTGTTAATTATAATTTAATTTTTTCACCAGAAGAAATTAGATTGATGAATAATATAGCTGATAGACTTGGTCATTATGCTATATACCAAAAGGTTAGAGGATTATTTCAAGAACTAAAAATTTTAAATAAAGAACTTGAAAATTCTCAAAAACCCGAATGGCTTGTTGTTTTGGAATTATTAAAGAAAACTGACCAAAATTTATATTCAATTTTATCTCGTAAAATGCTTAATCATTTATTTTGTCGAGGAATAAAAGAATCCACTGATTTGTTTAAACAATTAGGTTCAGATTTTGATTTTGAGCTTGTTGTTTCTTCTGAAATCAACCGTCCATCAAAAAAGGCTGTTTTACAGCAATCTTTTAAACTTGGTTTAGAAATTTTCGAGCTTGCTTCGAAATATTTCAGTTCAGATGAAATTATGCAAAAAATCCAGAAATGGATACACGAGGAAAAAGCACATACTTTAATAAAACTTTTAGCAAATCAAAACTCTCCATTGAATGATTTAACAGATGCTTTACGGCGTTATCATAGTATGAATCCAATAAATGATGATACCGCAACTTCGCCCACTAGACACGGAATTGTAGTTGCTTTAATACGAAGATTATTATCTGACCAATTGGAATTTATTGATATTGCCAAATCTTTTTTTAATGAAGATGATTTTTATAATTTAATACAGAAATTGATTTTCCCACCCGAAAGCCACGGAAAGATTGGTGGAAAAGGGTCTGGTATTTTATTAGCAAAAAAAATTATCGAAAAATCAAATCAATTCTCTGATGTTTTGAGAAATGTAAAATTTCCCAAAACTTGGTACATATCTTCTGATAGTGTGATGAATTTTATGTATTATAATAATATGGAAGATGTTTTTGACCAAAAATATAAAGATATTGACGACATTCGCCAGGAATATCCTCATATTATTCAAGCATTCAAAAATTCAAATTTTTCTCCAGAAATATTAAATGGACTATCAAGAGCATTAGATGATTTTGGCGAAAGACCAATTATTGTTCGAAGTTCGAGTCTACTCGAAGACCGTCTCGGTACTGCTTTTGCGGGAAAATATAAAAGTCTTTTTCTTGCTAATCAAGGATCAAAGCAACAGCGTTTAGAAGAGTTACTCGATGCAATTTCAGAGGTTTATGCCTCGACATTCGGCCCAGACCCTATCGGTTATAGAACTGAAAAAGGTTTACTCGATTATAATGAAGAAATGGCAATTATGATTCAAGAAGTCGTTGGCACCAAATCCGGTAAATATTTTTTCCCCGCATTCTCGGGAGTAGCATTTAGTTATAACGAATTTCGTTGGTCGCCTCGAATAGAACGTGAAGACGGCTTAATCCGTATGGTAACTGGTTTAGGTACTCGTGCTGTTGATAGAATTGGTGATGATTTTCCAGTTTTAATTGCACCGGGCAAACCGAATTTGAGGGTAAATCAAACATTTAACGAAATTGTTGGTTATTCGCCTAAATATATTGATGTTATTAACCTCAATACAAATACTTTTGAAACAATTTCAATAAACGAAGCAATAAAAGAAGCTGGGAATAATTACCCAATGCTCAATGAAATTTTTTCCATAGTAGATGTTAATAATGTAAAAAAACCAGTAGGGCTTGGTATTGATACTGCTGTTCACGATATAGTTGTTACATTTGATAATTTGATTTCTAATAAAAAATATATCAATCAAATAAATACAATGTTAATTGAATTAAAAGATAAACTCGGAACGCCAGTTGATATTGAGTTTTCTTGCGATGGTAATAATTTATATCTTTTGCAATGCAGACCACAAGCTTCCTCAGATGAATTAGTATCTGCCGTAATCCCACAAGATGTTAGCCCCGAAAAAATATTATTTACTGCTAATAAATATATTTCAAATGGAAAAGTTTCTGATATTGCTTATGTTGTTTATGTTGACCCTGATGAATATTCAAAAATCGAAAGTCATCAGAAATATGTAGAAGTTGGTATTGCAGTAGGAAAATTAAATAAATTATTGCCCAAACGTAATTTTATATTAATGGGGCCCGGTCGTTGGGGAAGTCGTGATGATATACGTTTGGGAGTAAAAGTTACTTATTCTGAGTTACATAATTGTGCTGTTTTGATTGAAATTGCTCGACAAAAAGGAAATTATATTCCAGATTTATCTTTCGGAACGCATTTTTTCCAAGATTTAGTAGAAGAAGGTATAAGATATCTTCCTTTATATCCCGATAGTGAAAATCAAGTGTTTAATTGGGAATTTTTTAAAACAAAAGAAAATACTTTGACTAGATTTTTACCTGAATTCGAGCATCTTTCTAATGTTTTGAGAGTTATTAATATTAGAGAAGTAACTGGTGGTAATATCGTTAGAATTTTATTTAATGCTGACTTAAATTTAGCTATGGGTTTCATTAGTGATTCGAATTTAACACAAAGCTATAATGAACAAAGCTTTAATATTGAAAAAATAAAAAGTGTCAATGACGAACCTTTACAATGGCGTAAACGTATGGCTGAAAGTATTGGATTAAGAATTAATCCTAAACGATTTGGTGTTGAAGCTGTTTATTTATTTGGCACTGTATTTAATGAAACTGCTGGACCGAATTCAGATATTGATTTACTCGTTCATTTTGAGGGTAGTGAAGAGCAGAAAAAAGATTTTAATCTATGGCTCGAAGGTTGGAATAATTGTTTAAGTCAAGTAAATTATAATCGTTCAGGATATTATATTTCAAAAATGCTCGATGTTACATATATATCTAGTTCCGAATTTTACGAAAGAAAATATTATGTTGATTTAATGAATCCAGCAAATCATTCATCAAAGAAATTAACATTAGGCGGTAATTGAGAATTTATTAATTTTTAATTTAATATTTAAAAAATTAATATAAACACTTTTTTATACAAAGTGGCTATCTTTCTATAAAGCCACTTTTTTTTAATTGTTTCCGAAAAAGATTTTTTTTATAATTCTTTAATTATTTTATAATATTTAGTGCCAATATTTAGATAATATATACCATTAGGAAGAATAGATATATCAATTGTCATATTTTCATTAAAAATTTTATTACAATATTTTAATTCACCAAAAATATTATATATTTTAATTTCTTTATTGAAATATTCATAATTACATTTATTATCAATTAGAATATTAATAATATTTTTTACTGGATTAGGATAGTATTTAATAGTAAAATTATCAATTTTGCTAATACTTGTTCCTTTTGATTTTGTTGAAAATCTTACAACATCACTCCATTGACTTTCGTTAGTATCATTATAAGATTTAACTCTGACAAAATATGTTTGTTCTAATTCGAGCTCAAAATTATAAAATAGTTCATCGAGAGAAAGATCAATTATTGCTGAGTTGAATTCTTTTAATGTATCAATTTGCAATTGATATAAATATATATCATTTTTTAATGTCCAAATAATTTGTCCATTTTTCTCTAAATCAACCGCTTTATTATCTGGACTTATTATTTTAGGTGGTTCCAGCTCCGTTAAAAACATAATGCTATTTGACCATACGCTTGTTGAATTATCATTGAAAGCAGAAATCTTAATAAAATATTCTGTTCCATAGTCGAGTTCACTATATTTTAATTTAGTTTCATTAGTATTATTTACATTATAAATAATTGTATTTCTATTATTTTTTGTTGAGATTGAAATTTTATATGAGTTTGCATTTTCCACTTTTTTCCAAGTAATATAACCATTAATAGGCACTTTATAAGAATTTGCCGTTGGACTTGTTAATTCTGGGGTTGACAATACAATAGTCGAAGCCGAATAAAATGTCCATATTTCTGACCATTCAGAAATAATATCATCTTTTGAATATCTTACCCTCCAATAATATTGTTTATTGTAATTTAAACCACTATAATGAAAAACATTATTTCCATAGACATCTTTATCTTCAATCAAATCAAGAAATTCATAGTCATTTGCAATTTGTACATTAAAGTAATGTACATCAGAAATGTTTTTCCATTCTAAAATACCAATTGTTGGTACTTGTAATTCATTATTCTTTGGTTGAATAAGGGTAATTTGTTGATTATAATTCATCACTCTAAAATTCCATATATCAGACCAAGCAGAACTATCATATTTACTATATGATTTTACGCGCCAATAATAGATTGTATTATCTTCAAACTCTTCAACTTTATACCTTGATTCGCTTAAATTATTCTTTTCAATATATATATCATTAAAATTAATATCTTTTGCAATTTGAATTTTAAAACGCATTGCACCTTCTTTTCTATTCCACACAAACTCAATAGGTTGCTCTATATCAGATTCTTTATATGGATATAATAATTTTGGTTTTAATAAAAAATTACCAGCTAAATTTGTAATAAAATAATTGACATTAGACCATTGACTATACTTACTATTTTCATAAGATTTCACGCGCCAATAATATCCTGTATTGGGTTTTAATTCATTAATTTTAAATGTTGAAATTGAAATATTGTTTGTATCAATAGTATTTTCTAAAAAAGAATCAGACTCTGAAACTTGCAAATTATAAGAATATTTACCAATTTTTTCCCAAGATAATTCGGGATTTACAGCAACTTTTGTATCATTCAACTTCGGAAATATTAGTTTTGGAGCTTGTAAAACTGTGCTAAAATAAAAGATTTCAGACCAGCTACTCGAATCAAGTTGTCTTAAAGCTTTTACACGCCAAAAATAATTTTTATTAAAATCTAAATTATCAACAATAAATTCATTTGAATTAAAAGTATATTCTTTAAAATAGTTTTCAATAAAATCATTAGTTTCAGATATTTGGATTAGATATTTTTCAGCTCCATCTACATAAGACCAATTTAGCTTTGTTGAGATTATAATATTAATCTCATTATTTTTAGGGAAATATAAAACGGGAGTTGCTATTGTTGTTTTAAATGTGTAAATATCAGACCAAGAGCTCGAATCTGTATTTTTATACGCTCTTACTCTCCAATAATATTTAATATTATTATTTAATTTTGAAATTGGGCACTCATTATTATAAACAACCCTATCCAAATTAATAGGTAAGATAAAATTATAATTCGTAGAAATTTGTATTTGATAATGGTCAGCTTCTTCAACTTTTGTCCATCTTAATATGTCTTGTAATTTAATTCCATAGCTATCATTTTTTGGAAATATTAGTTCTGGATTTTTAATTTCAGTAACAAATGAAAATACTTCCGACCATTCTGAGGTATCTTTAACATTAGATGAATTTACCCTCCAATAATATTTAGTAGAATTTTCTAAATTTTTATAATAATATTCTAATGTTGAAAATATGCCAGAGAATACTATATCATTAGAAAAAGTAGAATTCTTAGAAATTTGAATATTATATTTGTTAGCCCCAATTACATTTTTCCACTTTAACATACCATTTGTAGCAGTATAAGCATTATTTGCGGGATAATACAATTTAGGAGCTTCTAAATCAATGTATGCAACTATAAATTCGCCAAAACCAACAAAATTAGCTGATATTTCGTTTGAAGTAGAATTAAAATTCGTATTTAATAATTCAAACTCTCCTCCATTTTCGTTATCTCTTTTATAGATAATTAATTTTTTGGGATCATTAAAACCAGATATTGTTGATAAATTCAACTTAAAAGTTCCAGCTATTGAAAATGTAGATACATCGGGAGAAAACACCCAACGATAAGGCAAAATTTCAGTAAATATTGAATCTTTAAACTTAGTAATAACGGGCGAATAATTATGTTTTTGTAAATATACATCAACATTATTAATAGTTGAATTACTAATATTAATCTTCACACCAGTAATATTATTATTATCATTAAAATCATACTCATTATTACCATTTAATCTTCTTGTTTTATAAGCTAAATCGCAATAATTCTTAAATACCCTATATATTGGAAAAGTTGATACAACATCGAGTTCTAAGGCAATAGTTTTATCTTTTCTTACTTCTAAAATTTTACCATTAGAAAATGATATAAGAGTATTACCATTTGGTAGTCTAAAAGAACTACCCATAGCTTGTGTATATATATCGGGACTTGCTCTATATTCCCATACTTTTGTTGCTTTTTTATCTTTAACATTTAATTCATATTCAACTACTCTTGAAAATTGTGGAGTTCGCAAATTACCATTATCAAATACTAATATATTACCATTTTCTAAAAATTCGGCTGTATGCTGATGTGAAAAACCAAAAAATCCACTTGTTTCATCATTTGTAAATGTAAATTGATTTCCTTTACTTTTATACCCCCCTAATCTCCATATAAAATCACCTGTACTTTTATCAATCAAAGATAATTCATCTAGATGTCTTACAGATACTAATATATTACCATTTATATCTTCGTCAAGAGAATTAATATGTGTAAAGTCGAAGCTTTTTTGAGTAAGTATTACGTCCGAAGTTGCATCTGAAAATTTATAATGATCGAGAGCGTTCCACAGCCAGAGTATATCACCCTTATTATTAGTTTCGACAAGTAAATTATTTAATACTATAGCGGCAGTATCACCACCTTCAACGATTTCACTCATATCAACAGTTACATATTCAGTCAAAAGAAGTAAATAATTTCCATTTCGTAATTGAATATAATCGTGAAAATCTAATGTTTTATCTGTTGGATTAGTTATCTCATCAATTAATTCCATATTTTTATTATATATTAATAGAGAATTACCAACAATTTGAGCAATATTTCCATTCCTTAATACTCTAAAATATGGTGAGTTGGTTGTAATACCATCTTTTTGAATCAAATTTGAATAATTGTCAATTGTGCAAAATCCGGGTTGATAAATCATATCAAAATTCAAATATCCTGGATATGGATTATTTAAAATTTTATAAATAAAATCAACTTGAGCAATACTAAATACGCAATTCAATATTATTATAAATATTGATAAACTAATTATTTTAATGTGCTTTTTCATTTGATTGCTCCTAAAAATTATTTTTAAAAAAATAATTTATTAACTTAGTCAATTATCTTTTATTAAAATTAGTAAATTATTTATTAATATCCAAATAATTTTTAACAATATTACAATAAATTAATTAGTTTTTTAATTTTATTTTTATATATTTGATTTATATAATATTTACAATCCTATTAAAATGTTAATAATTTTGAAATTATTATCATTTTCAAAAATATTTATTTATTTTTTTATTATATTTACATTAATATTTTTTTATTTATGAACTTTTTATGAATTTAATTTTTACTATAAATTAATAAATTGAAATTTTAATTAAAATAAATTTTTTATATGAATTTTACGTTTATATAATTTTGAATTTACTAAGTTAATTACATAAATTGAAATTTACATATCAAATAGTTATTTTATTAATACCTTTGAGATTATTTTCCCAAATGGAAGATGAAAGCCGAGCAGAAAGATTTATAAATAATTTTTATAGCAAACCCGAACACGTTATTAATCAAGTATTGTTAGCAGGCGAATATGGTATTTCTCAAGCTGAATCCTATGGTTTAAGTTCTACGAGCAAATTGTCAAAAACTTATAACCTTGAATTTTATTATGGCTTTATAAGAATAGATACTGAAACTGGGAATTCAAATCTTTTTAAACATCAGTCAGAATATGCTTTTTTAGGCAATATATCAACAAATTTTAAGACTTTTGAACAAAATTATGAAAATTTACCAACAGATTCTTGGAGATTTGGCTTTGGACTTAGCGATGGGTTTGGTTTTCTTAGTAATAATAATCCTACTATTTTTTTGAATCATTCCACAGCAATGAGTTTTATAAGAATTGATTTCGATGGCAAACCAGATAACTTAAAAGATACTGAGTTTATTAAGCAATTCGATTCCAAATTCAAATTTGGTCAAATTTATTCTGGTGGTATTAAATATAATATTTCTAATTCTATAAATCTAAATTTTCAATATGAAATGTCTCAATATTATCCTAATTTTGAATTTGGAAAATGGTTTGGAATGTGGATTACCGACAATATTTTACAACGCTGGATTGATTATTTTGAAACGGATTTATTAAATATATTTGAGAAAAACTATCCTTGGGTAAAATTTGTTTATAAAAATTTTACTTCATTTATATTATATCAAGCAAGAAAACATCAAATGTATTTTCCTTTTAAATCCTCGCCCCCACTTTATTTTGATGCTTATAAATTTGGAATAACTTTAATATTATAGAGAAATTATGAAAAAACTATTTTATGTTTTACTAATTAATATTTTTTTACTAATATCTTGCGATTCAGATAATAGTAAAATCAATAAAATCAAAGATATTTATTATGATATTCTTATTATTCGTGGAAAATTTTTAGATACAAGCGAAGCAAATCCAAAAGTAAGAGAAGTTTTAGAAAAATATGGATTTGATGAGAAAAGTTTTCAAAATTATTCTATGGAAATGTTCTCTGATAATCCTCAATTATTCACAGCTGTTATTGATTCAGTGAGACAAAAAGCTGAAAAAAATCTTCTTGATTATGGTAAAGAAAAGATTAAAGCTCAAGATTCAATCAAAATTTTAGAAAATAAAAATTAAAGAAATTGTTGTAAAAAAAGATTTTAACGTATATTTGTTATTATTTATTAGTAATTATTTTTTTTGATTTTGCTATGGGTTGCTTTAGAGTATTATTATGTGTAGTATTCCCACCGCTTGCTGTAATTGATAAGGGGTGTGGCTCGATAATTATCGTGAGTATTCTTACATTAGCAGGGTGGGTTCCCGGTGTTATTGGAGCTTTAGTTATTACAAATCGTGATAGATAATAGAAAAAATAAGATTTTATTTTTAAATTTAAAAAAAAAGTGTTATTTTTAAATCTTATAAAAAAACAAATTTTGTAATTTGGAGTAATAAATGATTACTAAAGAACAAAAAATTGAAGCTATTAAAAAGTTTGGTGATAGTGCAGCAGATACGGGTAAGCCAGAAGTACAGATTTCAATGCTAACTACACGTATTAATTATCTTACGGGACATCTTGAAACCCATAAAAAAGATAATCATAGCCGCCGTGGACTTATTAAGCTTGTTTCGAAAAGACGTAGATTGCTTAAATATCTTGTTAATAAAGATATTAACCGTTACAGAGAAATATTGGCTGCTCTATCATTAAGAAAATAAAAATCAATTCTGTTCGATAACAAGCGGCGTCTTATACGTCGCTTTTTGTGTTTTATTTAATATCATTAATATTTAAAAGCTTTATGCAATATCAAAAAGTATCAATTAATTTTGAAGGTAAAGAATACTCGCTCGAAGTGGGTAAATTCGCTAAATTTGCAAACGGTTCTGTTATGGTACGTTGCGATGATTCTATGGTCTTAGTTACAGCCGTTGCAGCAGAGCAACCAAAAGCAGATATAGATTTTCTTCCTTTACAAGTTGAATATCGCGAAAAAACTGCAGCAGTTGGAAAAATCCCCGGCGGATTTCTTAAACGTGAAGGACGTCCAAGTGATAAAGAGGTACTTTCTGCAAGGTTAATTGATCGTCCAATTCGACCTCTTATACCTAAAGGCTGGAACTACGAAACACAAATCGTAGCTACTGTTTATTCTGCTGATCCAAATTTTGATCCTGATACGCTCGGCGCTGTCGGTGCATCGGCCGCATTATTGATTTCTGACATTCCTTTTAATGGACCTATATCAGAAGTTCGCGTTGGAAGAGTAAATGGCAATTTTATCGCAAATCCGACTTTTGATCTTCTCGGAGAATCAGATATTGATATTACTATCGCTGGTAGTAATAATGCTATTCTTATGGTTGAAGGGGAATCAAAAGAAATTTCTGAAAATGATTTTATTGCGGCTCTCGAATTCGGTCATTCCAAAATAAAAGAATTAAATAGTTTGCAAATGCAATTAGTTGAATCATTTACACCTATTAAACGTGAAATAATCGTAGAAGAAATACCCGAAGAAATTCACGAGCTAATTAAAAATGAAATTCACGATGATATGCTTGCTTATGTTCATACTGTAACAAGTAAAGAAGAAAGACGCTCACAGCGTTCAAATTTATTAGAAAAAGCATTATCAAAAGTAAATGAAATTTATAGTGAAAATGAAGAGTTTAAAGATAAATTAGATAAAATCACTTCTAATTACGTTGGTAAGCTTGAAAAAGCATATATGCGTAATATGATTCTCGATGATGGTGTTAGGCTCGATGGACGAAATACTCGTCAAATTAGACCAATTTCTTGCGAAGTTGGTATTTTACCAAGAAGTCATGGCTCTGCCCTATTTACTCGTGGCGAAACTCAAAGTTTAACTTCTTTAACTCTTGGCACAACTCGTGATGAGCAAATTATCGAAGGGCTAAGACCAATGTTTACTGAAAGATTTTTACTTCATTATAATTTTCCTCCCTTTTCAACTGGTGAAGTTGGTAAAATGGGGGTAAGTAGAAGAGAAATCGGCCACGGTCATCTTGCTTGGCGTGCTTTGAAATCTATGCTACCAGAAACCGACAAGTTTCCTTATACTATAAGAGTAGTTTCTGATATTCTTGAGTCTAATGGCTCGTCTTCGATGGCTACTGTTTGTGCAGGAACACTTGCTATGTTTGACGCTGGCGTACCTTTTAAAAAGCCAGTTGCGGGCATTGCTATGGGATTAATTAAAGAAGAAGAAAAAGTTGCTGTTTTAAGTGATATTCTTGGTGATGAAGATTTCTTAGGTGATATGGATTTTAAAGTTACTGGAACAGTGGACGGCATTACAGCTTGCCAAATGGATATTAAAATAGAAGGATTATCAACTGAAATTATGGCTGAAGCTCTTGAGCAAGCTCGTTTAGGTCGCTTACATATTCTAGAAATTATGAATAATACTATAAGTTCTCCACACGAGGATATCTCCCAATATGCTCCAAGATTTACTACGATAAAAATTCCACAAGATTCTATTGGCGCTGTTATTGGTAGTGGTGGCGAAACTATCCGTGGTATATGTAAAGATTATAATGTTGAAATCAATATTGAAGATGATGGAACAGTACAGATCGCTGCTATTACAAAAGAATCAAGTGACCAAGCTATTGCAGTAATACAAGGACTAACAGCAAAACCTCAAGAAGGTGAAATCTATGTCGGTAAAGTAAAAGAAATACGCGAAGGATTAGGAGCTTTTGTAGAATTTTTACCTAAAACTCAAGGTTTACTTCATATTTCTCAAATAACTCACGAAAGACTTGAAAATATTGATGAAGTATTAAAAGTTGGTGATAAAATCGAAGTAAAACTAATTGAAATTTCGCGTGATGGTAAATTTAGATTAAGTAGAAAAGCATTACTCGAACGACCAGCTGATATGCCGGAAGAAAAAGAACGGGCTCCAAGAAGCGAATCATCAAATCGTGATAATAAACGTGATTTTAAACGCAAAGGTAGTAGATAATAATTTAGTTTTATGAAATCTGCTCTTATTATTGGGTCTGGTATTGCCGGTCTATCAACTGCCTATCATTTATCGAAAGCTGGTATAAAAGTTCATATATTAGAATCATCAAAAAACTTAGGAGGCAGGCTTACTGCCTTTTTTGATTCTAATTCTGAAGAAACGATCGAAAACGGTCAGCATGCCTTAATGAGTGCTTATTGTAATTTCCTTGAAATTATTGAAAATTTTGATATTTCAAATTATATTAATTTTCAAAATCACCTTAAAGTAGAGTTTTTTGATACAAAAGGTAAAAATAGCACTTTAAATTGTGGATATTTACCCGGCAAATTTGGATTTATACTTGGTTTTCTACTTTTAAATGGAATTTCTTATAATTCAAAGAAATCAATCTTTGGTTTAATTAAAGTTATTGAAAAAAACAACTTAAATATCAATGATTTAACTTGTTTTGAATTTCTTAAACAGCATAATCAAAGTTCCGAGGCGATTTCAAGATTTTGGGAACCTTTTATTATTGCTACGATGAATTCTGATGTAAATATTGCTTCGGCAAGAATTTTTTGTAATATTGTAAAAAAAGCATTTATTAATGATATAAATAATTCAAAATTAGGTTTTGCAAATATTGACTATCAAACTATTTTAAATAGAATATTACAAAATCTTGCAAAAAATGGTGTGAAAATTTCTTATGATTCAAAAGTAGAAAAACTCGAAATTCAAAATAATAAAATTGCTGGTGTTCATACAAAAAATGCTTTTTATCAAGCAGATTTTGTGATTTCTACTCTCCAACCATTTTCATTAATTAATATTATCCCAAATGAGTATTTAGAGCGTTTTTCATATTTAAATAAGTTCCAATATTCTCCTATTATTTCAATATATTTTTGGCAAAATGAAAAATTATTTGATAATGATTTTGTGTCTGTATTAAATAGTCCAATCCAATGGATTTTTAATAGAAGAAAACTAATTAAAAAGGAACAAAATTTTAAATATAAAGAATCTTATTCAATTACAATTAGCTCGGCATATGAATTTATGAGAATGAAAAAAGAAGAATTAATGGATATAATTTATAATGAGTTATCAAAATTATTTCCCAAATTTGATAAATCTAAAATTCTGCATTCACGAATCATTTACGAAAAATTTGCTACTATTTTGCAATCACCCGAAATTAATCAATTAAGACCAAACACTATCACTTGTATTGATAATTTCTTTTTAGCGGGTGATTGGACAAAAACCTTCTTACCAGCAACAATAGAAAGCGCCGCTTTAAGTGGAAAATTAGTTTTAGAAAATATTATTTAATAAATTAAACTTAATTCAATATTTTAAATTTTTTCTTGGAATAGCCTTAAAAAAATTATATTTTTGAATTATGATTTTTTTCAATAAAAATATTATTGATTAGTATTAATAGGATAATTATGATTAAAAAATATAATACTTTCTTTTACACATTGATTACTTCTCCTAATTATTATTTGAAATAATAATAATTCGAAATATAGTTAATTGATTTATAACAATTTTAATTTTAGGTAAAATTATGAAATCTAATATTTTCATCTTCCTTATTATAGTTGCCCTATTTTTTTCTTGTGAATCTGCTTTAGGACCAAATGAGATTGGTGGCGATACAAATATTACATTAACACAAGTTGGTAATGAATTTGGATTCAGTGTAGCGGGAAGTTTTTCAAAAGCTTTCAATAATGTTATTGATTCTATCATTATTATTAAAAATGACAATGGTATAATTACACTAAAAGGAATTTTTGTTACAAGTAGAGAAAATTTAAAGCAATTAGATACTCTGTTTGGAACACACAATTTACCCGAAAATATAAAACATCAATTTGTTGATTATTATCTTGATAGATTTGATGCTCATATTGATACTAGTAATTCAGATAATTGGCTCTTAAATTTTGAATCTAAATTAAAAGTTACTTCTGAAGGTATTCAAGACTTTTTCCATTCGAATGGTGATATATCAAAACCTTTTACAATTGTAAAATATAGCTCTAATGTTGGTGATAAATATGAATTTACAACAAAAGAAGGGAAAAAAATTGTTAGAGAAGTTGTGCAAAAAAATCCTACTGAAGATTGGGAATTAGTTTTTTGGCGTGTGAAAACTATTAGAGTAGAGGAAAAATTAGATGACGACCCTTTATTTGATAAAATTACTTATATTGCTAATCATAAATTTGGATTAGTGGGAATTATTTTAAATAAAAAAGATGGTACCGTCATAAGCTCAACAGTGATACCTTGGGCCTTATTGTGATTTTTGTTCATTTTTTGTACTATTATAATAAAAAAGTCTGAATTTCTAATTTAAGATATTCAGACTTTTTTTACAATATATTTTGACTTGTTTACTTATTATTATTATTTATATTGGATTATTTTCAAATGATTTATTTAAATAATGCTTCTACCTCCTATCCAAAGCCCGATTCCGTAATTCAAGCTGTAAATAATATTTTGTTACAAGTACCGATAAACTATGGACGTTCGGGAATAAATCGTGGTGATAAAAATATTGTTAATGATACCCGAGAATTAATCAAAAAATTCTTTAACGCGGGCGATAACTATCATTGTGTAATGAATTCTGGAAGTACAGAATCGCTAAATTTTGCAATAAAAGGATTAGATTTAGAAAATGCAAATGTTGTAATAAGTGCAACAGAGCATAATTCAGTTATTAGACCTCTAAAATATCTTGAAAAACTAGGAAAAATCAGTTTAGATATTGTAGAATGTGATAATACGGGTTTCGTAAAACCAGAAAAAATTGAAAATGCAATAAAAGAAAATACAAAATTGATATGTATAAATCATAGTTCAAATGTTACAGGTACTATTCAAGATGCTGAAGCGATTACGGAATTAGCCCATAGAAATTCAATTTTAGTATTAATTGATGGTTCGCAATCTTCGGGAAATATTAATATTGATTTAGATAAAATCAATGCAGATATTTTCTGCTTTACTGGACATAAATCATTATATGGGATACCCGGTACTGGTGGAATAATTTTTAAAAAATCTATTCCCTTAACTCCATTTAAGCACGGTGGCACGGGCACTAAAGGTTATTTAACAGAGCAACCCGAAGATTTTCCAATAAAATATGAATCGGGAACTATGAATATACCGGGTATATATGCTTTAGAAACGGGAATAAAATGGATTTTTGATATTGGATTAGAAAATATCATCAATAAGAAAAAGGAATTAATAAATTATACTTATAATGAATTATCAAAAATTGAAAATGTGATTTTTTATTATAACAAAGAAAAATCATCTGGCTCGTTACTTAGTTTTAATTTTAATGGCATTGCACCAGAGGAAATAAACTATATATTAGCAAATTCATTTGATATTTCAGTACGTTCGGGCATACATTGCGCTCCTCTAATTCATAAATATTTAGGTTCTGAAAATGGTGGCACTTTGCGTATAAGCCCTTCGTATTTTACTACTTATGATGAAATTGATATATTTTTAAATTCTATTAAGAAAATAGTAAAATCGCTATAATACTCTATACTTTTTTACTAAATTATAGAGTAATTTTATAGATAAATATTCTTGCTTGTTTAGAAATAAAAGACGGGGAGGCAATGGGGGGCTTGCCACATTGCCTCAGTTTCCCAGTTGTCCTACACTTTCAAAGTGTAGGACAACTGGAGAAAAAGAAAAAAGTTATTTGAAAAATAGTGTTTTTAGATGTCCTACACCTTCGAGGTGTAGGACAACTGGACAGAAGTTAAATGTATTACTAATTAATTAAAAAGGAGTATCGAAATGAAAAGATACTTAATAATTTTTGTGCTATTATTGTGTAGCACAGTAGTGTTATTTGCTCAAGAGCCTAAAGATAGCGATACAGTCTGGGTAAAGGAAATCGGGAGCGAGGTACAACAGGTAAAATTTAGCCCTGATGGAAATTATATTTACGCAGCAGTAGTTGGACGACAACCAATGAAGCTAAGTACAGCAACGGGAGAAATCTTGATGGAATACGAGGGGCTAACGTTAGGAGGTGGAAATATTAGATCCAATATGGCTTTATCACCAGACGGAAGACTTTTGTATGCTGGTAATGAGGGCAACACGATGTATATTTGGGATACTGAAACGGGGGTAATTATTGATAGTTTACAGACTAATTACGAAGAGAAAGAAAAGCCTTATTATAAATCCGTCACAGTATCGGACAAATATATAGCTGCATTAGTAGCTTATCTTTATCTAAATAACCATGGAGAGCTTACTTATACAACAGCGACACATATTTGGGAAGTAAATACAAGAGAAAAAGTGAAAGTATTATCATCTTACGGAAGTCACACAATTAAATTTTCTCCTGACGGTAGATACTTATCTCAAATTAGATCTACTGACCCCATCTTAATAAATTCTGAAACATGGGATTTATATTCTTCTAATTTTACTGGTCATACAGGATTTGTTAGAGATATAGCTTTCTCACCTGATGGCTCTCTATTGGCTTCATGCGATGACCAAGAAACTATCAAGCTATGGAATGTTCATGAAGCAAAGTTAATAAGTGAGTTTATTGATAACCGTGAAGTTTATTCGGTTGCATTTATTGGAATAGATAAAATTGCTGGAGGATGCGGTTATTTTCACAATAGATTTGTTAAGATATGGGATTTGAAAACAAAACAATTATTAGGACAAATTCAATCAAACTTACAGTATGATTTAGATATTTCTGAAGAAAAAAGGTTAGGTGTATTAGCCAATGCTTCATCAGGTATTTTACTTTTTGATTATATGTCTATGATTACTGACGTGAGAGATAATTCCGCAAATGGTAATGATACGACCTCGCCAAATCCAAGTAATGGTATAAGTCAAATTAATTTTACTTTACCAAAGCCTGGATTAACGCGAGTAACTATAAGTGATATCTTGTCAAATGAAATAGTAGTATTATATGATGGCTTTCTTGAACAAGGTGAACATAATTTTCAATGGATAGCAAATAATGTACCTAACGGGACTTATTATTGTAATATAGTAGGTCATGATTTTTCTAAAACTTTAAAAATTATGGTGCAAAAATGAAAAATAAATTATATTTGATAATTATATTAATTATGGTATTTAATATAACTTTGCACTCTCAAGATACAGAACCAACACCATTAAAATTTAACTATATAATTAATGGTAATATTATCACGAATCAACCGTTCTCAAGTGAGTATTTTCAACAGAAAAAATTTAGTCTCGGTGCACAATGGGGCGCTCATAGCCGAATGATGAAAGCTTTAGATATGAATATTAATCATGGATGGCAACCGCATAAAGGCTGGACAGATTCAACGGTAGTAAGCATTGCCGACCCCAATGATTCAATGAAATATATATGGTATGGTAGTGATTTTTATGATTGCAGGGCATTTGTATTTAAGCCAACTTTATATATTCCAATAGATAAAAGAGGTGAGTTAATAACCCAAGCCGCAGATACAACAAAATCTGTTTTCGGTTTTTCATATCTTCGCGATAGCAATCAAGTACTTAACAATCCTAATAATACAAGATATAATTTATATCGAGATTCTGCAAGTTATATAGATTCTGTTGTATTAGAAAAGGTATGGGTAGATGATGGGTATGAACTAATTGTATCCGACAATTCTCGCAAGGCTACATTTTCTGCATATTGCCACAATTGCTGTATTTGAATTA
>JARKQC010000240.1 GCA_029974985.1 Bacteroidota bacterium | reverse complement strand
CATATAAGTGAGAACATCACTAATAAACTTTACCTCTTCCCTACTAGAATTATCGCTGTAAATCACGATTCGGTCAACCCGGAAGAGAGCTGCCGATCGACCTATGAGGCCTACTTTATAAGTCCTCAACTTTAAGTCCTTTGTTTCAGCCAATATAGAAGCTGGTATGAAGATGGATAAATGTTTCGATTCCATCTTTAAAACTCTAGTTTTACTTACGTTTATATATATTTGTTGTTGTATAACTAATTTTGACTGAAATTTTATTTATAAGTAAGGATTTTTTGGATTATTAGTTCTCTTATATATATTATATAGTGGGACTGTCCCATAATTATTTTTTTGAATTTTTTTTATATTATTAGACTGTTTATGTGTAATTTTTTTTGTTTTTGATTGTTGTTATGGTGTGATTTTTGATTTTATTGGTTTTAAAATAGTAATATTTAAATAAGTGGGAATTTAAAGTATTTATTGGCAAAACAATACCAAAAAATTCCCACAATAACTATTCTAGTTTTTTATGGGTCTTAAATTTTTTGGTTTTTTCTGCATTTTGGGGTTTAAAAAAAATTTTAAGGTTGTTTAAAATTATGGTTAATGCAGCTAAATACCGGGAAATACAGTCTAATTTTGTTTTAAACGTTCCAGGGGAAAATTTAGATGATGATAATCTTGTTTTTTTGGTTGAAAGGATTATTCAGAGTTTTTTAAGCGAAAACAGCTTTTTACTATCCGATGAAGAAACAAAACAAGGAAGGCCTAAAACTTACCAAACAGGCGAATTATTAAGTTTCATTGTCTGGGGAGTCTTAAATGGAATTAACAGTTGTCGTGGGCTGGAAAATTGGTTGAAACATAATGATGAATGTTGTAATTATATTTTAAACAATAAAAAACCTAGTAAATCAACTATAGCACGTTTTTATAACAGTAATATGTTTTTAATTGAGGAATTATTCCGGTACACCATTAATTTAGGTATAAAATATGATTTAATTGGTTTTGAGCATGTGGCGATTGATGGAACTATTTTAAAGGCTAATGCAAGTAATTTTAGAGTAATAAAGATAGATGAGCTGGAATATCTTGAATATCTTATTGATGAATTGGAAAATAACAATGAATTACTTTTTGAATTAAAAAAATACTTCTTAAACGATGTTTTAGACGAAAACAATTATAATATCATCAAAAAAATTAAAAATAAGTTAAAAAGAGAAGCTTTAAAACTATTAACAAAAATATTAGTAAATAAACAGGAAAAACAGGACGTATTAGACTTTATTACTTATTTAAAGGTTAATTATAATGGAAAAAATACTATAAGTCTTACAGACCCTGAAAGCCGGTGGATGAAGGATAAAAAAGGAAATATGGGCTTAAATTATAATTATCAAGTTGCAATAGATGATAAATATGATTTTATCGTCACACAGAAGCTGGTTAATGATCCCACCGATCATCATCAGTTTATTCCCATGGCAGATGAAGTAAAAATGAATTTAAACAGACATCCCACATTATACACTGCAGATAATGCTTATTTAACCGATAACGCATTAGAATACTGTTACAAAAATAATATCACCGCAATCATGCCTGACAGAACCGAAAACATAAAAACCAAACACCCAAAATCTGAAAACAGATACAGAAAACATAATTTCCAATATAACTGGTACACAGATGCTTATATTTGCCCAGAAAACCAAATACTGGAATATCAAAACAATCGAAGAATAAATAACAAACCATACCGAGTATACTCCACAAAACAATGTAAAAATTGCATATACAGCCAGGAATGTTACAAAGGAATAAAAAGAGAAATATTCCGCACAGCAAATCCCTTAAAAATCAAAATGAGCGAAAATTACAACTCAGATCTCGGAAAACAAACTTACAAAAAAAGATTCCATACCGGCGAAACCTACTTCGCCATCCTCAAAAAATCACGCAAATTCCCCGGAATACAAAGAAAAACCACCAAAAAAGCACAAACAGAACTAACACTACAAACAATAGCCCACAACATAAAAATCATACAAAAACACCTAAAACCACAATAAAAACAAAAAAAACCTGTTAAATATAAAAAAACAACACCTCCAACACCAAAAACCATAAATAACACTAAAACCAACGACAATAATACAAAAAAACGTTGAAGGACACCTTCAACTGTAAAAAAAACCAACAAAACTCAAATCAAACAAAAAAAACCCCACATAAATCCACCTAAAAAAATAGACAAAATGGGACAATCCCATAGTGAATTTTTTTAGATTTAATTTTCCATAACATAAATAACAGTGGTAAATACTATGCCATAAATGAGGAGTAATGAAGAAAATAAGATGTCCCCGGTTAAAAGATATTCAATAAAGCTACTGTTGGAATAATTGCAGACATAATTAAAATCAATAAAATAAACACATCCTTAGGAATAGGAAAACCATCTACTCCTAAATCTTTCTTAAGAAGAAAAAACACCAGTATCATGCTCAAAGCAATTAAAAGCAGTGTTACTTTTATTATTACCATATAAGGCAGGGTTTCTTGCTGTAGTTGACTGAGAGCATTGTTGATACCCGTGTTCGGGAAGAGATATAAAATAATTACCCTCTGGATGACTACAAGATAGAATAATATCAAAAACACTATGATTAAGTTTTTATTTGGTTTCATTTTTTCAGAAATCCCACATAATTATTTTTACCCTTCTTTTCATAGATCAAGTCATCATAGTCATTATGTCGTAACTTAATGGGGAATATATCGGGATTTAAATCGTTGTTCTTGACGAATTGAACTCCAAAATCAATTAAGGATTGAACTGATCTTTTTAGCTCTTCATCATGTCTTTCCCCTAAAACTCTTCTCCGGTTCATGACGGCATATGAAAAAAATAAATACAAAAGAGGTAAACTAACCACGACTAATATTAAACTACCTTGACCTATACTGAGAGAATAAATATCCGTTATTCCAATAGTAATTGCCAGTATAAAAAATGAAACAATGAAAAAAAACGTAAGAGTAACTATCGTTTCTTTAGAATCCACATTAGTATCAGTCCTAAAATTATGCATCTCTCTCGAAACCTTCTGTTTTAGTTCATGGTTATTTTTGAAAAAATAAGATTTTTGGCGTTGCTTAAATAGTAATTCTAAAGTCCCGGTAAAAGATAGAGGACTAACACCAAACTTCATAGGAGGTCTAAACGAATCTAACTCGGTTATGTAGGCACCTAACCCCTCAACTATTCTATTTGGTTTAACAATATGTGTTTTCATATGCATAACCTGTTTTTAACGATTATATATTTTATATATTGCAAAGATTGCCGGAACAACAGAAGCTATAGCACTAAATGAATATAATACCGGTATTTTCTCCTGATATAATTCTCCCCCTAAAAGTATGAAATTTCTCTTGATACTATAAAAATATGGTATCATGCCTAAGGAAACTAAAAACATGATACCCACAGATAAACAGGATCAATACCCGATCAAACACCGACTTCAACGGGAAATAATAATATTTATAACTGAAAAAAGGAAAATTAGCACGATTACTGAGGCATAAAAAACACCAGAAAGAAGAATAATGATTTTATGAGAATTTTCATTCATCTAATATCACATAACCATTGTAATTTTTTCCGTCACTTTCATAGATCACGCCTTCATAATCTTCATGCTTTAATTCAATAGGGAAATATTTAGGATTTAATTCTTTTTCTTTAAATAGCTCCTTTCCATAATCTAAAAGTTCCTGAACAACTTTCTTTATGTCGTGATCATAGATCTCTCCCGCTATTTGCAAACG